>JBJFHP010000032.1:0-20704 GCA_051893715.1 Oscillospiraceae bacterium
TGGGTTTTGCGATAGACATTGTTTGGGTTTTGTGTTATAATACCATTAACAAAAGGAGAGATGAAATATGGAGATAACTGTTGAGGAGCTTTCGCGGCTTTCCGGCGATGAATATGCGCTTATTGACATACGCGACAAATATGCGTTTGAGTACGGTCACATTGACCGCGCGATAAATATACCGCAGGGGGAATTTTCTGCCGAGCGCGCCGAGTCGTACCGCGGGAAGAAGCTTGTTATTTGCTGCCGAAGCGGCATTATCAGCCGTGAAATAGCCGAAAATCTGCGCGACGGCGGCTATGACGCGTACAACCTGACGGGCGGCTATGCCGACTGGCTGAAAAAGCACCTTGCCGCCGAAAGCCGCGCCGACGCGGTAGAGCGCAGTCTGCGAAAGACCTATCACACGACGATACTAAGCCGTTTTATCAAGGCGGTGAATGATTACCGGCTCATTCAGCCGAACGACAGGATCGCCGTTTGTATTTCTGGGGGAAAGGACTCCATGCTCATGGCGAAGCTGTTTCAGGAGCTGCGCCTGCACAACAAATTCCCGTTCGAGCTGACGTTCCTTGTCATGGACCCGGGGTACAGCAGCGAGAACCGCGCTATTATTGAGGGCAACGCAAAAATGCTCGGCATACCGATAACTGTTTTTGAAACAAGGATATTCGACTCGGTGTACAACGTTAAAAACAACCCCTGCTACCTTTGCGCGCGAATGCGCAGAGGGCACCTTTACAACAAGGCAAAGGAGCTCGGCTGCAACAAGATAGCCCTCGGGCACCACTTTGACGACGTTATCGAAACGATACTCATGGGCATGATATACGGCGGTCAGGTGCAGACGATGATGCCGAAGCTTCACAGCGACAATTTCGAGGGTATGGAGGTAATACGCCCGATGTACCTTATCCGCGAGGCGGACATAATACGCTGGCGCAACAGCAACGACCTCCACTTTATACAATGCGCCTGCCGCTTTACCGACACCTGCTCCGTAAGCACAGGCAAAAGCAGCCCGACCGGTTCAAAGCGCCTTGAGATAAAGCAGCTCATTGCAAAGCTTGCAAAGGGAAATCCGCAGATAGAGCAGAACATTTTCCGAAGCGTTGAAAATGTCAAGCTTGACACAATAATTTCCTACAAGAAGGACGGGGTAGTTCATAATTTTCTTGAGGACTATGACAAGAAGTGACCGACGGTAAAACAAGGCGCGCTGCGGGAGCAATGCCGCTGCGCGCTTTTATTATCAAAAGCTGATGACGCCGAGGTGCTCCAGCAGTATTTTGACGCCGATAAGCACAAGGATAACGCCGCCGACAAGCTCCGCCTTTGATTTGTATTTCGCGCCGAAAACATTTCCTATTTTCAGCCCGACCGCCGAAAGCAGGAACGTCGTCACGCCGATAACGCCGACCGACGCGAAAATATTCACGTCCGACACAAGCGCGAACGTCACCCCGACCGCGAGCGCGTCGATACTCGTTGCGACCGCGAGCAGCAGCATACTCCTGAACCCGAAGCTGCCGTCAGCGTCCTCCTCATCCTTTGACAGCGACTCGCGGATCATATTCCCGCCGATAAGCGCAAGCAGCGCGAACGCTATCCAATGGTCAAAGCTCACTATGTACTTTTCAAACGTCGAGCCGAGGAAATAGCCGATAAGCGGCATTAGCGCCTGAAATCCCCCGAACCACGCGCCGACAAGCAAATAGTGCTTCGGGCTGAGCCTGCTCACCGAAAGCCCCTTGCATATTGACACCGCAAACGCGTCCATTGACAATCCGACTGCAAGCAGCAGCAATTCAATTATCCCCATGTTTTCCTCCTGTTTTCCTCGTAAAATAAAAAATCGGGCGCATATCCGCACCCGAGCATAAAAAAAGACGCAGGTACAGCTATGCTGTACTTGAGTCTCGTTGTTTGATCCAAGCCAGACTTTAAGTCGGTGTGTTGACTTGGCACGCCTATTGCGCCATCTACTCCCTCAAATATATGAATATTATAGCATATTCCGGTGTGCTTGTCAACCCATATTGCCGCGCGGCGGCAAGGTTTTTTGCGTGAGGAATGCAACCTTTTTATTAAAGGCTAAGTTTTATATATAAAACAAAAATTCAAGGGAGGTATCACCATGAAAACGATCATAGCAGCGCTGCTGACAATTATTCTGCTTTTCACGGGCTGTCAGGCAACGAACGGCACGCTTACCGCAAAAAACACCGCCGGTGCGACAGTCGCCGCCGTTGACTACGCCGAGCCCGACGGATCATACGAAACGGTAACCGTCGAGATAACCGACGCGGAAGTCCTGAACGAGCTGTGGGGAATTATCGAGGCACAGCAGCAGTGCGAGCCCATTGACGGCGACAACTGCCTTTCTGTCTGCCCGAAGCTTGTCCTGACCTATCCCGACGGGAAAGAGGTCACCATGAGCTACACATGGTGCGGCGAGGAATACGGCACCGACCCGCTCGACGGCGCGCCTTTCGTCAATATGACAGGTGAATGCTTCCTGATCAGCGGCGACGGTATCACAAGGCGTTACGCCGTTAAGGACCGCGAAACGGAGAACCGCTTCCGCGAGCTGCTCTCCGAGCAGGCGGCAAACGCACAGCCCGCGAAGGCTGACGAAAACGACGTGCTGCTTGTTTTACACCACACGAATTACGCATGGGAAAAGCAGGACAACGGCTGGGTCATCGACCGCGCGGGAAATCTGTACGGCTTTGATATAGCGTCGCATGACTACTTACAGACAGAGTTCCTCGGTCTTATGCGGGAGCTTATCGAAACAAACGAGCCGAAGCAGTACGGAGTATTGAGCGAAAGCAAGCTTGCCGATATCACCGAGCAGATAGAGAAAATCGACGCCTCCGCGGGCTACTCCGAGCGCAGCGCCGCCCGTGATATGGGGCAGTATTCTCTGTACGCGCTGCGCGGCGAGGAGCTTATTTTGCTGCGCTCCACGGGCGATTGGGAAAAGGAACCAAACGACCCCGCCGCAAGGGAAATATGCCGTATCTACGACGAGCGCAATAACACCGAAACAGCTTCCGGTTTTTTCGGGAAACTGTTTAATGGGCTGCGGGAGATTTTCGAATAACCGAAAAAAATACCGCGCGGATAATTCCGCACGGTACGCTATATGATATTTCAGCTTTTCTTTTCGGTAAGAAGTATCCCGCTCGCTATCGCGGTCAGCGGCGCGACTATAACTATGCCGAAGCTTCCCGCAATGGTATGGATAAGCTCGGCGGCAACGTATTTGTAATTAAGTATGCAGTCGAGCGGAGTGCCCTGTGCCATAAATACCATAAGCATTGCCACGCAGCTTCCCGAATACGCGAGCAGCAGCGTTGTGGTTATCGTGCCCATTGCCGCGCGCCCGACGTTCATGCCGGACTTCACCGCCTCCTTTGCGGTGATATCCGGCTTTTTCTGTATCACCTCGTATACCGCCGAGGTGATGTCCACCGCAAGGTCCATCATTGCGCCCGAGGAGCCGATGAATATTGAAGCCATGAATATCTGTGTAAGGTCAAGATGCTGATAGCCGCTGTAAATAAGGCTTTCCGAGTAGCTCATGACCGCGCCGTGTATCTTCATCAAATTCGTGAACAGCGCGCCGAGCGCCGCCGTAAATCCAAGCCCGACGATTATCCCGAACGAGCTTGCAAGCGCCCTTTTGTCAAACCCATACACCAGCGAAACTATCATCACCGACAGCAGGGAAACAATGATAATTCCCATAACTATCGGAGATACACCGTTTAAGTAAAACGGGACGACCAGCTTCCATATACAGAGTATCGTAAGGATAAACGACAGCACCGCGCGAAGTCCCGTCTGACCCGCGAACAGCACAAGGAACACCACGAATACCGCCGCCAGTATCAGCTCCCACGGCAGCCTGAAATAGTCTATCATCGAAACGGTTATTATCTCTCCGTTTCTGTGGCTTATGACAACATATGCGGTATCGCCCTTGGTAAATATCTTGTCCAGCTCGAGCGACCCCGACAGCATATTTACTGCCGAACAGGTCTGCCCCTTGAACTGCCCCTCTAGGAATTTCACAAGGCAGGTCTGCTCGCCCGAGCGGATAAGTCCCGTGTCGATTATCATGCTGTTGTCGACGGAAACCACCTCCGCGCTGACGCGTTCGGTGCCGTTATAAATAAGCGCGCCCTCGAACCCTGTCGGTATCAGCAGCAGTATCAATATCATTACCGCCGTAACAAGTATCGGGGAATAGTACCTTATCATTTCTTTAGCATTCTTTGGTTTTTCGTAGAATTTCATATATGGGGGAGCTGTCCTTTCTTTTATGGATATTTCGCTGTTTTTGGGAACTGCCGCGATCGTCGGAAAGTGAAATGTGCTTTTCCGTGAATACCCGATATCCCCCGCTCGCAGTGCAAGCGGGGGACTTTGGGGATCAAGGGGGATTTTATAAGATATTTCGGGAAGTTATCACTGAACGCCTGTCAGCTTCGCAAGCTTCTCATAAACCTTTGTGTTGTCGTAGTAGCCGTTGAACAGCTCGCAGCCTGTACCCTTAGCGAATACGCCTACCGGTACGCCGGTGTGCGCGTAGGACGCGAAGTTGATACCCGACTTGTTGTTGAGCAGGTGGGTTATTGTAACGGTCAGGGGCTCGTAGGTACCGTACAGTACATATTCCTCCTGAGTAGTAACCTTTTCGCCGCTCATTGTCTTGTCATAAGCCGCTCTCAGCTTGGAAAGCTCGTATTCTGTCAGCACGAGGTTGGGGTTGCTCTCGGCGTCCTTGTCGTCCGCTGTCATAAGACCGAACAGCTTCTTTACGTCCTTGAGAACTCTCTCGAACGAGGTGTTGTTCTCCTTGTACTTTGCAACATAGTCGCTGTCAAACTTAGCGTAGGAGATCTTCTGATTTTTGAGGTTGGTGAGGTAGGTGTCGTAATTTGTTCCTGCGTAGCCTATGGTCAGACCGCCTGTTTCGTGGTCGCCTGTTACAACGATAAGCGTTTCATCGGGGTGCTCTTTGTAGAACTCAAGCGCTTCGTTTACCGCATTCGCAAGTGCTACGGTATCGGCGATAGTTGAGCCTGCGTCGTTGGCGTGGCAAGCCCAGTCTATCTTTCCGCCCTCAACCATCATGAAGAAGCCGTTGTCGTTGTCGAGCATTTCGATACCCTTGTCAACGTAATCCGCAAGCGACCATTCGCCCTTTGCGCGGTCGTTGTTGTAGGACATTGCGTCGCTGTCGGCGAGAGTTTCCGCAATGAGGATAGACTTTCCGTCCTCGGGCTTGAGCGCCTCTGCCTCTTCGTAGGTCATGATGACATTGTAGCCTGCTTCCTCTGCGAGCTCATAAACGCTTGTCTGATCCTTGTCGTTGCCGGTGGGCTTTTTCAGCGCGCCGCCTGCGAAGTAATCAAACCCGCTCTCTACCATCTCAACGCCGATCTCATAGTAGTTGTTTCTGCTTGCCTGATGAGCGTAATAAGCGGCGGGGGTTGCGTGGTTGAGGTTTACGGAGGAAATAATTCCTATCTTGTATCCGAGCTGCGACTTGAGCTTTTCGGCGATTGTTTCATATTCGGTCGTGAAGGTTTCGTCCATGTTGATGGTGCCGCTGTAAGTCTTGTGACCCGTAGCGAGCGAGGTCGCCGTCGAAGCGCTGTCGGGGCAGAACGATGTGGAATCATATGTATTCGCGGAGCCGACTGCGGGGAAGTTCATGAAGTTCAGTCTTTTTTTCGCCTCGAGGATATCGTTGTTGTTGGTGTCGGCGAGCGCGCTGTAATAGTCAGCCGTTGCCTGGATCTGAGGATAGCTCATGCCATCGCCGATGAACATGAAAATGTACTTCGGCGCATTGCCGTTTACGGTGGAAGCGGCGGAAGCGCTTACCTCAAGCCCGCTGTTGTTCGAACCGAGCGCCGCAGCGGAAGCGGCGGTCAGGATTGTCGCGCAGGCGGTTACAGCCGCGGCGATCTTCTTTGCTTTTGTCATAAAACGTTCTCCTTTTTTCGTCTTTTTCGTACCCTTTGTACAACGTTATTTTACAACAAAACGCCGCCCGCGGCTATCCAAGGCAAATGAAATATCCGTTAAATTTACGTCAGAAAAATCCGCCCTATATCAAATCGATTTTACACACAAAAAAGACCGCGCAGGAATTACCAAGCGCGGTCGTGTTTATTTGATGTCGGGGGAGCGGGAAGAATTTAGTGCAGAATCAAGAAGGCAATGTCCGGGCAGTTATGAAGGTGTGAGCATCGGAAAAACAAAATTTATAGAGGATATATGTTATCGCTCCCCCGTTGTCTATATTTTACCACAAAAACCGAAAAAGTCAACATAAGTAACAAAACTGTAATGAAACTGTAATTATCCTGTAATAATGATGAAATAATTGTAATAATTTATCCCCGATAGCCCGCGCGTTTTATTCGCGTCGGGGTCGGGGATAGCTTTTATATTAACTCCCTGCGGAAATGTGGCGTTTCCGACGGGAGATAATTTTTACTGCTGTGCCGCAGTGACAACGCCGCTCGTGAGGTTAACGGTCAGCTTGTGAATGTTCTCGCCGCCGAACTGACCGGACGTGCCCTTTCCGAGGTTCATGAAATTGCCCTTGGGATTTCCGATGTCCGTCTTGAGCATTCCCGAAATACCCGAGAAGCTGATGTCAAGTCCGGAGTCCGCGGGGAGCGAAATGTTCACGCTGCCGCTTATGGCGCTGACATTGAGGTCGCCCGCCCATTCCGCATAGTTCACATCTACATTGCCCGAGGTAACGGATACCTCGCCCGCGCCGCACGCGCCGTTGTAGCAGGTTCTCCCCGATACGGAATGTATCGAGAAATTCTCCGCTCTGTAACCGTTGATGTTCGCGTTGCCCGATACAGCGCGCGTTTTGAGCGACTTCGCGGTGTTTTCCGTCGGGTTGGAAAGGTTGATGTTTCCCGAGGCGGAGGTTATCCTGATGTCCTCAAAATAGGAATTGACGTTTATCTCGCCCGACGCGGTGTTGAGCTCAAAGCTCTGCGCCGAAACATTGCTTACGTCCGCGCCGCCCGAGGTGGTGTTGATCTTGATTTTTGAATAGCATACCGACGGGAGCATTACCGTGATGGTGTAGTCCTCCGAGCTCTTGTTGCCGAATATGCTGAAGGAAAGCTGCTCCTTGAGGGTCAGCGTCTTGTTCGTCAGCACCGCGCAGAACTCGGGCGTGTCCTTGGGGTTGTCGTATTCGACATAGATCTCCTTTTCCTCGTGCGGGAGGACCTTTATCCCCGCGCCCATCGAGGTTATCTCTATCGTGTCTATCTCGTTCGGAAATCTGTAGATCTGCTTGTCTGCCATAATAAATTACTCCTTTCGCTGCGGGCATTGCCCGTACATTTCTGTTATGGATATGGTTATTGCCTTTATTTTGAGCGCACCTGTGGTTTACCGCATGGATATGCGGTATTTTTTTGTGCGTTTCTGCCGTTTATGTCATTTGCGTAATTCCGTATTACCGTCTTATTCCTGCGGTTCGGCGCTGCCGGTTAAGGAGGTCGTCACGACTGCCTCCGAGTATTCATCGGTGTTATTGCCTGCGCTGTCGGCGTCAACGAACTTCACGCTGCCCGAGCCGAGCTCCGTCTTTATTTCATATCCGCCGCCGCCAAGCGTTATTTTCTGCTTGTTTGCAAGGTCAATGTTTACTCCGCAGGCGTTTACCTTAACGCTGCCCGAGCCGATGTCGGCGGTGATTACCGCGTTGGTGTCGGTCGGGAGCTCAACGGTAAGCGAGCCGCTTCCGATGTCGATTTCGGAATTGCCGTCAATAATTCCATAGCCGAGCGTGCCTGTGCCGCTGCCCATGCTGAACTCGCCCTTGCCCGTAAGCCCCGAAATATCGAATTTGCCCGAGCCGACGTCAATTTCATATTTCTCCGTGCGGATATTCTTTAAGCTGAAATACCCAGAGCCGTGGTCAAGATCCAGCTTCTCCGCGGTCACATCACCGCCCGTGAAATAAAGCGCTCCCGAACCGATATCAATATCGTATTCCATAGCTTCAATGCCGTTTACGGTGATATTGCCGCTGCCCTCGTTGATATCAAGCTTGTCATATACCTTAGCGGGAACGGTTATTTCAAGGCTTGCCTCGGTGAAATCGAACACGAAGCCGTTCTCTATTCCCTTGACGATATTGTCGATAAGCTTGTTAATACCCATAAAGGAAATAAATGTACCCGTGTCTATTTTGAGGGTGTCGCCCTTTATCTCGGTCTTGATGTTCGAGCTTACCGAATGTCCCTCATATTTTATCGTTGTGACATCTGTGTCGGCAGGTATCAGCTTTACCGTAAGCCCGCCCGCGTCAATGTCTATGTCGGAATATTCGCCCTCGAGGGTGCGCGTCCATGAGTCCTCGGTGATATCAACGGTGCTGCCTTCAGCGGCGGCGCTGCCTTGCACACCCATTATCGCGACGGATATGCCGAAGGCGATAAAGCTGCATATGCACAGAGGAATAAAAATACCGAATAAATGCTTCATATTACCGCCTCCTTATATATCATACAGCGCCTTGACGTGCATCATGACGATCTTCTTTATCATGCCGATAATGCCCTTGACAAGCAGCATTCCCAGCAGGAAAATTATAACTCCGAGCGAAATGATACCTACGCCCAGAAATATTCTGCTTATGAGGAAAAATCCCGTCGTGCCCGCGAAAATAACGCCGCAGCCCGTGCCGATAGTACCGATACCTCCTGTCAGCAGCCCTATCGCAATGCTGCCGAGCATACAGATGAGCCATGACCACAGCAGAAAGTCCATCAGGATTGCTCCGAAAAGCTTGCCGAAATTCGGGTTCATTTTCATTCCCTTTAGGTCGGTGAATTTGAAGCCCTTGCCTATGTTCTGCTCCTGCCCCTCCTGCGCGGGTATGTCGCACCTGCGGCTCTCGGTGTTCTTCTCGCGGAAGCTGTCGCTCGGCTGCGTGATATCCTGCGCCCTGTCCTGCTCGCGGGCAGCCTGCGCCTTGTTCTGCTCGTGCTCTGCCTTTGCAGCTTCGGCGGCATTCTTTATCGCCTCGGCTGTTGCGTGACCTGCGGTCTTTATCGCCTCCGCCGCGCTTCTGCCTGCGTCCTTCATGCTGTCGCTGCCGAACGCCTCCGCGATAGCGTGACCCGCCGAGCTCGCCGCGCTTGCCACCGCCGCGCCCGCCGCCGCGATCGCGTCCGCAACGGACTGTCCCTCGGAATTATTCCCGTTCGCTTCGCCGTTGTTGCCGGGAGCGGTGCTTTCGCCCGCTGTTCCCGCCGTACCCGCCTCGGCGGATCCATTTGCCGTTTCCGACGCTTCGGGCGCGCTTTCCGACTTGTTTTCCTCTGTGTGAACAGGCTTCGAAAGGTCGATATGCGCGCTTCTGTTTTCCGTTTCGGGGTAAATCTCCTCGGAAAGGTGCTCGGGGGTGTATTCGCGGATAGGAGTTTCCTGCGGCTCTTCCTTTGCTTCGGAATTATTATCCGTCTGCGCTGTTTGTTCCTCGGTCTGCTCCGCTTCATTGGCGGGCTTGCTCTTTACAAGCGACAGATCCGCGGGGACGTCGCGCCCCGGCTTCGTAAGGCTGACATGAGGTCTGTCGGACTCTATCGCCTGTGCGACAATGCTGTTCAGGCGGCTGCTCTCAATGTTGATGTAGCTGCGCGCGATCTCCTTGACATCACCGAGCCTGCGGCAGGTTTCTTCCTCCGAAATGCCCTCCATGCTGCTTGCCTTGAAATGCTCCTCGAAATCCGAGAATATTTCCTCGTCGGCGTCAACGCCTATTCTGTGCAGCTCATTGTGGAGCTGAAACAGGAAATCGTCCTTATTCTGTGCAACCATCTTAACCGTTATCCCCTTTCAAAAGCCTGTTGACGCTTTCCGTAAATTCAAACCATTCGTCCGTCAGGCGCTTTAATTCTTCTTTCCCGCTTTCGGTTATCTTATAATACTTACGCGGCGGGCCCTCCTGAGATTCCACAATATAGCTGTCGATCGTGCCGGAATCCTTGAGCCGCTTCATAAGCGGGTAGATAGTTCCCTCGGTGACCTGCATACACTCGGATATCCTGTTCACAAGCTCATATCCGTAGCAGTCGCTCCCGCTCACTATCGACAGCACGCAAAGCTCAAGTGTTCCACGCTTAAGCTGTGAGTTCATTCTTTCACACTCCTGTCCGACCACCGCACCGGTCTGCAGCGGCGATCTCCGAATAAGTCCCTTTTGGTTCAAGGTATTTTGTGTTACAAGGTACTGCCCTCGGAAAAAAGGATACATTCCGTATCCGTTGTTATTATTCTACCACAAGGTATTTTGTTTTGCAAGGTACTGATTATACAATTATTTGATATATTTTAGCAAGTTTATTGTGCATATATAACAAAACACGATTGTGAATGCCCGAAACGGGGTCAAAATACCGCCGGAAACACCGTAAGCGCCGCCCAAAAGCGCCCAACAAGGATATTCAATAAAAAATTATCGTTTTTCAATAAAAATCTATTGACAAATAGAAAATAATATGATATTATATCATCAGGAAAAATTTCACGGAATTTCTCGGAGGTACTTATGTGGAATAAGGATAGATCTGTATTTCTGTCATTGTGCATAGTAAGGGCTATGTACGGGGTCGTCGCGCTGTGCTGCGGTGCGGCGCCGTTTATCGTTCGGTATTACGACAACGTTATCATAGCGACGGGGCTGCCGTCGGTGTACCTGCCGCTGCTGATAACGCTTTACTGCGTTGTGCCGCCTGCGCTCGCGGCGCTTGTCTGCCTCGACCTGCTGCTGCGGAATATCCGCCGCGGCGAGCCGTTCGTCCCGCAGAACGTTAAGTTTCTGCGCGCGCTGTCCTACTGCTGCTTCGCGGTGGGAATAGTGTTCGTGTACTTCGCAACGCTCCGTCCGTTCGCGTTCGTTATCGTTATCGCGGGGGGATTTTTCGGGATAATCCTCCGCGTGGTGAAGAACTGCTTCGAGCAGGCGGTCGCGCTGCGCGAAGAGAACGATTTTACGATATGACAGCAGGTGAACGATATGCCGATAATTGTTAATCTTGATGTGATGATGGCGAAAAGGAAGATCTCCTCAAACGACCTCGCCGAAAAAATTGACATTACCCCCGCGAACCTCTCCGTACTCAAAACCGGAAAAGCAAAGGCGGTGCGCTTCTCGACGCTTGAGAAGCTCTGCGAGGAGCTCGACTGCCAGCCGGGCGATATTCTCGAATACCGCCCCGATGAAGAATAGCACCGAATAACACCGAATTACACAGAATTGCCCCCAACCACACCAACACACCAACGCACCAAGCATCACCAAACACGCCGAATATTGCCGGGCAACACCTTATCCCCACAACGGGCGCAAATTTTCCTGCGCCCCATTGCGCCCTCCGACTTACATTTATATGTATTTTTGTATAAGAAAGGAAATTATTATGGAACAGCCGAACAGCTTTACCCCGAACGAAAACATGGATATGCGGTGCTGTATGCCCGTCACACCGATAAAACAAAAGCCCGCTTACACGCTCTGTGAAGCGATCGGCGGGTGGCTCAGCCTTATTTTCGGGTTTATTTTCACACATTTTGCCTGCGGTTACGCGGGCGGTATCTGGGGCGGGATAATCTGGGCGGCGGTCGGCGCGGCGGGCGCGGTCTACACGCGGATAAAGCATATTAAAACAACGCGCGCACAGCTTGCGCTGTTCCTAACGGCGGAGGTTTTCTGCATTGTCCCCCTGCTTTATTCGAACGGGTTCATAAATTTCCTCGCCGCGTCGTTCTCGTTTGCGATTTTGCTTTACCTTGCCTTTACGGTGAGCGGCGCGGAGATGTTCGGCAGACATTTTGTCCTCGACAGCCTGCAAAGCGTTTTCGTCCGCCCGTTTTTAAGCTTCGGCGCAGCCCCCTGTGCAGCGTTCAGCCTTTTCAAGGGCAAAAGCCGCTCGAAAAACGTGCTGTATTCCCTGCTCGGGCTTATCGCCGCAATACCCGTGACCGTCCTTGTGGTAAACCTGCTGATACGCTCCGACAGCGCGTTTGAGGGCATGATGAACGGCATTGCGGGAATTATCCCCGAATTATCCGGCACGCTTGTCGCGGAGGTCATTTTCGCGATACCGACGGCGTTATTCCTGTTCGGCGCGGTATTTTCAATGAACAAGCCCGCCGCCGTATATCGTGACGGCGCGCCCGACTACCGCGTTATCCCGCCAGCGCTTTCCTACGCCGCTGCAACTCCGCTGTGCGTTTTCTACCTGCTGTACTTCCTCAGTCAGTTCTCCTACTTCACCTCGGCGTTCGGCGGGACGCTCCCCTCGGGCTTCAGCCTTTCGGAATACGCGCGGCGCGGATTTTTTGAGCTTTGCTTTATCGCAGTGATAAACCTGCTCGTCATCATGGTAATGCAGGCGTTCACACGGCGCGGCGAAAACGACAGCCGCCCCGCTGCGCTGAAAATATACACGGTGACGCTCTCGGGCTTTTCGCTGCTGCTCATCGCTTCGGCGGTAAGCAAGATGATAATGTACATCTCCCGTCTCGGAATGACCCGCCTGCGCCTTTATACAACATGGTTCATGGCAGTGCTCGCAGCCGCTTTTATTCTTATTATCATATGGCAATTCCGCGATATGCGCTTCTGGCGCGCAATGTTCGCCGCGTTCACCGTTCTTATGGCATTACTCTGCTTCGGCAGCCCCGACGGAATAGCGGCGCGGTACAACATTTCCGCTTTTGAAAGCGGAGCGCACGAGGAGCTTGACGTCGACCTGCTGAAATACGACCTCGGCACGGCGGCGGTCATTCCTGCGGCGGAATATTACGCGCGCGGAGTAAGCGACGAGCACACCCGCATAAGCCTTTCGATATATCTTGACCGCGCGGCGAAAGACCTCGCGGAAAGCGACTGCCCCGAATATTTCAGCGTTGAGCGCGCCCTTGCGGTAAACGCCCTTGAAAACGCAGGCTTTACCGTCCCGACAGAAACGCGCTGACCGCGAGAAGCAGGGCTATTATAACGTTGAACGCGGTGAACGCGCCGAATAAAACGGGTATCGCCGCCGAGCACAGCGCGCCTGCCGCCGCGCAGATCACCGCCGCGCGGGAAAGCCGCCGCTTTTCCCTCATGAAAAGACGGATAACCGAGAGGATAATTACCGCCGCCGTACAGCCCGCCGTAATTATCGGCAGCAAATTCCCGTACCCTATCTGAAGCAGCGCGAAATACGAGGTGTATTCCGTGTAAGTATTGTTCGGTCCTGCCGCGAAGCGCATTGCCGCCGAAAAGGGGAGCAGCTCGCACACCAGAGCGGCGGCGGCAGTTATCACCGAAAATACGACCGCAGTATTCGCGGGAAGCCGCATATACAGCCGCTTTGCCGCCTTATACAGCCGTTCCAGACGAAGAAATATCCCCACGGCGATAAGCGCCGCGCCGCACACGATGAAATACGCCCCGCTTACTCCCACAAGATAAAGCGGCAGCAGCAGGAACACCGCGCCGATAACGACAAGCACAGCCGAAACATATCCGCGCGCCGTTTTCCCCGCGCTCTCGAGCGCCGCGGTGACCGCCCTGTCGACGTCCTCACGGGAAATGACGTCCTGCGACCGCTCCCCGTTCACAAGCTCCGTTATTGTCACGCCGAGCGTTTCCGCAAGCGGCGGCAGCACCGACACATCGGGAAAGCCGCGCCCCGTTTCCCACTTGCTGACCGCCTTGTCGGTAACGCCGATAACGGCGGCAAGCTGACCCTGCGTCAGCCCTTTCGCCCGCCGAAGCTCGGCAATGAATTTTCCGCATTTTGCGTTATCCATTCCTATCACCCCTTTTTATCATTGTGGCATATTTGCCGCAAAAAGTCAACCTACTTTCCGTTTACCCCCAAAAACAGCAAAACCGCCGCGGACTGAAAAGCCTGCGGCGGTCGCTTGTTAATTATCAAAGGTCAAATTTTCCGTTTGCGAAATCGAAGGTCCTGAAATAATCCTCGGGTGTTTCCGCGCGGCGTATCAGCTTCACGCTGCCGTCCTCGCGGAGGAGCAGCTCTGCACTGCGGAGCTTTCCGTTGTAGTTGTAGCCCATGGAGAAGCCGTGCGCGCCCGCGTCATGAATAAACAGAATATCGCCCATGTCTATCTTGGGGAGCTGCCTGTCCTTTGCGAACTTGTCGCAGTTCTCGCAGAGCCCGCCTACGACGTCGTATACATGGTCGCAGGGCTCGTTTTCCTTGCCGAGCACGGTGATGTGGTGATATGCGCCGTAGATCGCGGGGCGCATGAGGTTCGCCGCGCAGGCGTCAACGCCGATGTATTCCTTGTAAATGTGCTTCTCGCGGATCGCGGTCGTTACAAGTCCGCCGTAGGGCGCAAGCATGAACCTGCCGCTCTCGGTGTATATCGCAACGTCGCCCATTCCCGCGGGAACAAGCACCTCGTCATACGCTTCCCTGACCTTTCTGCCTATCTCGAGGATATCGTTCTGATTGTCGGCGGGGGTGTAGTCAACGCCTACGCCGCCGCTGAGGTTGATGAAGCTTAGCTGAACGCCCGTCTTTTCCTTTATTTCAACAGCCGTCTTAAACATTATCCGCGCAAGCGTCGGGTAGTAGTCGTTGGTCAGCGTGTTGGAGGCAAGGAACGCGTGCATTCCGAACTTCTTCGCGCCCTTTTCCTTGAGTATCCTGTAGCCCTCGATAAGCTGCTCGTGAGTAAAGCCGTACTTGGCGTCGCGCGGGGTGTCCATTACGTTCTTGCTTCCGTCGGTCTTGAACTCTCCGCCGGGGTTGTAGCGGCAGCAGATAGTTTCGGGGATACCGGTCAGCTTGTCAAGAATGTCGATATGCGTGAAATCGTCAAGGTTGATTATCGCGCCGAGCTCGTATGCCTTTTTGAAGTCAAGGTCGGGCGTTTCGTTGGAGGAGAACATGATGTCATGCTGCTTTGCGCCTACCTCGTCGGACAGCAGAAGCTCGGTGTAGCTGGAGCAGTCGAAGCCGCAGCCCTCCTCCTGCAATATCTTCATAATGAACGGGTTGGGAGTAGCCTTGACCGCGAAATACTCGCGGAAGCCCTTGTTCCACGAAAACGCCTGCTTAAAGCGGCGCGCGTTCTCGCGAATGCCCTTTTCGTCGTAGATGTGGAACGGGGTGGGGTATGTATTTTTTATCTCCGCCGCCTGTTCCTTTGTTATAAACGGTTTTTTCATAGTATTGCTCCTTTCTTATAGGGAGGCGAACAGCTCCGCCGCCCTCAATATGCTGTCAACGGTGAAATCGGGACGCATGGCTTCGTTTTCTATCGTGTTCAACCCGCCGAACTCCCGCTTTACCCATACCGTGCCGAACCCTAGCGCTTTCGCGGGGGCAATGTCGTTCGTGAGCTTATCCCCGACCATAAAGCACCTGTCCGCCGTTGTCCCTGCGGCGCGGAGCGCTTCCCTGAATATCGTCGGCGAGGGCTTGGAAAAGCCTATCTCCCCCGATATCATAAGGCAGTCGAAATAGTCCAGCACGCCGAACTCTCTCAATCTGCCGCGCGCCGTGTCCGACTGATTTGCGATAACGCCGAGCCTGAAACGTCCGTGAAGCTGCTCCAGCGCTTCCCTCGCGCCCTCGCAAAGGCGCTCCTTGTCGTAAGCCCACGGCTCTCGGTATCGTATGCCGAATTTCTGCATTGCAGCTAGGTATTCCGGCTGATTTTGCGAAGCGGCGCGTTTCATTTCCTCGAGAAAGCGCTCCGCCTTTCGCGCGGCGTCATTTGTGCCGTAGGTAAGCGTGCCGCCGATATACACGGGGATCTCGTTGGCTTCGGCGGTGCGCCGTATCCTGTCCTCCCATGCGGCGGTTTCGTCAATGAACGTCCCGCCCATGTCAAAAAAAATCCATTCGGGTCTTTTCATAATTAACGGTTTATCCTATGATGGACAGCAGTATACAGCTGCAGATCGCTGTTTTAAGCGCAATATAAACATACCTTAATATCCGAAACAGCAGATCGGGTCCGTCAAGCTCGTCATCGTCGGAATTAAAGAAATGAAAACCTCTCCTGCGGAATTTCTTCGGGTGTATGGAAGCATATGTAAATATGCCGTATGAAACTATCGCAAGAATAACGAACAGCGCCGTAAACGAGCCCGTTTCGCCCGAAATGCTCTTTATTATGCAGCAGATAAGCAATCCGACAAGGAACGCCGCCGACGCCCATTCGCATAATTTCTCGGGGAAGGTGTAATGCGGGTCGGGATAAAACATAACGTTCACGCTCCTTTTCGGAACAGCGCTCCGGACACAGATATGCTGCCGAAGCCTTGCACCCGTAATTATTGCCCCCAAAGCGGAAGCGAAAGCAGGAACAACGCCGCCATCAGCGCCGCTTTTCCTATTATCAGCCCTCGGCGCGCCGTGTGGAATTTCTTCTCCGAAATATTTTCGGGCTTGTTGAAAAGGTTTGTGTGCTGCGGGTAAACCGAGCAGAGAGTAAATATCCCGTAAATAATCAGCAGAACGAGAAGCAGGATAATATTCCCGCCGTCCGTCAGCCCGAGCGCCATCATCGCTGTTTCAGCGGCAGAGAACGCTCCCGCGCAGATACCGCAGGCTATCTCCCCAGCTTTTTCGGCGGTCGTGTAGGGCAGCTTATCGGGTACAGTCATGCCGCGCCGCCTCAAACGTTCATGTACTTGTTCAGGAACTCCACCGAAAGCTTTATCCAGCGGCGGCAGTTGTCGCGGTAAAAATACTCGTTCCAGCCCGTCGCCTTGTCGCAGGTGGAAAGCCCGTGCGGACCCTCGTCGAACAGGTGCAGCTCAACGGGTATCTTGTTGGAAATGCACGCCTTTGCCATGACAAGGGAATTGTGCGCCGAAACACTGTCGTCGTTCGCGGTGTGCCAGATGAATATGGGGGGAGTTTTCGGGGTCACGCGGTTCTCAAGCGACAGGCGCGAGAGGTCGCTCCTGCTAGCCTCGTCGCCGAGCAGCACCTTAAAGCTGCCCTCATGGGGCGCGGTAACTCCGCTTATTACGGGGTAGCACAGCACAGCCGCGTTCGGACGGAGCTCCTCCGCCTCGCAGCCTATTGTCTTAACCACCGAAACATCGCTCCACATTGTCGCAAGGCAGCCCGCGAGATGTCCGCCCGCCGAGCAGCCGAGAACGGCTATTTTCTGCGGGTCTATCTTAAATTCCTCCGCGCGCATTCTTATCTTATAGAATGTATAAGCCGCGTCAATGAGCGAAGCGGGGAATTTTACGCCGCAGGTATAGGTAACGACGAAAGCCGCATAGCCCTCCGCAAGGTATTGCAGCGCGATAGGCTCGCCCTCGCGGTCGGAGCAGTATTCATACCCGCCGCCGGGGAATATAACGACTGACGGGCGCTTTTCGCAGAACGCGAGCCCTGCGATGCTGTCGGGGAGATAAGCCTTAACGAACGCTGTTTTTTCCTGATTTATAAAAAAAGTCTTTATGGTCATATAAAGTTCCTCCCGTTGGATAAATTTTTGCTGCCGCCCGAGCAGGTTCCTTTCGGACGGCGGTCGTTATTTATATTGTAACATTTTTTGCGGAATAAATCAAGTAGCAAAGCGTATTACCGCATAATTATTTTCAAAAACGCGCCGCTGTCGGGTGGAATATACCCGCCGCCGCGCTCATAGTATTCATCAGGGAGGAAGAATAATATGGGAAAGCTCAGATCACTTATCATTGCGGCAGCGGCGCTGTCCTGCCCGTTTCTCGCTTGCAGCGGAAATTTAGGACAGGCAATGCGCAGCGCCGCGTATTTCACGGCAGGGGCATTTTACTCCGACAATTCACAGCCCGCCGCGCATATACCCAATACACCCGAAGCGGAAGCCAACGATAACAAAGCCGTTACCGCCGAAACAAGCGAAACGCCCCGTACAGAGCCGGTAACCGAAACATTTAATGTTCCCGAAACAAACAATGTTCCCGAAACAAATATTGACCCCGAAACAAGCGATATCACCGAAACCGCCCCCGAATCGGAAACCTCGGAAAGCACACAGTCGGGAGAAGCCGAGCTGTCGGACAACGCGGCGCAGGTGCAGCCGATAACGCTTAACCGCTCCGACTACACCGAAGCCGCCGCCGAATACAACGGCAGCAGCGGCGCAGTCCTCCGACGGCATTACGGCGCGTCGCTTGCCACGGATCACATCACATTATCAAGCGGCGCGCAGGTGCGCAACTGCACCTCCCTGCCGAATGAAACGCTTGCCGCCGCCGCAGAGGATATCCCCGTGACGGACATAAACCTTTCCGAGCCGACGGTGCTTATCGTGCATACGCATACCACCGAATGCTTCCAGCCGACCGAAGCGGCGTACTACGACGCCGACTGCCCGACAAGGACGCGGGACTGCTCCCGAAACATGGTAGCCGTCGGGGACGCGCTTGTAAATTCCCTCGCAAAGCACGGGATAACCGCCGTTCACGACTGCACCGTGCACGACTACCCCGCCTATTCCGGCGCGTATGACCGAAGCGAGGACACTATCCGCGCCGCGCTCGAAAAATACCCCTCGATAAGGATCGTCATTGACCTCCACCGCGACGCTATCGAAAACGCCGACGGGACGCGCATTGCTCCCGTTGCGGAAATAAACGGGCGAAACGCCGCGCAGTTCATGATAATCGCAGGCTGCGACGACGGGCGTTTCAATATGCCGGATTATATGGAGAATTTCCGCCTCGCCTGCCTTATTCAGAATACCGCGGAGGAAATGTACGCGGGGCTTGCCCGCCCCGTACTGTTCGATTACAGGAATTACAACCAGCACATCACGACAGGCTCGCTTCTCATTGAGGTCGGAAGCCACGGCAACTCGCTTGACGAGGCGCTGTACACGGGGGAATTGCTTGGAGATATTCTCGCGCTGACAGCCGTGCGGCTTGCTGCGGAGTAACCTGCCAAAATACAAAAAAGTGCCGCCGCGCGGTCATTAACCCCGTGCAGCGGCGCATCAGGCTGTCGATAAGCCCTGAAAACAGTGTTTATCTTAATGAATAATGAATAGTGAATAATGAATAATTATGGTGTGCCCTGCGGGCACGGATTTTAAAAAGTGCGGTATAATCACATTTTTCAGAACAATCGGCGGAGCCGATACCAACATTATTCATTCTTCGTTATTCATTATTCAATATTCATTTTTTTTGGCGAAAAGACTTTTTCGACAAACTGATGTGCCGCCGCGCGGTCATTAACCCCGTGCAGCGGCACATTTTTATTCAATATTCCGTCGTCTGATAAACGTTGCTGTAAACCCGTCTGCGGACAGGCTCAACGCCCGCGCGGCGGAAAAGCTCCGACACCGTGACAAGCTCATACCCGCGCGAAATAAGCTCGGGGATAATTATATCCAGCGCGTTCACCGTGCGGTAATTGCCCCTCATGTCGTGCAGCAGGATAATGCTGCCGTCGCACACCTGCGACAGCACCTTTTCCGCGCGCTGCTCCGCGGAAACCTCGTCCAGCCAGTCCTCCGCACCTATGCCCGCGATAAACGGCAGGTCAATGTTATCGAACATCTCCCCGCTCACCGCAATGTAGGGCGGGCGGAAAAAGCGCGGCTCCGCGCCAATCATGCTTTTTATTCTTTCGTTTGTATAAGCTATCTCCGCCTTCATTTCCTCGGGGGTAAGCTGCGGCATGGCGGAGTGAGTGCGGCTGTGGTTGTGTATCTCGCAGCCCTGTCGGAGCGCTTCGCGCGACACCGCCGCGCTTTCCTCCGTGATATTGTCCCCTACAAGGAAAAAGCTCGCGGGAACGCCATACTGTGCCAGCTTTTCTATCACCTGACGCGTGGTGAAGGTGTTGGGTCCGTCGTCAAAGGTCAGCGCCGCAAGGGGTTTGTTGTTTTCCATAAATCAGCTCCATGTTCCCGTCTGCATTACGTTGGAATAAAGTATATCCTCGGCGGGCGTTATGCCTTTCACCTCGAAAAGCTCGCTCACCGTCACGAATCTGTAGCCCTGCGCTTTAAGGTCGGGGATTATCCTGTCGATAGCCTCGACTGTCTGCGAATTGCCCGCGGCGTCGTGCATGAGTATAATCGCGCCGTCCTTTGCCTTTTTCTCAATAACGGCAACTCGCCTGTCAACGTCCACCTTGGGATTCCAGTCGTCGCAGCCTATTCCCGCAATGAACGGAATGTCAATATAATCCCACATCGGGAAGTCGATCGCGAGATACGGCGGGCGGAAGAACTTTGTGTGCTCCCCCGTTATCTCGAAAACCTTGTCGTCGGCATACTTTATTTCAGCCGCGCAGTCCTCTGCGGACATCTCGTTCATGTAGTTGTGTGACTTGCTGTGATTGTCTATCTCGCAGCCGAGGTCATAGGCATATTTTACCGCCTTTGCGGACTCCTCGTTGATATTGTTCCCGACAAGGAAGAACGACGCGACAACGCCGTGCTTTTTAAGCACCTCCAGCACCTCGTAGGTGGTAGTCGTGTTCGGACCGTCGTCAAAGGTCAGCGCGATCACCTTGTCATATTCGCAATCGGTGTCGCCGTCCGTTGATGTTACGGTTTCTTCGGGGGCGGTTGTTGCGGTGGTTGTTGCGGTGGTTGTCGCGGTTGTTGTCGCGGTGGTTGCTGCGGTTGTTGTTGCGGTTGTTGT
>JBJFHP010000032.1:20804-21969 GCA_051893715.1 Oscillospiraceae bacterium
GCGGTTGTTGTTGCGGTGGTTGCTGCGGTCGTTGTTGCGGTGGTTGTCGCGGTCGTTGCTGCGGTCGTTGTTGCGGTTGTAGTCGCGGTGGTAATTGCGGTTGTTGTTTCCGATGTTACCGCGCTGTCCGATGTAACCCCGATATCCGAGGAAGATGTCACAGATGATTCCGAGGACGTACTGCCCGCGCAGCCCGCCATGAGCGCCGCGCAGAGTAATGCTGCAATAATTTTCGTTATTTTTTTCACAATATACCTCCGCAATACGGCACCGTATTGTTTCATATACGGTGCCGGAAGAAATGTCTGCTTTGCCTTTTCGGGTTAATCTGGCTTAATTGGGATTACTTTACAACAATATTTACAAGCTTGTTCGGAACGGCGATCTTCTTGATGATCGTCTTTCCGTCGGTGAGCGCCTTTATTTCGGGCAGGTCGAGCGCCATGCCGATAAGCGTTTCGCTGTCGCTGTCAACGGGAGCGTTGAAGCGCGCCTTAACCTTGCCGTTGACCTGTACCGCAAGCTCAACGCTCTCGTCAACGCAGAGCTTTTCATCATACTCGGGCCACTTCTGCTCGTTGAGTATCGCGCCGTAAAGGCTCTCGTAAAGCTCCTCGGTGATATGCGGAGCGAACGGGTTGAGCAGCATGAGCAGCGTCTTAAATTCCGCGCGGTTGAAGCCGCCCGCAGCGTCCGCCTCGTTGAGCAGCGCCATCATGGTTGCTATCGCGGTGTTAAATTTCAGCGTTTCGATATCCTCGGAAACCTTCTTTATCGTCTTGTGCATGGTGCTGCGGAGCTTGTCGGAGTATTCCTCGCCGTCGTTCAGCTTCTCGCTCATGTTCCAGATACGGTCAAGGAAGCGCTTGCAGCCCTTGATACCGTTCTCCTGCCACGGAGCAGCCTTTTCAAAGTCGCCAACGAACATCTCGTAAAGACGGAGCGTGTCCGCGCCAAATTCCTTAACAACATCATCGGGATTTACAACGTTGCCCTTGGACTTGGACATCTTGGTGAACTCGCCGGGACGCTCGGGGTCTTTTCCGAGGATCATGCCGTGCGAGGTGCGCTTCATATACGGCTCATTGCAGGGAACAACGCCCTTGTCAAACAGGAACTTGTGCCAGAAGCGGCTGTACAGCAGGTGGAGCGTGGTGTGCTCCAT
>JBJFHP010000033.1:0-4793 GCA_051893715.1 Oscillospiraceae bacterium
CTGTGTCTGTGTCGGTGTCGGTGTCCGTATCGGTGTCGGTGTCCGTGTCCGTGTCTGTGTCGGTGTCCGTATCGGTGTCTGTGTCAGTATCCGTGTCTGTATCCGTGTCGGTGTCCGTGTCTGTGTCGGTGTCCGTATCGGTGTCGGTGTCCGTGTCCGTGTCGGTATCTGTGTCTGTGTCGGTGTCAGTATCCGTGTCGGTGTCTGTATCCGTATCCGTATCTGTGTCTGTGTCGGTGTCGGTGTCCGTATCGGTGTCGGTGTCCGTGTCCGTGTCTGTGTCAGTGTCGGTATCCGTATCGGTGTCAGTATCTGTGTCCGTATCGGTGTCGGTGTCCGTATCGGTGTCGGTATCTGTGTCTGTGTCGGTATCCGTATCGGTATCGGTGTCCGTATCCGTGTCGGTATCCGTGTCAGTGTCAGTATCTGTGTCGGTGTCCGTGTCGGTATCTGTGTCTGTGTCGGTATCCGTATCAGTATCCGTATCAGTATCCGTGTCGGTATCCGTGTCGGTATCCGTGTCAGTGTCCGTATCGGTATCCGTGTCGGTGTCCGTATCGGTATCGGTGTCTGTGTCAGTATCCGTGTCGGTATCCGTATCGGTGTCGGTATCCGTATCTGTGTCTGTGTCGGTATCCGTGTCGGTATCGGTATCGGTGTCGGTGTCCGTGTCCGTGTCCGTATCGGTATCCGTATCGGTGTCCCCTTCATCTACATCGAAATCGAAGTCGATGTTGGTTATCTGGTGGATCTCGCCTGTCTGGTCGATGCGGTCGGCGATTATCATACCGTTGACATTGCCGCTGTTCGAGAAGGTCGCGTAGGGCGCAACGAAAATACCGCCGTTCAGACCGGTGGAGATATGACCGGTATAGCTGCCGAAGTTGAAGATAACGTTGCCCGCGCTTGCTGTCCAGTCGGGAACATTAACATTGCCCATCCATATATTCGTCGTGCTTGCGTCGGTGATGACATTGATTATCACACGCACGCCGTTGTTGTGCTCAAGCAGACTTCTGACAACCGTTTCGTTGCGGGCAAGGTCATCTGCATGAACATTGACAACGATAGTATCCCCCTCGGAAACACTGCCGTTCGCAATGCAGTCATAAGCCCTGCTCAGCGAATATTCGTCCTCCCTGTCGAACGCAGTATCGCCCATTATTGCGTCGCCGCATTGCGCAAGCGTGTTCAGTACGCCGTCGAAATCGGTGAACACGTCCTCGGCAGTCGCCTTGCGGATACTGATGTTGTCATAACCGCCGTTGACATTAAAATAATAATCAACGCCGCCCGCCCTGACTGCCGTTTTGTTGCCGTGGTCATATGTAAACAGCTCGCAGTCAAAGCCGAGAACTATCTCATAATGCGTACCGGCAGCAACCTCGATATTCGGGAGCTTCCCGATTTCGTCAACGCTTGCTATATAAATACGGTAAACGCCGCTGCTGTTTGTTCCGTTTGCAACAACATTGGTGTTCTTGACCTCCGTGCAGTCGGTCTTTTCGACGCAGATATTGCCCTCGACATGGTTCGAGGTCAGTACCCTGGTGTACGCGGCAAACTCCTTTATTGAGGACAGCGCGTTGAAGTAATTGCAGGCAGAGTAGGACTGACTTGTCGCAAGATAAACGTTCGTATCAAGCGATTCATAGGCAGGACTGCCGCCCGCCTGCTTTACCGCCTTGTCGGTCTTGCTTGTGTCGTTTCCGAGAGCTTCGCCCGCCTCGGGCACAGCGGAAGCCGCCGCAGAAGCGGCGCGCGAGGTAAGAACTGTCAGCGCAAAGGCAAACATCAACGCTGTTTTGCCCTTGCTGTGTTTATCGGGTCTGCGTTTTTCTTCGTTCATAACCATATTTCCTTTCCACACAATAATTGTCGGGGATATAGCAATGACATTCTATATATTTATTGAATTATATCACATTTTTTTCCTGTTGTCAATATCTTTAGGCAAAAAACTTAACTTTTATTCCGATTATTTTACTTTCACCCCGCCGCGATACGCTTCCTCATTATTTCGGGGTTATAAGCGTGCTCCTCGGCGGTCTGCGCGGTGATAACGCCGTCGCGGTAAAGCTTCATGATGCAGTTGTCCATTGTCTGCATACCGGGCGCGGACTGAATTACCGTGTCGATCTGGTGCGTTTTTTCCTCTCGGATAAGCGTGCGGATAGCGCTGTTCATGGTCATTATCTCGAACGCGGGGACAAGCCGCCCGTCAACCGTCGGCAGCAGCTGCTGCGACACGACCGCGTTAAGCACCATCGAAAGCTGAATGCGTATCTGGTGCTGCTGATTCATCGGGAAAACGTCGATTATTCTGTCGACGGTGCTTGCCGCGCCGAGCGTGTGGAGCGTTGAGAACACGAGCTGCCCCGTTTCCGCCGCTGTCATTGCAACGCTTATCGTTTCGTAATCGCGCATTTCGCCGAGCAGAATGACATCGGGTGACTGCCGCAGTGCGGCGCGGAGCGCGTCAAGATAACTCTCCGTGTCAATGTTTATCTCGCGCTGGCTCACGATGCACTTGTTGTGCCTGTGCAAAAACTCGATCGGGTCCTCTATCGTTATTATATGCCCGTGGCGCGAGGAGTTGATTTTATTGATAAGGCAGGAAAGGGTGGTCGATTTGCCGTTGCTCGCCGCTCCGGTGACAAGGACAATGCCGCTCTTGCATTCGCTCAGCGCCATGACCTGCTCGGGAATGCCTATCGTCGACGCGTCGGGAAGCTCGAACGGAACGTACCTCAGCACCGCCGCATATGTCCCGCGCTGCTTGTAGATATTCGCCCTGAAACGCCCCAGCCCCGGCACTGACACCGAAAAATCCAGCTCCCTTTCGGGCATATGTTCATTATTGAACTGCGTCATTCCCGCCATGGCGAGTACCCCGCAGACAAGCGCGCAGGTATCCGCGGCGGTAAGCTGCCGCTCGTCCAGACGGATAAGCTTTCCGTAAGCCTTGCAGCACAGCGGTGCGCCCGATACTATAAATATATCCGACGCCGAACGCTCCGCCGCCGCCTTGAGTATTTCCATCAGTTCCATGGTGATCTCCTTTTCATTGGGGTAATTCGCTGCCGTTCCATATATTGAGCGCGCCGCCGCTTTCCTCCGCAGCGGTCAATGTACGCCTGCCCGTCGTTTCAAACCTTGCGCCGCCGTGCTCCGCGGGAAATTCGAAGAACATAACGGTGAGCTCCAGCGTCTGCCGCTCGTTTATTTCCGCGGAAATAACAGCCCTGACGTTGCCGCCCTCATTGTAAAGCGAAGCGTCCCCGATATCCGACGCCGCGCCGATAAAGCTTTCGCCGAAAAATTCCGACCCGAGAGAAGCAAGCGCGCATTCGTCCAGCCTTGCGAGAATTTCGTCCGCTTTTCTTTCCGCCTCGTAATACTGCGCGGTGTATTCGCCCGCGCGCCTGTTCACCGCGTCGCCCGACTGCGCCGCGCGAATGCTCATCACAGCGAACACCGCAAGGCACACCATCGCGAATATAACAATGACCGACACATAGCCGATCCCCGCGCCGTTCGGGCGCACGCCGTTTTTCTTATTCACCGCCGACACCTCCCGAAGGGACATATGACGGGCAGCGCAGCGAGTAAAGCTCCTCGCCCGAAACGCTGAAATTAAGCGTCAGCGTGCGCAGCTCCCCCGCCGCATATTCCGTTATTTCCTCGGAATATTCAAGGCATACAGCCCCGTTTTCCGACAATGCGCAGCTTCCGTCAAGCAGCAGCGCTCCGCCGTCGGTGTGCTCCCGATAATTCTCCCCGAAAACGACCGAAAACGCGCCGTCAATATCCCCGCCCGACGAGTAAGCCTCGGCGACCGACTGCGCGCAGAGAGTTGCATTTTCCAGCGCGCCGCTCAGCCGCGCCTTGTTGTCCGCAAAGGCAAAAACGCGCAGCACGACCGCTCCCGAGAAGCTGAAAAACAGCAGCGAGATGATAAGCTCTATAAAAAACAGGTTCACAGGCGCTGTTTCGCCCGCGCCGACTTTGATTTTCAGATAGATCACCCTTCCCTCACGAGAACGGAATATTCCTCGCCGTTCAGTGATACGGTTATTCGGTAAAGCCCGCCGTCAAGGCTTATGTTCATGCCGTCGAGCGCGAATAACGGCTCTCCGCCCGACGTTTCGGGAACGGCGTCCGCTGCGGAGGTGCGCTCGTAAAGCTCCCCGTCCTCGAAATAAATAACGCTCATTACCCCGCCGCTGCGGACGGCAAGCCCTTTCCCGCCGTCAAGCGGCTGTGTGCTGTCGGCGGCTCTTATTTTGTTGGAAACATACCTAAGCGCCGCCGAGCCGCCGAATATCCCGTCGAAATCCTCGCTTATGCGGGAATAAGTCCCCGCGGCGGTCACTATCATCATCATGGTGCATACCGCGAATATCAGAAACAGCAGCATACTCCCGAACGCGCTCACCGAGTCCGCTTTTTCCCTTATCCTGAAGCTCTTCATGTTAACCGCCCTTTTCAACGACAGTGACGCTCGGGCGCACGTTGTCCGCGAAGCATTCATAATGAACGGCATACCTGCCGCTGTCGTAATATACGCCGTAATTTTCCGTGAGATAATCTATGTCCGCAGGGTATGCGCCCTCTATCGCATAGCAGAGCGTTATCCCCTTTTCAATGCTTTTTCTGACGGAAAGGAGCTGTTCCTTTTCCGAAGCACTCTGCGCGTTTCCCACCGCGATAACGAGCCACGCTATCATTGCCGCCAGAGCAGCGGCAGGCAGCGCGTAAGCGAGGATACGCCCCAAGGCTTTTCGTTTCAT
>JBJFHP010000034.1:0-21272 GCA_051893715.1 Oscillospiraceae bacterium
AACAGAATGACGGAATAGGGCTTTCTGCGGACGCGCTCGGTGAGCTGACCCGCCTCGTCATACCCGACATATCCGGGGGGCGAGCCTATTATCTTGGACACGCTGTGCTTCTCCATATATTCCGACATATCGAGCCGTATAAGCGGGTCAACCGTGTCGAACATTTCCTTTGCGAGCACCTTTACAAGCTCCGTCTTTCCGACGCCCGTCGGCCCGACAAAGATGAACGACGCGGGTCTGCGGCGCTCGGTGAGCTGCACGCGTGTGCGCTTTATCGCCTTTGCGACAAGCTCGCAAGCCTCGTCCTGACCTATCACCTTTTCCTTGAGGTGCTGCTCAAGGCTGCCTATCCGCTTGTACTCGGTTTCCTGTATCTTGTTTGCGGGGATACCCGTCCACAGCTCGATCACCTTTGAAAGATCCTCCAGCGTGACATTGACGTTCTCCGCCTTGTCCTTTATCTCGGCTATCTTCGCCTCGGTCTGCGCGATTGCCGTCTTGATCTCGGCAAGCTTCTCGTAATCTATCGAGGTAGCCTCGGAAAGCTCGCTCTCCTGCTTTTTCTGTTCCTCGAGCGACTTTTTAAGCTTTTCATACTCGGTTATGCTTTCGTTGGCAAGGCTCGCGCTTGCGCACGCCTCGTCCAGCAGGTCTATCGCCTTATCGGGCAGGAAGCGGTCGTTGATGTACCGCTCCGAAAGCACGGCGCACATTCTCGCCACCTCGGAGGACACCTTTACCTTGTGGTGGTTCTCGTAATATTCCTTTATCCCGTCGAGCAGCTCTATCGTTTCATCAATGGTAGGCTCGTTCACCGTCACGGGCTGAAAGCGGCGCTCAAGCGCGCTGTCCTTTTCGATATGCTTGCGGTACTCCGCGAACGTAGTCGCGCCGATGACCTGCAACTCGCCGCGCGAAAGGGCGGGCTTGAAAATGTTCGCCGCGTTCATCGTGCCGTCGGAGTCGCCGCCCGTTCCCACGAGGTTATGCACCTCGTCCACGAACAGCATTACATTCCCCGCGTTCTTCACCTCGTCGAGCAGGCTCTTTACGCGGCTCTCAAACTGACCCCTGAACTGCGTTCCCGCGACAAGCGCGGTGAGGTCGAGCAGGTACAGCTCCTTGCCCTGAAGCCTGAACGGAACGTCCCCGCTCGCAAGCTTCAGCGCGATACCCTCGGCAATGGCGGTCTTTCCTACGCCCGGTTCGCCTATAAGGCAGGGGTTGTTCTTTGTTCTTCGGGAGAGTATCTGGAGAACACGGTAGATCTCCTTTTCCCTGCCGACAATGCGGTCTATCTCGCCGTTCGCGGCGCGCCTTGTGAGGTTGGTGCAGTAGGTTTCAAGGCAGCGGCGCTTCTTGTCCGTCTTTTCCTTTTTACGGGACTTCTTTTCGGCGTCCTGCTTTTCCCCGTCGGAGGAAGGCTTGCTGTCGCTGCCGCCGAAAAGGTTGCGCAGAAAGCTCGGCATTGTCCCCGCGCCGCCGCGCTCGAACATACTGTCGCCCTTGCTTTCCTTTAACTCGTTTTCATCCGCTCCGTCGGGTTCGTCCGCGTCGTCGGGATCGTCGTCATGCTCTTCCCCGCCGAACGCTCCCAGCCCGAGCTGTGAAAGCAGCTCGTTGTCTATCTCGCCGTTCTCCCCGAAAACGGAGTCGCAGGCATTTTCAAAATCCTCCTCCGAAATACCCATCTGCTTGAGGTAATCGGTGACCTGCGGGAGCCCGAGCTCCTTTGCGCACTGAAGGCACAGTCCCTCGTTCTTGCGCTCGGTGCCGCTCATGGTGGAAATGAACATCACCGCAGGCCTCTTTTTGCATCTTGAACACATCATCATTTTCATTCACCTATCTCTCTTTCTCTCGTTCTTTATGTCAGGAAATTCAGAAAATCAAAATTATAGATCCACTTGAACACATATGTGGAATTTACCGTTGTTTCGTTGAAGAACATGACGTCGCCGCCCGTGACCGATATGATAAAGCGGAACACAATGCAGATAACGAACACCGTGATAAGTCCCTGCACAAGCCCCGCGGCGCCGCCCAGCAGTGCGTTGAAGCTGCCGACAACGGGCACCTTGTTCACCAGCTTTAGCGCTTTCGCGATAAGCTCGAGGATTATCTGCACCAGAATGAATATCACGATGAAGATTATCGTTTTAACTATCATAATGAACATCGGCTCGATCATTCCGTCGATCACCGCGTCCTTTGCGGAGGCGGAGGCGTCAGCCATATTGAGAACTACCGTGCGCACCGCGGAGGTGCCGCCGTTTTCGATATCGCCCGCGAGCGCGTCGATAACGCCCGGCGCCGCCTCGGAAATTGTCTTGGCGTAGTCCTCAAAGGAGGAAAAGAAGTCCGAGCTCACCGCGTTCACCGCGATATACTGCGCCGCCGCGAGCTTTCCGATACCGTATTTCTCAATATCGGACATGGTAAATTCCACCGTCTTTGCGTTGACAGACGTTAAGTCCGCGTCGGGGTCAACCCCGAAAACCGAAAGGTCGACATTCTCAATACCCGTCCCGCTGAAATCAAGGTCTGACAGGTCAACGACCGCCTTACCCGTGCCCTCGTATTTCGGGACATATTCACTTGCGGGAACGCCGGAAATAAGTATCTTGTCAAAATCGACGTCCTCTATGCCGCTCAGCGTGACTGCGCCCATTGATTCATCAAGCGCGTTGTCCACCGCCTCGGAAATTGGCTTTTCGATAAAATTGTCATAGATGAGCCCCGCGAGCGGTCCGCTTAAAAACAGCGCGCAGAAAAACGCAACAAATACCGCCGCGATACCTACGATAACGCTCGCGAAGCCCTTTTTTACTCCCGCGAATATCATTCCGCCGATTACCGCAAGCACGATTATGTCATATATTATTGCAAACTGTGATCCCATATTTATCCTTTCCCGGCTCAGAGCTCCTTCTTCTGAACGGTGTTGTAGCCGATGAGATAAGCGCTGCCGTTTATCACCGTGAAGTCGGAATATATATCGTCAAGCTCATATTCCGCCGTTTGTTCCGCGGAGGTATCATAAACGCAGAGGGCGGCGCCGCTCAGCACATACAGCTTGCCGCCGTACACGCCGAACGCCGTGATATTTCCGGGCGGAAGCGTTCCCTTTTCCTCCAGCCCGCTGCCGTAGATGATTGTCATATCGCCGTTTGACGCGGTGTCATGAAATACCAGCGCGCGGATACCGTCGCTCTCGGAGATACCCGAAACCGTCCTTGTGAAAGCCGTCTGCGCTGTCGGCTCGCCGCTGTCCTTGTCCAGCAGCATACTGCCGCCGCTCGTCACAACATAGATACCGTCGCGGCAGTATTCCAGCGAGAATGTGATGTCGCTGCCGATGTCCGTCTGCCATATCATGTTTTCCGAGTTATTCAGGTCGAACCGAAGCACGCTTAGTTTAAGCTCGCCGCCGCTCTCGCCGATGACGGAAACGAAAATGCTGTTGTCGTCGTCGGAGAAGCAGACCTGCATCACCTTGTTTTCGGGCGAAGCCCAGCGGAATATCTGCTTGCCCTCGGAGCTGAACACATAAACATAGTTCGCATACCGCGACGAGGTGGTAACTACCGCGCTGCGCTCGGAGCTGCCCGTTACCGCGAAAACAATGCTGTCGTCCAGCGTGTTGCTGTATATCTCCTCCGAGCGGGAATAGAAGCGGAAGCTCTTTCCGTTCTTGTCGTACACCAGCGCCCGCCTTGAATTGACGGACGCGGCGGGGTTCTGAAAGCCGTGCTGAAAGCCCGCGATGTTCGCGCCGTCGGGGTTATAGGTATAAAGGTAGGTATCGGTGAGCAGGCAGAAATTGTCCCCGAGGGGGTAAAGCTCGTAGCCCGTGCTTCCCGGGAGCTCGACGGGAAAACCGCCCGCTCCGACGTCAAGCGCGGCGTCCTTGAACGGGGAGATTATCGCCGTCCAGTTCGACGCGACCAATATTATGACAAGCCCGATAAGAAGCACCACCGCGAAATTCAGCATGAACCTGCGCTGCTTTTTCTTTTTGCGGAACCTGTTGATATTGTTCCTGTCCTCCATTATAACACCATCCTTAGTATTTCGTCAAGGGCAGACCGCCCGTTCAGTAAAACACCTCGTTGAGGTACAGTCCCTCGGGCGGGAGCGTTATGCCGCCGAGCGACCTGTCGCCCGTTTCCAGCGCGCGGAGGATATCCTCCTCGGTGCGCCTGCCCTCGCTGATGTAGAGCAGCGTGCCGGTCACTATCCTCACCATATTATACAGAAAGCCGTTCCCGCGTATGCGAAGCTCGCACATTCCGTCCTTTTCCGTCACGGAAACGCTGTATATCGTCCGCACCGTCGTTTTTACGCGCGCCTTTCCCTCCGCGCGGCAGAAGCCGCCGAAGTCATGCTCGCCCTCGAGCAGCCGCGCCGCGTGCTCCATTGCCGGGATATTCAGCTTATACGGATAGTGGAACGCAAGGTCCTGCATGAAAACGTCGCGCTGCGGCTTGTTGTTTATCAGGTAGACGTATTCCTTTGCCTTTGTGTCATACCGCGCGTGAAAATCCTCGGGAGCGTCCTCGCAGGACAGCACCGCTATGTCGGGCGGGAGCAGCGTGTTCATGCCCTTTACAAAGCCCTCGCAGGGTATGCGGCTGTCGATATGGACGTTGAAGCAGAAGCGGCGCGCGTGAACGCCCGTGTCCGTCCGCGAGCAGCCGTATATTACGGGCGGGGGGATTTTAAGCAGCTTCCCGAGCGAGCGCTCCACCGTTTCCTGAACGGTCTGCGCGTTGCCCTGCCGCTGAAACCCATGATACGCCGCGCCGTTGTACGCTATGAAAACCTTGAGATTTCTCATAAGACCTCCGTCACGGAAGTATGGGGAAGCAATTTATCACAATGACCGCCGCAAACAGCGCAAGCATTACCGCCGAGGCGATGTAGTCGCGCGGGGCGGTCTTTAGCTGACGCAGGCGCGTCCTGCCCTCTCCCCCGTGGTAGCAGCGGCACTCCATTGCCGTGGCGAGCTCGTTCGCGCGCTTGAACGCCGATACGAACAGCGGGATAAGCACGGGAATGAGCGCCTTTGCCTTTTTCATCAGTCCGCCGCTGTCAAGCTCCGCGCCGCGCGCTTTCTGCGCCGACATTATCTTGTCCGTTTCCTCGACGAGTGTCGGGATAAAGCGCAGCGCAATTGTCATCATCATCGAAAGCTCGTGCACGGGGAAATGCAGCTTTTTAAGCGGGCTGAGAAGCCGCTCGATAGCGTCCGTCAGCATTATCGGAGAGGTCGTATAGGTGAGCAGCGACATTCCGACGATAAGCGCAACGATACGCAGCAGCATGAACAGCGCCGTGCGTATTCCCTCGGGGTAGACCTCGATTATCCACCACTGAAACAGCGGCGTTTCGCCCTTTATGAACAGTATATTCAGTATCCCCGTGAAAATCATCAGCGGCAGTATCGGCTTAATGCTCCTGAGTATCATGGTGAGCTTTATCCCCGCGAGAATATAGCACACCACCATAAACAGCATTCCCACCAGAATACCGGTGTAGCTCTGCGCCGTGAACAGTATCACGAGATACAGAATGTCCAGCAGCAGCTTTACGCGGCTGTCCAGCCTGTGTATTACCGAGCTCCCCGGAAAATACTGTCCGATAGTTATATCCTTTATCATTTGTTCTTTCCTTTGATCATGCCGAGCAGTCTTTCCGCCGCTCTCTGCGTGGTGTATATATCGTTTCCGATGTCAATGCCCTTTTCCGCGAGGATATGCGACATTCTTGTTATCTGCGGAACGTCAAGCCCTATCTTTGCGAGCTCGTCGGTGCGTTCGAACACTCTGTCCATGTCATCATAGCAGAACAGCCTGCCCTTGTTCATAACAAGCACCTTTGTGGCGTACTTCACTATGTCCTCCATTGAATGTGAAACAAGAAGTATCGTCCTGCCGGAGCGCTCGTGGTACCGCTTTATCTGCCCGAGTATCTTGTCGCGGCCTTTGGGGTCAAGCCCCGCGGCGGGCTCGTCGAGGATAAGCACCTGCGGCTCCATCGCGAGAACTCCCGCCAGAGCCACCCTGCGCTGCTGCCCGCCCGAAAGCTCGAACGGCGAGCGGTCGAGCAGGTGAACGATATCCATTGCCTGCGCCGCGTCGGAAACGCGCTTTTGTATCTCCTCGTCGGGCAGCCCCATATTTTTCGGTCCGTATGCGATGTCCTTTGCGACGGTTTCCTCGAAAAGCTGATGCTCGGAATACTGGAATACTATCCCCACCTTAAAGCGGATATCGCGTATGCTGACCTTTTTGTCCCATATATTAACGCCGTCGACAATGACCTCGCCCGAGGTCGGCTTGATAAGCCCGTCGAGGTGCTGTATCAGCGTGGATTTGCCGCTGCCCGTGTGACCGATTATCCCGACAAATTCCCCCCGCTCTATCGCAAGGTCAACATTGTCGACAGCCGTCTTTTCAAACGGCGTACCGACGCTGTATTTATAGGTCAGCGATCTTACCTCCGCCGCAATTTCCTTATTTACTTGGATATTTGTCTGCGGCTTCGGCTCGGGGGCAGCCGTTTTGGTTACAAGCGGGAGCTTCGCTATCGCCTCGGCGCATTCCTGCTCGAAAATTATTTCCGGGGAAATATCGACGCCGTTTTTCCGCAGCATACAGCACAGCTCCGTAACCTGCGGGACGTCCAGCCCGACAGCGCGCAGCCGCTCCGCCTGCGAGAATATTTTGCGCGGAACGTCGTCCATGATTATCTTTCCGCCGTCCATTACCACCACGCGGTCAGCCTGCGCCGCCTCGTCCATGTAATGGGTGATCAATATCACGGTGATACCCTTTTCCTTGTTGAGATATTTCACCGTTTTCATGACCTCGCGCCTGCCCTTTGGGTCAAGCATGGCGGTCGGCTCGTCCATGACTATGCAGCGCGGCTGCATGGCGATTATCCCCGCAATGGCAACGCGCTGCTTCTGACCGCCCGAAAGCTGATGCGGCGAGTGCTCGCGGAACTCGTACATATCCACCTGCTTCAATGCGTCGTCGACGCGGCGGCGTATCTCCTCGGGCGGAACGCCGAGATTTTCCGGCGCGAACGCAACGTCCTCCTCAACGATAGTCGCAACAAGCTGATTATCGGGGTTCTGGAACACCATGCCGACGTTCTGCCGAATGTCGAAAAGGCGCTCCTCGTCGGAGGTGTCCATGCCGAGAACGGTGACTTTGCCGCCCGTCGGGGTGAGTATCGCGTTGAAATGCTTGGCAAGCGTCGACTTGCCGCAGCCGTTGTGACCGAGAACGGCAAGGAACTGCCCCTCGGGCACCGAAAGATTTATGTTCTTCAATACCTCGGTGCGCTCGGTAACATTATCCTCGTCGTCGCGCGATACATAATCAAAGCACAGGTTTTCTACTTCTATGATGTTGTTCAAGTTATCTCCTCTTTTTATCTCACTTAAACCTTACTATCGCCGTACTTCCGCAGGGCAGCGCCATTCCCGTCTGCTTAACGGGCAGACCTATCTCCTCGGAAAGCACCTCTATATCAAATCTCTGCCCCACCGTCATTTGCAGCAGATAGCTCATGACAGAATCGGAAAGCCCCGTCGTGTAGCTGTTGAGCAGTATGAAAAGCGGCTTGTCGGAAAGGAGCTGCGTCACCATCATCATAAGGTCGTAGATGTTGTCCTCCAGCTTCCACATCTCGCCGTTAGTCCCCCTGCCGTAGCTCGGCGGGTCGAGGATTATCCCGTCGTAGCGCGTTCCGCGGCGTATCTCCCGCGCGATGAACTTCGCCGCGTCGTCAACGATCCAGCGTATCGGCTTGTCGGAAAGCCCCGAAAGCTTCGCGTTGGTGCGCGCCCAGTCCACCATGCCCTTTACCGCGTCGCAGTGGCACACCGAAGCGCCCGCCGCCGCGCAGGCAAGCGTTGCTCCCCCCGTATAGGCGAACAGGTTCAGCACGTTTATCTGCCGCCCCGCCGCGCGAATTTCGTTCATGCAGTAGTCCCAGTTGACCGCCTGCTCGGGGAACAGCCCCGTGTGCTTGAACCCCGTCGGCTTTACGAGGAAATTAAGCTCGCCGTAGCTTATCTGCCAGCTCTCGGGGAGCTTCCTGCGGTAATCCCACGAGCCGCCGCCCGAGCTTGAGCGGTTGTATTTCGCGTGCGCGGTGTTCCACTCGGGAGCAGCCCCGCGGCACTTCCATATTATCTGCGGGTCGGGGCGGATAAGCGTAACGTTCCCCCAGCGCTCAAGGCGCTCGCCGTCGGCGGTGTCGATAAGGCAGTAATCCTGCCACTTGTCGGATATTCTCATTTCTTCTGTCCTTATTTATCACATATCGTCCAGCGTCTGCTGTCCGTCCTGAAGTATTCCCAAATGCTTATAGGCAAGCGAGGTTGCAACCCTGCCGCGCGGCGTCTTTGCGACAAAGCCGAGCTGCATGAGATACGGCTCGCAGACGTCCTCCAGCGTTACCGCCTCCTCGTTGAGCGCGGAAGCAAGCGTTGCCAGCCCGACGGGGCCGCCGTTGTACCCCTTTATCATCATCTCGAGGAACCGCCTGTCAAGGCTGTCCAGCCCGAGCCTGTCTATCTCCAGCTTGCCGAGCGCCATATCCGCGATATCGCGCGTTATCTTCCCGTTGCCGAGCACCTCCGCGAAATCGCGCACGCGCTTCAGCAGCCTGTTCGCGATACGGGGCGTTCCGCGCGAGCGCTTCGATATCTCCATAGCGCCGTCCTTTGCGCAGGGTATGCCGAGTATCACCGCCGAGCGCTGAACTATGTCGCAAAGCTGCTCGTGGGTGTACAATTCCAGCCGCTGAACAACGCCGAACCTGTCGCGCAGCGGCGCGGAGAGCTGCCCGGAACGGGTAGTTGCGCCGATAAGCGTGAATTTCGGAAGGTCAATTCGTATAGACCGTGCCGCAGGACCGTTTCCCATAACGATATCGAGCACATAGTCCTCCATCGCGGGATAAAGCACCTCCTCCACCTGCCGCGGCAGGCGGTGTATCTCGTCGATAAACAGCACGTCGTTCGGCTGCAAATTCGTCAGCAGCGCCGCGAGGTCGCCCGCCTTTTCGATAGCGGGTCCCGATGTGACGCGGATATTCACGCCCATTTCGTTCGCGATAATGCAGGAAAGCGTTGTCTTGCCGAGCCCGGGCGGGCCGTACAGCAGCACATGGTCAAGGCACTCTCCGCGCTTCTTCGCCGCCTCGATATACACCGCCATGTTTTCCTTAACCTTGTCCTGACCTATATATTCCGCGAGAGTTTTCGGGCGCAGCGAAAGCTCGACATCGCTGTCCTCCGCATTATAGGACGGCTCGACGATACGCTCCGCAGGGCTGAAATCAAGCTCGTCATTCGACATCTCAAGCATTCTCGTTACCTCTCAATATCTTCTCTTGTTACCCTGCGGTATAATTCCGCGGGCAGATCCTCTCCCGTCGCGTTCTCCGCCTGACCGTATTTCAGTATCGCGGTGATACGGGTGTTGAGCTCCTCGGGATCTCTGTAACCGCACAGCATTGCCTTTTGGTAATATTCCTCCGACTTCTCGCTGTCGCCGTGCATTGCGCTGAATATCGCCATTTCCTCATACACCAGCGGGTGACTCTCGTTTATCGCGACAAGCCTGTCGAGAAGCTCCTGCGCCTTGTCGTCCTCGCCGCGTATCATGTGTATTTTCGCCATGCTGTAATAAGGATAGCCGTTGTTCGGGTCGTACTTCATCGCCTGCTCAAAGCAGTACATCGACTTGTCAAGGCTTCCCTCCGAGAAGTATTCCTGCCCCAGCCTGCACTGCGCCTCGGGGTTGTCGGGAGCAAGCTCCACCGCCTTGCGGTAGCACCACAGCAGCTTTGCGCGGTCCCTTGTTTCCTCATAGATATGCCCCAGCCATTCCACACAGAAAAGCTGATTCTGCCGAACGTCCGCATGACTTAACGCTTCGTCCAGCAGCCTTTCCGCCTTAACGACGTCGCCCTTCATCAGCGCGATTATCCCCTTGTAGCAGATGCGGGCGGTCTTGTCGCGCATTACGGCGGAAATCCCGTGCCGCCCGAGAGCGTTCAGCGCCGCTTTCCTCAATTTAATATAAGGGACAAGTGTGCACTGCACGGCAATAACAGCGGAAACACACGCCACCATAATACCTATCACCGCCGAAACGCCGAGCGCCGTCGAAAGGTCGTCCGACGTGAGCCACATCATCAGAGCGCACAGCATAACGCCCGAAATGCAGCCGACAACTATCATCCACGCGGAATATGCGCTTCCCGAATTTCCGTTTTTGTTCAAATCAGTAAATCTCCTTTATCCGAGATTTTTAAGCGCGAATTTTATAAGCTCCTCCACGGGCAGCGACGCGTCCGCGCCTTTAAGCGCCTCCTGCGCCTGCACGGGAGCAAAACCGAGCACGGCGAGCGCGTTGAGCGCCTCCTGCACGGCATTCCCCGCCGCCGCGGGAACAGCTCCTCCCGCAAATTCCTGCGCGGAAACGCGCTGCTCCTTCGCTACCTTGTCCTTTAACTCAAGCACTATCCTCTGCGCTATCTTCGCGCCGATACCGGGCGAGCGGGTAAGCGTCTTGCTGTCGCCCGTCGCAACGCACAGCGCAAGCTTTGACGGAGTAATATCCGAAAGAATGGAAAGCGCCGCCTTGGGACCTACCCCCGAAACGGAGATAAGCTGCCTGAAGCACTGAAGCTCCCCGCTGTCCGCGAAGCCGAACAGGTCGACCGCGTTTTCCGTCATGTGAAGATAGGTGAAAAGCTTGACCTCGCCGCCGCTGCGAATCTTCGCGAGAGTATTTGCGGTGGTGCGGCAGGCGTAGCCCACTCCGCCGCATTCCACAACGGCAAGCCCCGGCTCCGTATGGACGAGCTCGCCCCGAACACTGTATATCATTTCGTAATTCCTTTCTCCTGTGCAATTCCCGCCAGCCTTGACCCGCCCGTGTGACCGTGACATATCGCAATTGCGAGCGCGTCCGCGGTGTCGTCGGGCTTGGGGACAGCCTTCAGGCGGAGGATATTCTTTGTCATTTCCTGCATCTGGTGCTTTTCCGCCCTGCCGTAGCCCGTGACCGCGACCTTGACCTGAAGCGGCGTGTATTCATAAATGGGGATACCGCGCTGCGCCGCCGCGAGCATTGTCACTCCGCGCGCCTGCGCGACGTCTATTCCCGTGGTGATATTGGTGTTGAAATACAGCTTTTCAATGCTCATGCAGTCGGGCTTGAACATATCGAGTATGCTGCACATATCGTCGTATATCTCGGCAAGCCGCCTGTCGAACGGTGTATCGGGCGCTGTGGTTATCGCGCCGTAATTCACCGTCTTAAACGCAACGTTGTCGTAATCAAGAACGCCGTACCCGACTATGGCGTATCCCGGGTCTATTCCGAGTATCCTCATATCAGGTATAGCTCTCGTTGTCGGTGATGTAGGTGCGCACGCGCAGCGGTATCTGAAGCTCCTCGGATATCTGACGGCACTTTTCGATTTCCTCCTCGGAAATAATGTCGACAACGGTAAATCCGACGCTCGGGCAGATATTTTTCATGTCAAGCGCGAAATCTATCATTGCGTCGAACGACTTCTCGCCGAAGCTCGGGCGGGTCACCTCGTTGTAGCGCTTCGCGTCGGGCGCGTTAAGGCTTATCGAAACCGCGTCGATAAGCCCCTTGAAGCGGTTTATGTCGAAATCGGGGTGAATAAGCCTTACAAGCCCGTTGGTGTTAAGGCGTATCCTCATGCCGCTGCGCTGCTTGATATACTCGGCGGTCTTTACCACCATGTCGGCGCGCACGGTCGGCTCGCCGTAGCCGCAGAATACCGCGTCGGTGATACCCGTCTTGTCGAACGCCTCGAACGCCGCCTTTATCTCCTCAAAATCGGGCTCGTGCTCAAGCCACAGGCTGTCGTTGTCGTAAACGCTGTCGCCGTTGTTGCGGATACAGAAAACGCAGCGGCAGGGGCAGCCGTTGGTGATATTTATATACATTTTGCCTTCAAAATTATAGAATATGGTCATTTTACAAATCACTCCTAAGCTGTATCTTTCTGCAAGCCGTTCCTCGGAAAAGACGGCTCGGAATGATACTTAATCAGTTTATTATACCACTATACCGCGCATTTGTCAAATCTATTTTGGGACAAATAACGCCATAAACGAGAAAAAGCGCGTTTTTTTACACGCGCTTTTTATATATAATGTACTCTGTTATATGCTCTGCTGCTGAGGAAGCTCCTCCTTTGCATTGCTTTCATTGCTTTGATTGCTTTCCCGAATTTCGTCGATGACGTTGAGGAACAGGTTCTGCACCGTCTTGGTGTAGTCAATGCTTATCGCGAGCAGCTTTTTCTCCTCCGCGAAGCCGCCCGCCATCGAACAGTGACCGCCGCCCGTGCCGACGTCCTTCAGCGCGTTCTGCGCAATAACTCCCGCGTTCAGCTCGTCCAGCTCGGAACGCACGGAGAACTTGAAGCCGTTGGCGCGGCGGGAATAAACCACCGCGAAGTTTACAACGTCAAGGTTCAGTATGAAATCGGAAATTGTCGCCACAAAAGCGTCGGCGCAGTCGAAATTTAAGAACGCGAACGCAACGCCGTTGTAAATATCGATATTCCGCATTGAGTCAACAAAGGACTCCAGCTCGTCATACTGTATCGTTCCCGACTGAAAGCGGCGGATAAGCTGATTGTTGCTCTTCGGGAAAAGATATTCGTATATCTGAACGTCAAGCTCGGTCACGCCGCGGGTGAAATCCGCCGTGTCCATTTTCAGCCCGTAAAGCAGCGCCGTCGCGACGTCCTCGGGCATATCTATCTTGTACTGGCGGTAGTAATCCGCGATTATCGTTGCGCAGCTTCCCACGATGCGGATATCCATGTATTTGTAATCGGACTCGCTGAAAATAGGGTGGTGGTCTATACAGGCGACCTCGTTTCCCACAAGGTCACGGATATTCGCGTTGCCCTTCTGCGCGTCGACCGTGATTATGTAGTCGTCCGCCGTCATATCCTTGAGATCCTTGTCCTCCGTCATGGATATGCCAAATTCCGCGACCATGTTTGCGGTAGCGGTGCGCTCGATAACTCCGTGGTGGCATATAGTCGTTGTCATTCCAAACTTGCGCAGCAGATATTGCAGCCCGAATGCGCTGGCAATGGCGTCGGGGTCGGGGAAATTATGCGTCTGTATGAACACGCGGTGGCCGCGCAGCAGCGTAATAAGCTCGCTAAGTTTCTGGGACATAGCCGTCTCCTTGATCAACCGTTAATTAAGACAGCACAGCATATGCCGTGCTATCGGAAATCGCTATACACGATATATTATTATTTTAGCATATATTACTTAAAATATCAATAGATATTGCCGCAAAATGTGATTTCATTTTAAACAAAGCTTTTGCCGTGTTTTTATAATTTCTTATAAAAAAAGCAGGGGCAGCGCTTCCGAGCCGCCCTTGCCGTAACTTAATTTACTTTATTTAGTTTAACCATTATCAAGCGGGAAGGACACCACTGCCCTGAAAAGGTCGCCGTCAATGTCGATTTTCAGTTCGCCGCCGCAGGCGAGCGCAAAGCCCTGCGCAATTGAAAGCCCCAGCCCCGAGCCGTCGGTGCTGCGCGATTTGTCGCCGCGGACGAACCGCTCGGTTATCTCCTCGGCGGTAAATTCCATAGGCGCCGCCGATATGTTTTTTATGGTGAGAACAGCCCTGCCGCCCAGTTTTTCGAGCGTGAAATATATCCGCGTTCCCTCCATCGAATACTTGAGCGCATTATCGAGAAGATTTTGAATTATGCGGTAAATCCGCTTTCCGTCGCTCGTTATGACAACGGGCGGGTCGCATATCCCGCGCCTTACCTCGAACCCCGAGGCAGCTATCTTATCCTCCATGTCGGCAAGCGCCTGACAGCAAAGCCTTGAAAGGTCTATCGGCGAGCGCTCGGCGGTCATCTCGCCGCTTGTCGCCTTTGCCAGCTCGAACACGTCGGAAACTATGTTTTTCAGCCGCTCCGATTTGCTCTGCAGGATTTTCACATAATCCTCCGCCGCGGGCGGGAGCTCCTCCTTGCTAAGCAGGTCGACATAGCTTATTATCGAGGTCAGCGGCGTTTTGAGGTCATGCGAAACGTTAGTCACAAGGTCAATTTTCATGCGCTCCGCCCTGACGCGCTCCTCCATGCCCCTGCGATATTGCTCGCCGAGCTTTTCAAGCCGCTCGCCGCTCTGCCTGAACACCGATCTTTCGGGGTATTCCGCGCAGGACACCGCTTTCCCGAGGTACACGTCCTCTATCTGCCGCTCCAGCACCGAAATATCACGCGAAATGACGAACTGCGCATAAATGAACAATACCAATAATACGCCCTCTGTTGATATCAAAAATGCTCCGAAAAATACCGACGGAGCCGAGCCGGAAAAAGGATCTCGCACACAAAGCAGGAACAGCAGCGCGTTCACAAGCGTTGCCGCGCAGAATACTGCGTTGATGAAAACAATGCGCTTCGAGCCCTTGCTCCGTATAAATTTCCCCGTAAACAGGTCGACAACAAAGCCGCACACGCGCTTTACGGTCCTCCACAGGAAATTAAGCAGTCGGTAAACACAGCAGCCGCGGACGAAAGCGCCGTTCCTGCTCCGCGCGGACATACACAGCCACAGATAAAGCCACAGCACCGCTACGCCCGCCGCGGCAAGCCCGCAAATAATCATCAGATATATCCTGTTCGTCCATGCGTCGGGACTAAGGTGCGTGAAGTTATCCGACACGAAGAACGCCGCCGCGCAGAATGCCGCAATAACAGTCGCCGCAAGCGGTATCTCATAAAACACCGACAGCACGGGGTGCAGCGCCGCTTTCCCGTCGGGGGTCTCGCCGATTATCCGACAGAGGTAAATGAGTATCGCCGTGCCGAGCACAAGCAGGCAGATATCCGTTATCAGAATGACCCGCATATCGTGAACGCCGTTTTCATACCGAAGCGCAAGCGCCGCGCTCTCGCTTTCGGTCAGACCTATGCTTATCTCGGTTATGCCGATTTCGCGAAGCGCTCCCGAAACAGCGGCGGCGTCATACATGACCGTCCTTGCGTAAGGAACGCCGTTTTCGTAATAGCTGCCGTCCTCCATGTTAACACGGCAGTAGAAGTCCAGCTTGTCGAGCACCGACTTATATATCAGGTTATCCGTCGGGATCTCGTTTATATAATATTCCGACATACCGTAGAGCGTCAGCGTGAGCTCCTCGGCGGCGGCGTTTCCTTTTGTTTTTTCGGGAACAAGCCGCAATCTCACCCAATCGCCGCTGTCGCTGTAATAAACCGGCTCATAAATGCCGTTCGCCGTATCTATTGCCGCCGAAAACGGCAGCAGGTTCAGAATGCGTTGATAATCGGGCAGATATACGAACTGTTCCTCGTCATAAACGAGCGATCCGTTTTCCTCGTCAAGCTCTATCGCTATGCGCACGGCGGGGTTATCCGAGTCGTGCCCGCTGTCGCAGCCGTTGACCCTGTACACGGCGGGATCCGTCATTTCTTTGTTGGAATACACATTTCCGTTTTTGTCGGTAATACTTATCCCGAAAGGAATGCTGTCCACTATCGACCGATAGTCGCACAGCGTCTTTTTTGAGCTGTAGTAAGCGCTGAAGCACTCGCTCACCGCCAGACTTACTCTGTCGCCGTATTCCGCGCGCTCGAACCTGTCCCGCTCGTCAAACATAAGCGCCAGACCCTCATCGACAAGGCTGCCGTTACAGAGCGCCCTGCCCCAGCCCGTCACAACGCCCGCGACCGCCGCGCAGACGATATACGCTATGATGAGCACCGCCTTGAACGCGCCGCTCCTGCTAATATTTTTCCATTTTGTAGCCAACGCCCCACACCACCTTTAAATACTTCGGCTCGCGCGGATTTATCTCGATTTTCTCGCGGATACGGCGGATATGCACCATCACCGTATTTTCCACCGCATAAGCCGTTTCGTTCCATACTCTCTCGTAAATTTCCTCCGCGGAGAACACCCTGCCCGCGTTAGACATGAGCAGCTCCACGATTTTATATTCCTTTGCGGTGAGCTTCACCGCCGCGCCGTCGACATAAAGCCCGTGCTCCCTGCTGTTGAGCGTGAGCCCGCCAAGCCTTATCTCACCGCCCGACGGACGGCTCGTATGATCTCCCAGCGACATATACCGCCGCAGCTGACTTTTCACCCTTGCGACAAGCTCGGGCGGCGAAAACGGCTTTGTGACGTAATCGTCCGCCCCGACCGAAAGCCCCAGCACCTTGTCGCTCTCCTCCGTCTTTGCAGACAGCATTATTATGGGAATATTCCGCTCTGTGCGTATCTTTATCGTTGCGGAAAGCCCGTCCAGCTTCGGCATCATTATATCGAGAATGATAAGATGTATCTCGTTTTCCGACAGCCTTTCCACCGCCTCAAGCCCGTTGTAAGCCTTAACGGTTTCTATTCCCTCATATTCCAGCAGCTTGGATATCGCGCTGACGATCTCCCGGTCGTCATCGACCACAAGAACGCGCTGTGTCATAATATTTTCCCTCCTTGGCATTATTGTACCATGCCATTCTTATAAAAATTTGAATATAAAACTTACAAAATTCTTAATCATTTTTTTCTGAAATAAATGCGGTTCAGCTTGAAATAATAAAGAAAAGGAGCTGATGCTATGAAAAAATTTCTTGCGGCGGCACTCGCGCTGACGATGAGCACTGCCGCGCTTTCGCAGTACGACGGGCTTTATGAAGCCGACAATACAAAAATAGCCTACGGAATGGGCGTACAGACCGACAGCGAAAACCGCCCGCTCGGCGCTGTTGACGCTCAGCGGCAGTACGGCGGGGAAAACGCGCTTTTCATCGGCGACAGCGGCGCAAAGAGGCTGTGGCTGACGTTCGACGAGGGGTATGAAAATGGGTATACCGCCGAGATACTTGACACTCTGAAAGAAAAGGACGTCCGCGCGGTGTTTTTTGTGACGTATGACTACGCGGAGAAAAATCCCGCGCTTATCCGCCGAATGATAGACGAGGGGCACACCGTCGGCAACCACACATTCAGCCACCCCTCGCTTCCCGACTGCTCCCCCGACGAGCTTTACAACGAGCTGTCGCAGCTCCACAATTATATCCGTGAGGAATTTGACTACGAAATGTACGTCATGCGCCCGCCTATGGGCGAGTTTTCCGAAAGGGTGCTGAAATGCGCCGCCGACATGGGCTACACCACCGTGCTGTGGAGCTTCGCCTACCCCGACTGGGACGTGAACGCTCAGCCCGAAAAGAGCGCTGCATTCGACAAGATAACCTCGAAAACGCATAACGGCGCGGTATACCTGCTCCACGCGGTATCCGAAACCAACGCCGCGATACTCGGCGACGTCATTGACTACTGGAAAAGCAGCGGGTATATCATAACGCCTATGTGACACCAAAAAGGAACCCGTGCGCGCGGGTTCCCGATACTGTCGATAAACCCTGAAAACAGGGTTTATCTTAATGAATAATGAATAGTGAATAGTGAATAATTGTGGTGTGCCCTGCGGGCACGGATTTTAATAAAGTGCGGTATAATCACATTTTTCAGAACAATCGGCGGAGCCGATACCAACATTATTCATTCTTCGTTATTCATTATTCAATATTCATTTTCTTGTTGAAAAGTCTTTTTCGACAAACTGAGGAACCCGTGCGCGCGGGTTCCCGATACATTTTTTGGAAAGTTTTAAGCGCGCAGCGGGCGCAATCGGGTCACTCGGCACTTTCCGCGGCAAGCTGTTCCGCTATCTCGGAAAACACAAGAGCAGTGCGCGCCGACGGGCGCTCGAAGCACCGCGACGTAACAAACACGACCGCCGCGCCGCCGTTTATCATCGCGGCAATGCTCTCGTCGGCGGCAAGCCCCGCATAGTCAAGCGTGCTGTCCGCAACGATATATTCGGGGGTCAATTCCCCGACGGGGGCAGCGTAGCCGCTTTCTTTGCAAAGGTTTTCTCCGCAGAGGGACAAGACTGCGCTTTCAAACGTGTCCGCTCCCGCGAGCGTGCACTTCCCCGTTACATAAACGAAGCTGCCGAGCGTTAGCCCCGAAGCGGCGCTCTCCAGCGCACTGCGCGCGTTGTTTCCCGCCTCGGCGGCGCGCTCCGCTTCCTTTTCGGAGCTATTGAGCTCCTTTCCGTAAAACGCCCGCGCAATGTCGCGGTACAGCGCCGAAAAGCCCTCCATGCTGTCGGGCGGGTCAAGGCGCAGCACCGTTATTCCCGCCGCCGAAAGCTCGTAATGCTCGCGCTCGGAAAGCGCCGTCAGCGTGAACACCGCGTCGGGCGAAAGCTCCTGTATCCTGTCGATATCGGGGTTTTCGGCGCTGCCGACAGACGGCGCGGAAATGTCCCCGGGGTAGTCGCAGTAGCTGCTTATCCCGACTATCCTGTCCGCAAAGCCAAGCTCCGCGAGTATCTCGGTGACGGCGGGCGAAAGGCTCACCGCGCGTTCAACGGGTCGGTCAAGCTCCTCGTCACAAACGGTGACGGGGAATGCCGCCGCATTGCCGCTTTCGGTGCTTGTCCCCGAAACGGTGAGCTCGGACGGGAGCGACGACTCCTCGCCCTTGTCACAGCCCGCGAGCAGCAGCGCCGCGCATATTACCGCCGCAAAAAATCGTTTCTTCATACCCTCTCCAAATCAATAATCCATGCCGAGCGCTATCCTGCCGACAAGCCAATCGACGAACTGCCGCGCGATCCTCGGCGAACGCCCGCCGCGCTTTAGCGCGAAACGCTCCGCCGCCGCGAAAAGCTTCTCCTCGCCGATATCGATATCCCTGTCCTCCGCAAGCTGGCGCACGATATCGAGAAATCCCGCCTTGTCGGGCTTGATGAACGTGATGAAAAGCCCGAACCTGTCCGCAAGCGACATACTCTCGTCGATAGCGTCCGCGCCGCTTATCTCGCGCTCCGCGGCGGATTCCTTGATTATCTTGCGGCGGTTTGTCGTCGCGTAGATAAGTATATTGTCGGGACGCGCCGAAAGTGAGCCCTCCAGCACCGCCTTTAGTATACCGAAGCGGTCGTCGTTCTCCGCAAAGGTGAGATCGTCTATCGTTACGATAAAATGCAGCGGTATGTCCTTAAGCCGCCTGAACAGCGCGGGCAGCGCCGCAATGTCGTTCTTCGCGACCTCCACCATGCGCAAGCCCTCGTATTCGTTAAGTATCGCCTTGACGGTGCTGGACTTGCCCGTGCCCCTGTCGCCGTACAGCAGCACGTTCTGCGCGGGCTGCCCGTTTAAGAAGCAGACAGTGTTCTCGACGACCTGCTTACGCTGCACCGTGTAATTTTTAAGGTCGGTCAGGCGTATCGGGTCGATGTTTTCTATCGGGTGCAATTCCCCGTCATAGGTGAACGCCTTGTACCGGGCGAAAATACCGCTGCCGTGCTTCGCGGCAAAGTCAATGAAATACTCCGCGCCGTAGTCAAAGCCGCCCTCCGCAAAATCGGGCAGCGAATCGAACCCCTCGTCGTTATACGCCTTTGCAAGCTCGCTCTTGAGCGCCTTTGAGGAATACGCCGCAATGCTCCTCATAACATTAAGGTCGCATTCCACCGCCCTTGTGCGCAGCTCGTCGTTTTTCCCCGCGCAGGCGGAAATGAGCGGCGACTCCGAGAATATCAGCATATCGCGCAGATAATCGCCCAGCGTTTTCCCCGAAAGAAGCAGCTCGCTGCACAGCCGCGAATAGCCCTCGTAGCTCTTGGTGCGGGATTTCCCGCCGAGCATTGAGAACGCCCCGAGCACGGGGTCGTCCTTTACATTGAACGCGCATAAGCCTGCTATTTTGTGTCTGAAGCTTTCCATTTTATTGCTCTCCTTGTTTCTGTTGTTCATTATATATTTGTTCGATCAGCCTGTCGAGGTCGTCGAGCGTTTCAAGCGTTCCGCAGAGGTTGCGAAACCTCGCAGCGCCCTGCATTCCCTTGAGATACCACCCCGCGGGACGGCGCGCTTCTTTCATGCCTATCCTCTCGCCCTTGTCCGCGACGATAAGCCCGATATGCCGCCGCATAATTTTAAGCCGTTCCTCTGCGGACGGGTCGGGGTGGACGGGCAGTCCCTCAAAATAGTCCCTTATCTGCCCGAAAAGCCACGGTCTGCCGTAGCTCCCGCGCCCTATCATAACAAGGTCGCAGCCCGTCTGCCGATACATCTCCGCGCAGCTTTCGTGGGAGTCGACGTCGCCGTTTCCTATCACGGGGATACTCACCGCTTCCTTTACCGCGCGGATAATTTCCCAATCGGCTTTGCCCGAGTAAAGCTGCTCGCGCGTCCGCCCGTGCACCGTCACAGCCGCAGCGCCGTTTTCCTCGGCGATCTGCGCCATTTCGACCGCGTTCACCGAGCCGCCGTCCCAGCCCGCGCGTATCTTCACCGTCACGGGTATATCCGTCGCGCCCGCAGCCGCCTTAACGCACTCCCCGAACAGCTTCGGGGTCTTCATGAGCGCGCTCCCCGCGCCGCCGCCCGTAATTTTCGGCATGGGGCAGCCCGCGTTGATGTCGATTATGTCGGGGCGGTATCGCTCCGCTATTCTGACCGCCGCCGCCATGAACTCCGGCTCCGCGCCGAAAAGCTGAACCGCCATCGGGCGCTCGCCCTCGGTCACGGCAAGCAGCTCGGCGGTCTTTTTGTCGGAATAGTACAGCCCCTTGCAGCTCGCCATTTCCCCGACGACATATGCCGCGCCGTATTCCTTCGCCATTATTCTGTATGCCCTGTCCGCAACGCTCGCCATCGGAGCAAGCGCGGCGGTCTTTTCTATCTTTACTTTGCCTATATAAATATATTCCAAGCCTTGTATCCTTTCGGGGAAAAGTGCCGTTTTACGCGGAAAATCGCCATAGGCGCACACTTTTCATCATATTTTCACCTTATATTGTATCACAAAACCAAAATACGTTCAAGTGATTATTGTAATTTTCATAAAAATATGTTATAATTGATGTTGACTTCGGGTATCAACAAAATTAAAGGCAACACCGCATAATTATTGTCGTTCGATTGCGCCGCAGATTTTCAGTTTGGTGCAATATATAACTTTTCACATGAGCAGAAACAAATATTTTGCACCAAACTGGCAGTTTGTACAAAAGCGGCGCAGGCGGGCTGACGCCCGTCAAGCCGATTTTGTGCAATATGACTAATTCGGCACAATATATAACTGATTAGTAAAGTGA
>JBJFHP010000035.1:0-4712 GCA_051893715.1 Oscillospiraceae bacterium
GCCGCAGGCTCTCCTGCAATCGCTCGGATATGTAAATGGTATTCAGGTTCCATTTTGGCTTTGGCATGACATGCACCTCCAACTAATTCTATTTGTATACGCTTTATGCAGATTGGATGCTTTTTTTCCGGAATTGCCCAAGACCTCCCGAAACGATATGCGCCGGGAATACGTCCACCCTCCGCAAACTCAATATATTTTTTCATCAAACGATTTGGGTACATTTGATTAAATTATATCACATTCTGGTATATAAATCAATATTTCTCAAAAATAAAGTTGTAATGAGAACACCTCCTTTATTCGTTGCCGAACTTTATCTCTGCGGTGCGGGTATTTTTGGGTGTTTGATTTTGGGGCTATTTTTTCGGATTTAATCAATAAGGCTATACTCAATAGCCATATTGTTACGCCCAGCTTCACAATAGGGCATTGAGCCGGTGGTAACACACCTGAACCCCTTTTCGCTTGACCAAACGGTCAGCGATTTAAACTCCGAAACTCCAATTTACCTGTTGCAGAGTAGGTAGATAAATTTCACGACCTCATACTTTTACATCTGTTCTTTTCTAGGCTAAATCCAACCAAACAATAGATTTATCTCTGTATGTCCTACACACAAAACGAAACCCTCCCGCAGTTCAGCCCGAACGCAGGAGGGTTAAATTATTCTTTTCAGCTTTGGAGTTATCTTTCAATCGGCTCGTTAAAACATGTAAATAAAGAAAAAACATTCGAGCTGTATCCCTCAGGCATGGGCTGCGCTAAGGAAAAACTCAGTTGTTTTGGTTTATCTCAAACGATCACAAGGCTGTTTCCGACGCTCTGCTTCGCCAGCTTTTTTGTTTTGGCGATTACGAGCGACAGCTCCTTTATAGACTCGAAGCAGCGCTCACGATTTGTAATTGCCGCCGCGGACAGCGTTGCAAGAGGGAACTGCTCAACAAAGCCGCTTCGGTTTTTGGACACGATATATCCTCTGTTCCTGTCGTCCTCGCTGTACAGACCGCGCGATCTGCTGACAAACTGCCGAAATGCGTCGCGGCAGAAGCTCTCCGTTCTGTCGCCGTTGGTTATAACAACAAAATCATCTCCGCCTATGTGACCGCAGAAATCGCCCTCGCAGCAGAACTCCGTCAGCGTATCTGCGACAGCCTTTATCATCAAATCTCCGTTGGTAAAGCCGTATGCGTCATTGTACGCCTTGAAGTTGTCGAGGTCAAAATAAATAATGGCAAAGGGATCTCTGCTGCCGATAAGCTTTTCCACCTTTTCGTCAATTACAATATTCCCGGGCAGCCCTGTAAGCGGATTGCAGTCGGCAGCGCGCCTTACCTGAATATTGACGGACGCGAGAAGAAGGTCTTTTATGCTGACAAATCCGCGGTATTCCCGTGTTGAACCGTCTATCACCGGGAGAGAATCGTAAATATACGGCTGACATCTTGCCATAGCCATTTTTGACGCGGTTTCGACAGGGGTATCCTCGGTCACGGTGAGGCAGGAGGTGTCCATTACCTCGCCGACGTTTTTTCGCATATTCAGCGTGTAGCCGTACATTCCGCTGAGCGCGCTCAGCACCTGCCGTTTTGTCAGCACGCCGAGAAATTTGCCGTTGTCGTCTGCTATTGCCGTTTCGGTGACATTGGGGTCATTCATTATTTCATACACCTCGGAGAGCATAGCGTTAGGCGAAAGCATCGGCTTTTTTGAGCAAAGCTCCTTTACTGTGCTGAGGTATGTCGGGGAAAACTTCGCTCGGTTAAGCTCGTTGCTGAGATCGATGATCTGCTTCCTGACCGCCTGATTTATTTTCTCGAATTTCTCGCTCGGCTTTGCGAGATAAAAGCCCTGTGCATAGCCGATCTTCAATTCCACGAGTGTTTTCAGCTGCTCATAGCTTTCCACGCCCTGCGCTATCAGTGGTATGCCAAGATCCTCCGCAAACTGCGCCAACGCCGAAACAAACGACCGCTTCATATCGTCCTTATCAATTTCGCCGATAATTCCCGCGTCGATTTTTATGAACTGCGGATCCACCTCAAGTATACGGTTTATTCCAGAATAGCCCGAGCAAACATTTGATACCGCGACGCCGTAGCCCTGCCCGCGATAATTTTTCAGTGCGGACTTGAACAGCTCCATGTCGTTTACAGCCCATATTTCGGAAGCTTCAAACACGATGTCGCCAAAGTCGATATCGTTCTTTTCCAGCTTTTCGACAGTAATACCGCTCCTGAACTCGGGGTCGCGTACTATATCCGGGTCAAGGTTAAGAAACAGCTTTGCGTTCTGCGGCTTATCCGCCGCCGCTTTTACCGAGATTTTGCGGCAGAGCAGCTCAAACGCCCACAGGCACTTCATTTCTCTCGCAATGTCAAAGGCTTCTGAAATACCGAAGCTGCACTTTTTCAGCGTGATCCTGCTGAATGCCTCGTAAGCAAACACCGACCCGTTTTTCAGAGATACTATCGGCTGAAATACCGCCCTTATCGCCTTGTTCTTGATTATTTCGGTCATCTGATCTCTGATATCATCTGTTATTTTCATACCAAACCTCCGACTGACGGGATCATTCAATGTTACTTTTCAGGCATTCTGCCACGGCTGCGGCTTTGAGAATAAGTACCCCTGCGAAAAAGATATTCCCATATTCTCAATATTCTCCTGTATCTTTGAATTTTCCACATACTCCGCGATCACCTGCGTTTCCTGAGTGTTACACCAGCTGCTTAAAAGGCTCACGAACTGCATACTTTTCTCGTCGTCGCATATCATGCGGACGATCTCCCCGTCGATTTTCAGATAATCGGCGTCAATGCGCAGAATGTGCATAAGGTTTGAAAACCCGCTTCCGAAATCGTCAATAGCAATTTTGGCGTGCTTTTCATGTACTTTATCGGCGAACTGCTTCAGATAGCAGTAATCGGTGACCGCCTCGGACTCCACCAGCTCGAACACGAAATTCTCCGGGTGCGCCGCCTTGTCAAGATAACCGAAAATCACCTTTATCATTTCGCGGTCGTACAGATCGCGGACGTTAAGGTTTATTGACACCCGAACATCGCTGTCAACGAACATTGCCATGACCTTTTTGACCATTACAACCGAAAGCATTTCATACAGGTTATATTTTTTTGCCACAGGCAGGAATTTGTCGGGGTAGTATATCTTCCCGTCCTTGTCCGCTATTCTCATAAGCGACTCATACAGCCCGAAGCGCTTTTCGCTGTTGTCATATATTCCTTGAAAATAAGGTATTATCCGCTCCTCGGCGAGGGCGTCGCGGATCACCTGCAAAATATGTATCTCCTCGGTGGTGTCAAGAATGCTGTCGGAGATACGGTCGTATCTCACAAACGGGATATTCCGCTCCGCGCCGAACTGAAGCGCGGTTTCCGCCTTGTGAAGCGGCTCTTTTTCATTGCCCACCACCGCGCACTGATAGGAAAGCTGCACGTCGTTCAGCGTGATATTGTTGAGATAGTCCAGCGTTTCCCGTGCTATATTCTCAAATTTCTCCGCATCTGTGCCGCTGTCCGCCGCAATAAGCAGCGACAGCGCTTCATAGCTGTAAATGTGTATGCTCTCGGCGGAGCGGTCGTTCAGCATTTCACAAAAGTCCGCATAGACCCGTTTCAGCTCGTCAAATATCTCCTTGCGTCCCACGAAAAGCTTGACCATTTTCTCGTTGGAGAGGTTATACATGGCTATTTTGTCAAGTCCCTTATGCTCCCGATCGTAAAGGTAGCAGAACTGATTATCCAGCCCCAGCGCCTCGCTGCGGAGCAGTGAATTTTTCAGCTTGTCCCGCTGATCTGTAAGCTGCTCGTTGAGCTGTTTGTTGGAGGAGGCGAGCAGGTAATTCACCGCCTTGATATTGTTCTGCGCGATTGCGGACGGGTCGTTCAGATCTCTGCTGCGAAGCGGGATATGCGCGTCGGGATTTTCGGAAAGGCAGGCTATTGCAAAGGTGAAATTTGCATAATAGTTTTTATTGCCGCGCCGCACTATCTCGCCCGAAAGCAATGCGCCGCTGATATTGGTGGAAGCGAACTGCTCCGTTTCCCACTTCGCGCAGCTATGCATTACTATCATTCGGGACCGGCAGTCATACGCGAAAAGTATCTCGGACGGGGAATGCTTTATGCCGTGATAGACCGTGCGCATTTCGTCGAGGGTCTTTTGCGGGCTGAAATACCCCGAGTAGATCTCGGAGCCTTTAGGCAGCTCGCAGGACAGGGTGAGGTGCTCCTCGTTCTTTCGTTTGTAGTCAACAAAGAACGGTATCCTTACGTCCGCTTCTCTGATGACAGGGAACAGCACCGAAAGGTCGGGGTCTTTTTCAAGCTCGGATTTATCCAGCAGCTCGGAATACCATTCCGCGCCGCTTTGTCCGTCTACTTTCAGAATACGGTTTTTATGCGTCCTTGTGACGCTGCGGCTCTGCCCGGAGATATCCGCGCCGCAAACAAAGTTTTCGTACACCGTAAGCTGCTCCGATGAAATAAATGCCGCAGCGACAGCCGTGCCCGAGGTTCTGACGCCCTCCAGCACGAACGCGCTGCGTTTTTTCTTCTTGAAGCCTGCCGCCCCGCCGAGTATTTTCACGCCGTGAAGCCGCTTGTTCAGCAGTTCGACAAGCTTTATCCCCTTAGTATAAGAAGCGGGAAGAAACAGCAGCATAAAGCCGTTTCTTCCCCTTACAAGCT
>JBJFHP010000036.1:0-4676 GCA_051893715.1 Oscillospiraceae bacterium
ACAGCAGGAGATTTCAGAAACGGCATGACATTTGAGGAAGACGGCAACGTAATGCAGATCATCGAGTTCCAGCACGTTAAGCCCGGCAAAGGCGCGGCTTTCGTAAGAACAAAGGTGAGAAACGTTATCACGGGCTCTGTGGTTGAAAAGACCTACAACCCTTCCGCCAAGTTCCCGACAGCTTACGTTGAGAGAAAGGATATGGAGTTCACCTACGCTGACGGCGAGCTGTATCACTTCATGGATCCCGAGACCTACGAGGACGTTCCCGTAAACGCTTCCGACCTCGGCGACAACTTCAAGTTCGTCAAGGAGAACATGGTGTGCAAGGTTCTGTCCTACAAGGGCAAGGTATTCGGCGTAGAGCCTCCGAACTTCGTTGAGCTTGAGGTAACTCAGACCGACCCCGGCTTCGCAGGCAACACCGCTACCAACGCGACCAAGCCCGCTACGTTGGAAACAGGCGCTGAGATCCGCGTTCCCCTCTTCATCAACGAGGGCGAGCTTATCCGCATTGACACAAGAACAGGCGAATACATGGAAAGAGTTAATAAGTAAGCTTTTGCTTGCCGGGGACTGTTCCCGAACGAAAGGAAGTATTGCTATGACTATCGGCGAAAAGGTATCTTATATCAAGGGACTCGCAGAGGGTCTTAACGTGAACGACAAGGTTATCGACGCTATTCTCGATGTTCTCACCGACATCGCGGACAACCTTGCCGAGGTTGACGAGGAGCTTGACGACGTTGCTTCCGTAATGACCGACCTTGAGGAAAGCGTTGCCGATCTCGAGGACAAGGTATACGACTTCGACGACGAGGAGGACTACGACTACGACGAGGACGAGGATTACGACGAGCTTGATGAGATGTACGAAACCACCTGTCCCGCTTGCAACAACACGATCCGCTTCGATTACGAGCAGGCTGCTTCGGGCGGAATGGACTGCCCCAACTGCGGTCAGCATCTCGAGTTCTCACTTGAAGATGATGATGACGCAGAATGATCCCGTTTTCGGATTTTGACTGAAAATGCGCAATTTCTCCCGAGGGCGGCTTGACTTGCTCCCGCGGGATAAGAACGACTGCGCGGCGGATTGGCTTTACGTCACCGCCGCGCTTTTTGTGTACAGAAAGGACACAATATGAGCTGGAGAGATAACCTTATCAAGATAGAGCCCTATGTTGCGGGCGAACAGCCCGACAAAAAGGACTTCATTAAGCTTAACGCCAACGAAAACCCCTACCCGCCGTCGCCCAAGGTTCAGGCGATAATGTCCCGGTTTGACAGCGGCTGCCTGAAAAAATACCCCGACGCGAACGCCGCGCCGCTTGCCGCGAAGCTCGCCGAATACCACGGGTTGGAGCGCGGTAATGTTTTTGTGGGGAACGGCTCGGACGACGTGCTCGCGCTCTGCTTCCGCGCGTTTTTCAATTCGGACAAGCCCGTTATTTACCCCGATATCACCTATTCATTCTATCCCGTGTGGTGTGAAATGCTGAGGATACCGTTTGAAACGATACCCGTTGATAAGGATTTCCGTATCCGCGCGGAGGATTACGCGCGCCCGAACGGCGGCGTTGTCATCGCGAACCCCAACGCGCCCACCTCGATAAGCGAGGGGCTTGACTTTATCCGTAATATACTTGACGCCAACCGCGACAGCGTTGTCATAGTTGACGAGGCGTACGTTGATTTCGGCGGGACGACCGCGCTCCCGCTGCTTTCGGAGTACGAAAACCTTGTCATAACGCGCACGTTCTCCAAGAGCCGCTCCATGGCGGGAATGAGGATAGGCTACGCAATGGGCAACAGGGAGATCATCTCCGCGCTGTACGCCGCAAAGGACAGCTACAATTCCTACCCCATGGACAGCGTTGCTGTCGAGGCGGGAATTGCCTCCGTTGAGGACGAGGAATATTTCCGCGAAACGCTTGAAAAGGTCATTGCGACAAGGGCAAGGCTGACCGAGGGACTGCGCGGGCTCGGCTTCGACGTCGCGGACAGCGCCGCGAACTTCGTTTTCGCCGAGCATGGGACGCTGCGCGCAAAGGATATCTGCGAGTACCTCAAGACCCGCGATATTTATGTGCGCTACTTCTCAAAGCCGCGTATCGACAACCGCCTGCGCATTACGGTGGGAACGGACGGCGAGATCGACGCGCTGCTTGCCGCGCTGAAGGAGCTTGTCAATGGCTGATATGGAGCTTACATTTGAAAGCATTGTCGGAAAGACCATGCTCGCGGGGGTGTCCTACAGGACATAGGACGGCGACCTCTCCGACAGGCAGCAGATATTCGGAACGATAACCGCCGCCGACAGCGAGGGGATAACCGTAACAAAGGAAAACGGCGATGAATTTGTTTTCCCGCCCGACCTTTCCGCCGTTGAAAAGGCGAAGCCGGGGGTGTACACCCTTAACGCTTCGGGAGAAACTGTCGAAAACCCCGACCTGCTTTCCGTGTGGACGGTATACGAGGGCTGACACATTTTTTCATTCGGTACTTGTATTTGTCGGGAAAATATGATATGATATAAATGTATGTAATTAACGACGGCAGATTGTCGCCTATGAAAGGAAAAGATAAATATGGAACTTGAAACAAAATGCCTGCACGAGGGCTATACGCCCAAAAACGGCGAGCCGAGAGTAATGCCTATCGTTCAGAGCACGACCTATGTCTACGACTCCACCGACGACGTTGCGGCGGTATTCGACGACCCCACAAAGAGCCTTATCTACTCCCGCTTCGAGAACCCCACGACTGACTGCGTTGAAAAGAAAATAGCGGCGCTGGAGGGCGGCGTTGCCGCAATGTGCACGTCAAGCGGACAGGCTGCCTCTCTGCTTTCCATTCTGAATATCTGCGAGGCGGGCGACAGCTTTATCGCTTCCGCTTCGATTTACGGCGGTACTATCAACCTTTTCGCGGTAACGCTCAAGCGCATGGGTATCGAGTGCATTTTCGTTGAGCACGACGCGACCGAGGAGGAGCTTAACGCCGCGTTCAAGCCGAACACAAAGGCTGTTTTCGGCGAGACCCTCGCGAACCCCGCGCTGACCGTTCTCGATATCGAAATGTGGGCAAAATGCGCGCACGCACACGGTGTTCCGCTCATTATCGACAACACCTTCGCAACTCCCGTGCTTTGCAGACCTATCGAATGGGGCGCGGATATCGTTGTACATTCCACATCTAAGTACATGGACGGACACGCGGTGCAGGTCGGCGGCGTTATCGTTGACAGCGGAAAGTTCGACTGGACGAACGGCAAGTTCCCCTGCATGACCGAGCCCGACGAGAGCTACCACGGCATTGTTTACACCGAAAAATACGCAGCAGCGCCCTATATCACAAAGGCGAGAATGCAGCTTATGAGAGATTTCGGTTGCTACCCCGCGGCAAATTCCTCGTTCCTGCTCAACCTCGGGCTTGAAACGCTCGCGGTAAGAATGAAGCAGTACTGCGAGAATGCGCTGACCGTTGCGAAATACATCGAGAGCACGGGCAAGGCGGCGTTCGTTACCTACCCCGCGCTCGAGGGCAGCAAGGGTCACGAGCTTGCGAAGAAGTATCTCCCCAACGGAACGAGCGGCGTAATTTCTTTCTCGATAAAGGGCGGACGCTCCGTTGCCGTTAAGTTTATGGACAGCCTGAAGCTTGCTTCCAATGAGGTACACGTTGCGGATATCCGCACCTGCGTGCTTCACCCCGCGTCCGCAACACACCGCCAGCTCACCGACGACCAGCTTGTTGCGGCAGGCATTGACGGCGGTCTTATCCGTCTGTCGGTTGGTCTTGAAAATGTCAATGACATCATAGCAGACCTCGAGCAGGCATTTGCCAATATATAACAAATAACACAGAACAGGAGAACAACTATTGATTACCGTATCTAACGTAAGCGTCAGCTTCGGCGGACAGCTGCTTTTCAAGGACGTCGATTTAAAATTCACTGCGGGCAACTGCTATGGCGTCATCGGCGCCAACGGCGCGGGAAAGTCAACCTTCCTGAAAGTGCTCTGCGGTGACCTCGAACCGACAAAGGGCTCCGTATCCAAGCCGCCCGAGCTGCGTATGTCCGTGCTTCGGCAGGATCATTACGCGTTCGATGAATATACCGTTCAGGACACCGTTATCATGGGCAACAAGCGCCTTTATGATATCATTCGGGAAAAAGACGCGCTGTATGCCAAGGAGGAGTTCTCCGAGGAGGACGGAAACCGCGCCTCCGAGCTTGAGGGCGAGTTCGCCGAGCTCAACGGCTGGGAGGCGGAAAGCGACGCTTCCAAGCTTATACAGGGGCTGGGTCTGCCCGAGGAGATACTCTATCAGAAGATGGAGAGCCTGACGGGTAACGAAAAGGTCAAGGTGCTGCTTGCACAGTGCCTTTTCGGAAACCCCGACATAATCCTCATGGACGAGCCGACTAACCACCTCGACGTCGAGGCTGTGTCGTGGCTGGAGGACTTCCTCGCGGACTATTTCGGAACGGTCATCGTCGTATCCCACGACCGCCATTTCCTCAACAACGTCTGCACGCACATTGTCGACATCGACTACGGTAAGATAAAGATGTACGTCGGCAACTACGAGTTCTGGTATGAGTCATCGCAGCTCATTCAGCGCATGATAAAGCAGCAGAACAAGCGCGCCGAGGAGAAGATAAAGGA
>JBJFHP010000037.1:0-4650 GCA_051893715.1 Oscillospiraceae bacterium
TAATCGGCATGAGTTAAATGCAGAAGCTTCTCCTATAACTCTTGCAGAACTCAATAAAATATGATATATTATTAAATAATCAATTGGAACATACGATAGGAGTGATAACAATATGAAATTTCAGATCTCACAAAATGACATAGAAATCATTGAGTTGATTGATGTTTCCGGCATGAAGTCAAAGCCCCAAATTGTTGAGTCGGGTGATAAAATTTACATTGTTGTCCCCGATGATGAAATGGAAGAGTTTATGTTATGCTTTAATGAAGCAATAGTGATGTTTGGACTTGACAAACAGGAAACCGTTAATAAGTTAGGCAAGAGAATGTACAATTTATACGATCGGTTTTTGAGTGTTTAAGCTGTGCTGACAGTAATCGGATTCATTTCAATAATGGCGCTCCGGCTTAGCGATAATGAAGCTATAATAATGACCCGCCTGCGATAAACAGGCGGGTATATCTTATTCAATAACAGCTCATGTCATGCAATTTTGCCCAAATATTCCTCTGCCGCGCAGCCGTATTCATACAGCGCCGCAGCAACATCGGAAAGACCGCTCGCTGTGCTGTCAAGCGCTCCGCGGACGTAGCTGTAAACGCTGTAATTTCTGATGGTAACGCCGCCGAGCGTTATTGTGAACGCTTCTCCCATTTCATTCGCGGATATGCCTGAAATTGCCAGATATGTACCGCTGCCGTCCGTTCTGACGGAAAGCCGCGAGCTGTCAATTCCCGCACCGTTCTGCATAACCGTGACATCGCTTGTCGAAAAATCATCTCCGCTGAAATACAGCTTCGCGGTGATCTTATTGTTAAGCGTTATTATCTGCCCCACAAAGTCGTAAGCCTTGTCCTTGTCGCTCACAACGTATCTGTACGCCGAAAGCTCCTTTGACGTGATCTCGGGCTTTGTAAAGCTTATTTCGGTGCTGCCGCGGAAATACTTCTCTGCCGCCGCGCCGTAATTCAGAATTGCCTCCACAAGCGGGGCTTCATAAGCGTAATCCTCCGAATTGTCGAGAATATAGTCGGCGTAGGTTTTGAAGGAGTAGGTGAAGCTGTCGCCTGTCGCCTGACCGCCGACATAAAGCTGCGCTGTGATGGTGTCGTTCAATTCCGCAGGTGCAACAGCGCATACAAACTCGTACAGTCCGTCCGTATTTGCCGCCGTGCTGACAGGGGCAGCCGTTGTTTTGCCGTTTACGGTGAACCTCATTTCCGAGGTCGTATAGGCAATAACATCATCGGAAAACTCCATATAGAAATTCACGCCGATATCGCCGCCAAGAAGCAGGCTGTTGCTCGTTAAGCTGCAAGGCGGCTCGGGAGCTATTGCCATAAATGCAATATCAACATTTATTCCCGAAAAATCGGATATCGCCGTCTTGGTTTCATCGCCTACCGCAAACCAACCCGTGCAGTCCTCGGGAAGCTCGGGCGCGGTAATAAGCGCTTCCGCGTCATAAACAGTGCCGGATATCAGAGTTCCGTCCGCGTCTAGGAATGTTACATACTTATAGGGAATATCGGTGTCGATCGCCTTGATGTACTGCCCGAGCGAGTTGTTGTGGGTGTAATATTCCTCCTTGTCAACGGTAAGCTGAACCGTCACGGAACGGCTGTCGTTTTCTCCGAGAATATCATCAAAACCGAAGCGCTCTGTTGCCTTGCTTTTCGCGGAGAGCGTTCCGATGTCCTTTTGTGAAATCGTGTTTCCGTCCTCGTCGAGGATCGAAATTACCGTGCCCGCAGCGACCGCGCTTTCGTTTTCTGCGGTCACTTCAAGATAAGCTTTTCCGCCGTCAACTATCGTGCATACAGACAGGTCTATCTCGGTTTTTCCGAGGGTAAATTCCGCGCTGTTGTCGGCGGGATCGCTGTCGTTTTCTGTGGTGACAGTTACGGTGTAATTCCTGTCGTCAAGCGTTTCAACGGGCATTGTCACAGTAATTTCCTCGCTGCCACCGGGAGCGATATTGCAGCTTAATGTTCCGTTGTAAACCTCGTTCGCCGCGTCGTCTGTTATGAGTACGTTCACTGCCGTGAGAGTATCCATGCTGCCGTTTGTCACACAAACCTCAAGCGGCACGGTGGTGCTTATGTTCTCATACTCAAAATCAACATATTCAAGCGTTACATTTTCCGTTTCACGGTAGCTTATGCAGTGCAGGTCGGAGCTGTCCGTAAGGTCGTTTTCGGTTTCGGTCATTACCATATCAACCGCAAGCAGGCGATCATTATCCGCCGCGAACGCAGTGACAGTGCCCTCTGCGGAATACACCTCGACGGGCTGATCCCACGCGCCGTTATCGTACTTTACCGCAAATATACGAGATTGATCTCCGCAGAAAAGGATCGCGTCATCTGTAACGGTATAGTCGCCGCTTACTGCGGTATCAAGCAGCTTTGTCTTTTCGCCGTCCGCCGATGTTATGTAATACAGCGCGCCGTTTTCCGTCAGGCAGAGTGCATTTCCTGCGCCGGGGAGTTCGCCCATATACAGCGCGGAAACTGTTCCCTCGCAAAGCAGTGCAGTATTCCCGTCGGAATAAAGGTACAGATTTCTGTCGTCAAACGTTGTAAGGTCATTGTCGCCGTCGGTGATATAGGCTACGCAGAGCTTTCCGTCAAGCTCGCCTATCGCAAGGTCTGTCACGCAGTTAAGCCCGGAAGCTATTTCAACGCCCTCGCTCCAAGTACCGTCCGAATATGTGCTGAATCTGACGGAGTTTGTGCTGTTAAGCCCGAAGAAATCGGTAGCTTCATTATTGACCCACGCCGCGGCGGGAGCGGAATTTGCCGTGCCGAGGGCGGGCAGTGAATTGTAGCCGTTTGTTCCCGAAATGCACACGGGTTCTGTAAACGCGCCTGTTTCGGGGTCAAATTTCATTGCGGTCACCGTCAAGGAATCCGCAAGCGCGTCAGTGTCTGTGTCGTCGCCGAACACCGTGTCGGAGTCCTGATACAGCAGCCATATATCGCCGTTGACAACTTTCATGGTATGCGTCCAGTCGTTGGTATTATTGCCGTCGACGGGCGCAGGCTCCGACCAGCTGCCGTCCTCGCTGTTGTATACGGAGTACATCAGCTGCACACGATCGGCGGCGCTTCTTTCGGGGTTGGAGGTAAGGAAGGTCATCACCGTTGCGCTGTCGCTTGTAACGATCTGCGGCATTGCGCTCAGGAAAACGTCCGATATCAGCACCCCGTCCGAGGCGCTGCCGGCGAAATACACCTTATATTCCTTTGTGGAAACGGTGTAATTATCCGAGTCGTACATATCTCCCGCAGAATATTTGACGTCACTTATTTCAAGCGTGGCTTTGGAAGTATCGCGTGAGTAGATGTGCCATGTGTCCTCCAGGAAGAACTTTTCATATACAAATGGTCCGGCATATGCTTTTAATCCCAAGCCGCCCGTAAGGCTGACATCATCAATGCCCGGCGTTCTGGTGCTGCTTAACAATGTAATGTCAACATCAAGCTGTCCTTTTCCGACCGCGCCGACCGCCGCAACGTTGCTTATTCCGGCGCCGATAAACGGCTTCAGCGCAAGCTTCATGTCAAGACTAAGCTCGCCGGAGAATTGACTATTGGTGAAATCGTATTTTGCGCTTCCGCCGAGCTTCGCTTCAAGCTCTGCTTTTACCTCAATGGTAACGGGAATGACCCAGATAGCGGTCTGGTACTTGAAGTCATACTCTGCTTTGAAAATGAAAACAAGATCAAATTGAACAGTCTTAAAACCGCTCTCGTCCCATTCGGTTTTGCCGTAGCCGATAACATTAAACTCGGTATCAAAGCCGCTTCCGCCTAGCTTCTGTCTGAAAGGGTTCTGTTTTATATAATCTGACAATTCTTTTATATCACGGGGGGCATATTCCCTGGCTGTATTGATAGAGTTTCTGATATCGTAATACTGCTGTTCGAACTCCTTGCGCTTTTTTTCGTTGGTAACAAGTCCGTATGTATCGCTGATATTTACGCCGACATATGCCATGCCGTCGCACACCAGAATTTCAACGGGGAGATCGATTTTGTCCATGCCGATCTCGCCGCCGCCGACAAACGGGATATTATCAGGCACCTTAACGCTGACCCCGTCCCTGCCAAGCTCTAATTTTTTGGGTGTTTCCTCGGTGGGCGATTTTACGACCTCAAACATAAGAGGTGTCTTTGTTGCCGTGCTGTCATTCAGAAGAACGATAACATAATAGTTTCTGCCAACCGGGAGCGCTGTGTTTTTCAGAGTAATAACACCTGTGGAGCTTCGTGCGACCTCGGTATCTCCGCACATCAGTATGTATCTTGATATACCGCTTGTTTTTCCTGCCTGAAAAGTGAATTTTGCATCATGCTCAATGGATTTGGGTTCTATCTTATAGTAGTTTGTGAGAATGTTTTTTGTTACCGAACCGCAGTTGTACTGCGCCTGAGCAAGCTTGTAATCATCGTTATTGGCTACGGTTACGGTTGTTGAAGCGCCGTTCTCGTTTTTTATTGTGATTGTGCCGGCATTATTGGTGCTGACATTCGGAGACTTGTTATTGCCGTAGCCGATATTTATGTTGTTGGTCAGATGTTCGTTTCCTACACCAATAGAAATACTATTCCACTTTGAGAGTGTGCCGGTATAGTTTGCGTTGGT
>JBJFHP010000038.1:0-4643 GCA_051893715.1 Oscillospiraceae bacterium
TCTGTTCTGCAAGTGCGGCGGCACGCGCGTAAATTTCTTCCGCGTCAACGGTCGTGAATTTGCCGTTTTCATAAAGTATTCTGCCGTTTACGACAGTCATTGCTACATTCTGCTTGCTGCCCGCGTAAACAAGGTTTTTCGGGATATTATGGACAGGCTGCATATTCGGCTGCGCAAGGTCAATCACCGCAAAATCTGCAAGCTTTCCCGCCGCGAGAACATCGCAGTCGTTCAGCCCCATGCATAGCGCGCCGCCCTTTGTCGCCATTTCAAGGACATCATACGCGGAGCAGGCGGACGCGTCATTCTCGCGTACTTTCTGCAATCCCGTCACAAGGAACATTTCTCTGAACATATCGAGGCAGTTATTGCTTGCGGCGCCGTCTGTGCCTATTGCGAAATTTTTCATTCCGTGGCGGCGCATTTCGCATATCGGGGCAATGCCGCTTGCAAGCTTCATATTCGACGCGGGATTTGTTACCATCCACAGCCCCTTGTCGCGGAATATCTCCATATCCTTATCGTCAAACCATACGCAGTGGAAGCCGCCGCCGCCGTATTCAAGCATACCGAGCTTGTCGAAAAGCTGCGTCGGAGTCATTCCATATCTCTCGCGGCAGCCCTCTACCTCCGACTTTGTTTCGCTGTTATGGGCGAAAACGGGCGCCTTGTATTTTTGCGACAGCGCCGCCATGCCCTCCATTATACTGCGCTTTGTCGTATATTCGGCGTGAAATCCGAACCGATAGGAAACAAGCGGGTCGAGCGAGTTATAGGTGTTGTATTCCTCCTCGCAATCCTCTACGGTGCCGCCGAAGTCATTTATAGAGCCGCATATAACGGTGCGGAAGCCCATGTCGATATTCGCCCTTGCGTAGGACGGCAGCTTGAAATACATATCGAACGAGGAAGTAATGCCGCTCGTGAGATATTCCATATTACCGAGCTGTGTGAAAACGTATATTGCCTCCTCGGTGAGCTTTGCCTCGCGCGGGAAAACCTGCTTGTTGAGCCAGTCGGAGAGCGGCATATCGTCCGCAAACGAACGCAGGAAGGTCATCGCCGTATGCGTATGCGCGTCCTTGAACCCGGGGATTATGAGGTTTCCGTTAAGGTCGATCTCCCTGTCGAAGCCCTCCGCGCTGTTCGGCGCGCCGATATAGGAAATGCGCTCATTTTCGGTGTGAAGTTCTCCGCTGACAACGGTGTTGTCCTGCATGGTCAGTATATTTGCGTTATAAAATCTTATCTTCATAATTTCTCCTGCTTTCTTGACCTTATTACGGTTATTGCGGCATAGTGCTTTATTGTGAATTTTTCGGGAACAATTTGTTTAAGAAGCTCCATATGCTCCTTTTCAAATTCCGCTGTTTTTTCGGGTGGAAGCGAGGCGCCTATCCCGCGGCACGCCTTTATTCTCCCGTTCCAGCTTTCCCGCGTGAACGGAACGTCCAGCAGGAACACCTCCGCGCTTTCAATTTCAAAATACGGGAGATAAGCGTCGGGTATTACCGTCTTATGTACGAGCTCGCCTTTCCCGCTCCAGTCGGGATTATACTTCAACACCAGCTCCTCTGTCGCCGCCGCTGTTTTGTCCTCAAACGGAAGCCACTCCATAGAAAGCGCTGCAAATCTGCCGCCGCTTTTCAGAACTGAATAAAGCTTTTCAGCCAGCCTTTCATGGTCGAAATACCAGAAGCACTGACACGCAAGCACGCAGTCAAAGCTGTTTTCCGCGAACGGGATATCCTCTGCGCCGCTGCACAGAAAGTCAATGCTCATATTGCTTTCGGCGGCAAGCCGCTGCGCCTGCTTTATCTGATTTTCGGAAATATCGACGCCCGTAAAACGCGCTCCCGTACCGTAAAGCGCACGCGGGAGAACGCCCGTTCCCGTGCCGATATCCAGCACGGACGTTCCCTCGCCGCAAAGCCCGAGAACGGTTATCCTGTCATAAAATTCCTTTGGGTAAATATCCCGATATTTCGCGTAGTCGTCCGAGGTCAGTCCCCAATCGAACGGCTTTCCCGCGTCAATGTCCCGATGTATCATTCGGCGCTGTCCTCCCCGAAAAGCTTCGCGAGCGACTCGGTATAGGGGTATCTCGCTATTCCGCGCTCGGTAACTATCGCGGTGATAAGCTCCGCGTCGGTAACGTCAAACGCGGGGTTGAAGCACTTTACATTTTCGCCCGCGACGGGTTGGCTGAAATAGCCTTTCTTTATCTCGTCGCCGCTGCGTTCCTCTATCACGATATCATCGCCGCTCCTGCATGAGAAGTCGATCGTCGAGCTCGGGCAGAAAACATAGAACGGTATGCCGTGATATTTTGCGTTCACCGCAACGGAGCGCGTTCCTATCTTATTCGCGGTATCGCCGTTTGCGGCTACCCTGTCGCAGCCGACAAAGCAGGCGTTTATCTTGCCCTGCTTCATGAGCAGCGACGCGGCGTTGTCGCAGATGAGCGTAACATCTATACCCGCATGGTCAAGCTCAAACGAGGTAAGACGAGCGCCCTGCATGAGCGGTCTTGTTTCGTCGCTGAAAACGTGAAATTCATAGCCCTTTTCTTTTCCGAGAAGCAGCGGACCGAGCCCCGTTCCGTATTCGGAAGCGGCAAGCGCGCCCGCGTTGCAGTGGGTAAGAATACCGTCGCCGCTTTTCACGAGCGACAGCCCGTATTCGGAAATCGCGCGGCACATAGCCTTGTCCTCGTCAAATATTGCGGTGCATTCGGCTTTGAGCGCGGGGAGTATCTCTGCCTTTCCGCCGCCGCATTTTTCCGCCGCGGCAAGCATTCTTTTCACCGCGAATGATAGGTTAACAGCGGTGGGGCGCGATTTGCAGAGATATTCGCCCGCGCGCGAAAGCTCTGCAATAAAGCCCTCGCGGTCGGAGCGCCCTGTCTGCTGCGCAAGAACGTACATTCCGAAACCCGCTGCTATGCCAATCGCGGGAGCGCCTCTCACCCTCAGCGAAAATATAGCCTCATAAATGCTCTCGGCGGTTTCAAGGCGAAGGTATTTTATTGTGTTGGGGAGCAAGGTCTGATCGAGTATCTCGACAGCTTTTCCGTCCTCGGAAAGCCTTACGGTAAATATCCTGTCCATAAAAAATTCTCCGAAAAAACCGCACAACGCGGAATATTACGCTGTGCGGTGTTGTGATAGTCAGTTGAAATATACAAGCTCGCTGTCGGCGGGCTGTGTGGGGGTAATGCTGTCGGCGGAGAGAACGGGACCTGTGCCCTTGTATACGGGGTGCTTTTCACCGATAACCTTTCCGCATACCTCGACCCATTCGCCGTCCTTGAATTTGCTCTCATCGGGCGATTTCACAAGTATCCCGACGACCTGAATATCATCGGCGCAGCAGGTCATCGCACGGCGGGAAATAACAAAATAACCCTTCGGTACATTTGACGCGCGGAAAACCATTCCGCGGACGCGGACGTTCTTCCCCTTGTACCTCGGCGCGTTGCTCATGATGTCGATATACCACAGACCGAAGTCGTCGTGAACGACATCTATGGGGTCAGCGTTGACATCGAACGGCATTTCGTCGTCGCCCTGAAATCCCTGTTCAACAGAGCCGTCGTTGTATTCGAACATCATGTCTATTCTCGGATTAAGAGCCTTTATACTGCGGCGGAGGCGCTTTTTGTCGACCCTGCCCTGCTCGCACCTGTTAAACACAACAATATCCGAAACGGCGATATTATCGGACAAAAGCTGCCGCATATTGTTCATATACATATCAAATTTAGAGTGGTCAACGAACATGAATATCTGATAGAATATCCAGCTCTTTGGCGCTTTTACCGCCATGTCGCGCAGGCTCCACATACCGTTGTATTCCAGCATAATGCGCGTGGGCTTGTGCTTTTTAACGAGCGCGTTCAGGTTTTCCTCGTTGAAGTCCTCTTCGTCTTCTATAAATTCCACGACAGAATTTGAAGCCTTTAATATCTTTTCATCATACTCGATCTCGCCGTCCTCGCAGGCAATTATGAGCGTGCGCTCGCCCTTGCTGAACTGCTTGTCTGCAAGCGTTTCGAGAATGAAAGAAGTCTTACCGCTCTCAAGAAATCCTGTTATAAGATATACGGGAAGTTCCATATCGGACCGCCTTTCGTTTAGTATCAGACGCCGAACAGCGCTTTTATCTTGTCCTCGGCAAGCTTAGAGCCGATAACGCACATTCTGCCGGTAACATCTGCTGCGCCCGTGCGTATCTCGTACTCCTCGGGAACAAAATCAAAATAATACCACACGCCCTCGGCGCCTGCAACGATACCCTTTGCGCGGAGGACTGCACCGTATTCCTCGGAGGAAAGAGCGGCAAGCGCTTTTTCAAGGTCAGCCTTTGCGAACTTCTTCGCTGTTTCAACGCCGAATGATGTGAATACCTCGTCCGCATGGTGGTGATGATGGTGGTCGTGGTCATGGTGGCAGCACTCGCCGTCGTGATGGTGGTGCTCGTGCTCGTCGTCATCATGGTCGTGGTGGCAGCACTCGCCGTCGTGGTGGTGATGCTCGTGCTCGTCGTCATCATGGTCGTGGTGGTGGTGCTCGCCGTCATGGTGATGATGCTCGTGCTCGTCGTCATCGTGGTCGTGGTGGCAGCACTCGCCGTCGTGGTGG
>JBJFHP010000039.1:0-4529 GCA_051893715.1 Oscillospiraceae bacterium
AACATTTCGAAGCAGGACTACGACCCGCAGGGAGCCTCCGTCAACATTCTCTTCGCAGAGGGCTATGTTGACCCTTCCCATATTGATGAATCCTGCAACAAGGGCAGGGGCTATTATCAAAACGCCGTTTCCCGTCCGGAAACAGTTCACGCACATCTTGACAAAAGTCATATCACCGTGCATACGTTCCCCGAGTATCACCCCGATAAGGCTATTTCAACGTTCCGCGTCGATATCGACGTCGCGACCTGCGGCGAGATATCCCCGCTTAACACGCTTGACTACCTCATCGGCAGCTTTGACTCGGATATTATAACGATAGACTACCGCGTCAGGGGCTTTACCCGCGATGTATCGGGTAAAAAGTGCTTTATGGACACACAGATGACCTCCATACAGGACTATATCGACGACGCGACGCTTACAAAATACGACGCGATAGACGTGAATGTTTATCAGTCAAATATATTCCACACAAAAATGCTCATCAAGGAAATAGAGCTTCAGAATTACCTCTTTAACCGCGACGTGTACGAAATACACCCGCAGGAGCGCCTTGAAATAACAAACAGCCTCCGCCGCGAGATGATAGAGATATTCAGCGGCATGAATATCTATTGAGGTGAGCGCGGAAATGAAGCTTGATCAGACCCGCGCGCCGCTTTACGAAGCAATGAAGGAGCACCGCGCGAACCGCGTTGTCCCGTTCGACGTCCCGGGGCACAAGGGCGGGCGCGGCAATAAAAAGCTGACGGACTTCCTCGGGGAAGCCTGCCTTAAAAACGACGTAAATTCCATGAAGCCGCTGGACAACCTCTGCCACCCCGTTTCGGTGATAAAGGAAGCGCAGGCGGTAGCGGCGGACGCTTTCGGCGCGGAAAATTCAATATTCATCGTCAACGGCGCGACGGGCGCGGTGCAGGCGATGGTGATGTCTGTGTGCAAGTCGGGCGACAAGATAATTCTCCCGCGAAACGTCCACAGGAGCGCGATAAACGCGCTGGTAGTGTGCGGAGCGATACCCGTTTACGTTGACCCCGGAGTAAACAACGACCTCGGTATCCCGCTCGGAATGACCGTATCCGCCGTAGAGCGGGCGATACTCGCCAACCCCGACGCAAAGGCGGTGCTGGTGAATAACCCCACATATTACGGCATCTGCTCCGACTTAAAGTCGATAACCGAGCTTGCGCACAGGCACGGAATGAAGGTGCTGTGCGACGAGGCGCACGGAACGCATTTCTATTTCGGCGAGGGACTGCCCCCGTCGGGAATGAGCTGCGGCGCGGACATGGCGGCGGTATCCGTCCACAAAACGGGCGGGTCGCTGACGCAGAGCGCGCTGCTGCTGCTCGGAAAGGGCGTCGACCCCGATTACGTCCGACAGATAATCAACCTTACGCAGACAACCTCGGCAAGCTATCTGCTTATGGCGAGCCTTGACCTCGCGCGGCAAAATCTCGCGCTGAACGGAAAGGAATTTTACGCCAAAACGGTGGAGTTCGCCGACTATGCGCGCAATGAGATAAACGCCATCGGCGGGTATTACGCCTTTGGAAAAGAGCTTTGCGACGGCGGCGCGTTTTTCGCGTTCGACAGCACGAAGCTTTCGGTGCACACGCGCGCAATGGGGCTTGCGGGGATAGAGGTGTACGATATCCTCCGCGACGAATACGGCATACAGATAGAGTTCGGCGATATCGGGAATATCCTCGCGATAATCACGGGCGGCGACCGCGCGCTGGAGATAGAGCGGCTGCTCGGCGCGTTGTCCGAGATAAAGCGGCTTTACGGCAAATCTCCCGTAGGGCTTTACGACCACGAATACATTAACCCCATAGTTGAAATGTCCCCGCAGCAGGCGTTCTATGCCGAGCAGGAAACTCTCCCGATAGACCGTACCGCGGGCAGGATATGCAGCGAGTTCGTCATGTGCTATCCCCCGGGAATACCTATCCTCGCGCCGGGCGAGCGGATAACCGACGATATTTTAAGGTATATTGCCTTTGCAAAGGAAAAGGGCTGCTCGCTCACGGGCTGCCGCGATATGAATGTCGAGCGTTTGCAGGTGGTGAAATGAATGGGCAGGAAAAATGCCTCGCGAAACCGCAGGCGCACGCATTGCAGAAAGGTTCGGCAATACAACGCCCGCAGCCGCCTTTTTAACGGCAATGTCCGCTCCCCGGGCGAGTTTATCTTCATCTGGGCACTGATTTTTGTGTTTATCATCGGCATGGGCATTTTCTGCATCAGTCTTGGCTGGCACGGAAAGGGCAGCTACGAATACCGCACAGAGCGGTTTGTGAGCAGTTACCGCAAAAACGACGTTATCGTGCTGGAAACGGACGGCGGGGAATACTCGGCGTGGGCGAGCCTTTGCGATAAGGAGGCAATGCTCTCGCTTAAAGAGGGGAGCGAGCTTTCGCTTGTCACAGCGGGCGTCGATCTTCTTGCGGCGGAATGCGGCGGCAAGACGCTGCTCGATCTTTCGGACAGCGAGCGGAAAATGCGCGAGGATATAAAGACCCCTCTGTGCATTTTCGGAATACTTGCCCTTGCGTGGGCGGTGTATGTGGCAGTATCGGTTTACGTTATGTGCAGCGCGGAGAAATTCCCGCGGCTTATCAGGATCTTCGTTAAGCCCGAATACCTCACCCGTCCGCCGCATAAATGAAAGGAGAACATAATTGGAGCTTTGGTTCACGGAAAATCACACCGAAAGCATTAAGTTTTCAATAAAGATAAAGCAGCACCTTTTCAGCGAGCAGAGCGAGTTTCAGAAAATAGATATCCTTGACAGCGTTGAGCTTGGCAGGATACTTGTTCTGGACGGCTTTCTCATGCTTTCGGAAAAAGACGAGTACATCTATCACGAGATGATAACGCACGTCCCTATGGCGACTAACCCCAACATAAAAAAGGTGCTTGTCATCGGCGCGGGGGACGGCGGAACTATCCGCGAGCTGACCCGCTTTAACAGCATTGAGCATATCGACATGGTGGAGATAGATCGCCGCGTTGTCGAGGTTTGTCGGGAATACCTGCCGCAGACGGCTTGTAAGCTTGACGACCCGCGCGTTCACATCTATTATGAGGACGGGCTGAAATTCGTCCGAACCCCGAAGAACGAATATGACCTTATAATCGTCGACAGCACCGACCCGTTCGGTCCGGGCGAGGGACTGTTTACAAAGGAATTTTACGGCAACTGCTACAAGGCGCTGACCGAGGACGGGATACTTGTAAATCAGCACGAAAGCACGTTCTACGACGAGTACGCCGAGATAATGAAGCGCGCTCACAGCCGTATCAAGTCTTTCTTCCCGACCGCGCTTGTATATCAGGCGCATATCCCGACCTATCCGTCGGGGCATTGGCTCTTCGGCTTCGCGAGCAAGAAATTCCACCCCGTAAAGGATCAGAACGCCGAATGGTGGCTTGCGCAGGGGCTCAGGACGAGGTATTACAACCGGTACGTCCACAGCGGCTGCTTCGCGCTGCCGAACAATGTTCGCGACGTGCTGCGAGAAACCAAGCCGAATACATGAGGTGACGGTATGTTAATAAATTTCAGCGATATACCCGAAAAGGCGATAGAGCATTTCAAGGGCGGGGAAAAGACGTTCCGCGTGAAAATGTTCACCGACGAATACAACAAGATAATGCGCGGCGTGCTTGAAGCGGGCGCGTCTATCGGGCTGCACACCCACGAGGGGAACAGCGAGATAGTTTTCGTTATAAAGGGAAAGGGAAAAATGCTGTGCGATGGGGAATATGAGGAGCTGACCGAGGGAAGCTGCACCTACTGCCCCATGGGACATTCACACAGCCTTATCAACGACAGCGACGGCGAGCTTGAATTTTTCGCCGTTGTACCCGAACATAAGTAAAGGAGAATTTTGCCATGAGCAGAGCAATGATAATCGGCGCAGGCGGCGTCGCAGGAGTAGTTATTAACAAGTGCTGCCAAAACAGCGAGGTATTCACCGAAATAATGATAGCGAGCCGCACCAAGGCAAAGTGCGACGCGTTCAAGGAAAAGCTTCAGCCCACCACAAAGACGGTCATTTCCACTGCGCAGGTGGACGCGGACAATGTTGAGGAGCTGACCGCGCTGATTAAGGATTACAAGCCCGAAATAGTCATCAATGTCGCGCTTCCGTATCAGGATCTTCATATCATGGACGCGTGCCTTGCGGCGGGGGTAAATTACCTTGACACCGCGAATTACGAGCCCGAGGACACTGCGAAGTTCGAGTACAGCTGGCAGTGGGCGTACCGCGAGCGCTTTGAAAAGGCGGGGCTTACCGCGATACTCGGCTGCGGCTTCGACCCGGGCGTAACGGGCGTTTTCTCCGCATACGCGATGAAGCACCAGTTCGACGAGATAAACTACATCGACATTCTCGACTGCAACGGCGGCGACCACGGCTATCCCTTCGCGACCAACTTTAACCCCGAAATAAATATCCGCGAGGTTTCCGCAAAGGGCAGCTATATCGAGGACGGCAAGTGGGTAGAAACCGAGC
>JBJFHP010000040.1:0-20004 GCA_051893715.1 Oscillospiraceae bacterium
GACAGGTTCTCGCGGGTTATCCTTGAAATTCCGTCAAGCTCCTTCTGCTGTTTTTTGAACAGCTTTACGGTGACCTTCATTATCGGGTACATTATCGCGACAATGGCTATCATTGCGCCAAAGAAGATAAGCGACAATTTAGGGCTGACGGTGAACGCCATGATCGTCGCGCCGACAACGAGGAACGGCGCGCGCACCACAAGCCTTATCAGCATTGCAACGGCGGTCTGTATCTGGTTTACGTCGTTGGAAATGCGGGTGACGAGGGCGGGAGTTCCGAGGCGGTCAAGCTCCTTGTAGGACAAGGTGTTAATATGCGCGTAAAGGTCGTCGCGCAGCTTTGTCCCCACGCCCTGCGAGGCGACGCTTGCGGAATACTGACACACGAGCGCAAAGCAAAGCCCGCACACCGCGAGGACGATTAGCGTTATTCCGTGCCCGAGAATATAATCGGTGTCGCCGTTGGCAATTCCGACGTCGATCATCTCCGCCATAACGAGCGGAACGATAAGCTCAAATATCGCTTCGGTAAGCTTGAAAACAGGTCCGAGCGTGACCTGCAGCTTGTAATATTTCAGATACCTTGCCAATTTAAGCAAGAAAGATCCCTCCCAAAAAATTGTGCTGTTATACCTACAACATTATAATATATTCTTCCCTGTTTGTAAAGACAATATCGGTAAATTCCGTTTATATAAACAGTTTTTTGTTGTTAAAGAAGGGTTATTTGGGCAGGTTTGCACTGCTTTGAAAAAAATTTTACAAACCCTCTTGACAAATGCGTCGAAACAGTATATACTGTATATATCACATATAAACACACGAGAGAGGAGGAACGCTGTGAAAATATTACAGAACAGCGAGGTGCCCATTTACAGGCAGATCGCTACGCAGTTCAAGGACGATATCATGAACGGCGTTATACACGAGGGCGATTACCTCCCGTCCATACGCGGGCTGGCGCGCGACCTCAAAATAAGCGTCATCACGACTATGAAAGCCTATGAGCTGCTTAGCGACGAGGGGCTGATATCCCCCGTGCAGGGAAAGGGCTATATCGTCAACCCGCAGGACAGGGAGATGGTGCGGGAGCAGCACCTGCGCCTGCTGGAGCAGCATCTGCAGAATGCCATGGAGTCGGCAAAGCTCGCGGGAGTGTCGCGCGAGGAGCTGGTTAAAATGCTGACGGTGCTTTACGACACGGAGCAATAATTATACGGAGGGTAATAAAATGCTTATTTTTTCACAGGACAGGAAGTTCATTATCGACTGCGCGGCAGTCAGTGTTACAAAAAATTTCGGCGGCGGCAAGGACGGAAAGTTTGCGCTGATAGGCGCGGCGGCATTTGATACCGACTTCAATTCGCGCGTTATCGCAACCTTCCCCGACGAAAAGACGGCTATGGACGCGCTTGAAAAGCTGTTCGAGGCTTTTTCGAACGGAGCGGCATCATATAAATTATGACAGCGGATACACCCAAACGGGGTAATTCCGCACCAAAAAGGGAGAAATTCATTATGGAGAATAATTTCTGCGTAAAAGTAAAGGGACTTATAAAAAAATACAGCAAATTCACCCTCGGGGAGATAAATCTTGATATCCCCATGGGCTTTTCCACCGCGCTCATCGGCGCGAACGGCGCGGGAAAAACCACGCTTATCGACGCGCTCTGCGGGGTCACTCCGCTGACGGAGGGCGATGTTACATATTTTGACGGCGGGAAAATAGACAGCGCCGACGTCCGCGAGAGGATAGGCTACTGCGCGAGCAGCTCGTTTTTCCCGCAGGCATGGACGGCAAAGGATATCGCCGCTTCCATGGAGCTTGCCTATAAAGGATTTGACCGCGCGAAATTCGCAAAGCTCTGCGAAAAGCTGGAGGTAGACAGCGAGCACACAAGGCGCCCGCGCGCCATGTATAAGCAGTCGGACGGAAACCGCATGAGAACATCGCTTGCGGCGGTATTCGCGCGCGAATGCGACCTTCTCGTGCTGGACGAGCCGGGAAGCTCCCTCGACCCGCTCATGCGCGACAGGCTGTGCGACCGCATGAGGGAATTTCTCGAGGACGGAAACGGCGAACGCTCGATATTATTCTCGACCCACAATATCGCGGACATGGAAAACGCGGCGGATTACGCGGTTTTCATGGATAAGGGCAGGATCATTGAACAGGGCTTCGTTGAGGAGCTCAAGGATAAATATGTCATCGCGCGCGGCGAGGCTGCCGATTATGAAAAGGCAAAGCCGCTGCTGATGTCGCACGACAGCGGGCGGACGATGTTCAGCGGGCTTGCCCTCGCGGAAAACGCCGGAAAGCTCGCCGAGGCGGGCGCGGACAGCGAGCGCCCGACGCTTCAGCAGCTCAGTATCGGTCTGCTGCGCTATGCGGAGGAGAACAGATGAAAGAATACATAAGCTCATTCCGCATTTTCGCGGTGGGAATAACAAAAAGAGCGGCAATAACGCTGGTGGCTTTCGCGGCGGTGCAGGCGGCTTGCAATCTTATCGTGCTGTTTGTCGGGCGGGAAAGCTCGCTGGGGGACTTTCTCCGCGGATTTACCCCCATGATGAGCCTTTTGGCGCCGATATGCGGCGTTATGGTAGTGAACACGATATTCAGCTTTAATCACCCGATCACCACGGGTTACAAGTATTTCCACTCGCTTTCGGACAGCGCGGCGAAATTCCGCAGGGCTGTTATCGTCGGCAACGTCCTCTCTCTGCTTATAGTGGTGCTGTTCTCGGTCGTTGGCGTTGCTTTGGGGAATATTGCCGACCTCGGCGGCATTCAGTATCTAATGCCCGCTTTCGACATTTGTATGATAGGACTTGTGAATTTCATGGGCTATCTTAAAAGCATGACGGCGCGTGTACTGGCTGTGATACCGATGTGCATGGCGGGAGGCTTTGTCGGCGGATTTTTGAGCGACGAGAAAATGAGCGGCACGGATTTTCTCGCCGCTAACGGGACTGCCGTTGCGGTGATTTATGCCGTGAGCGCGGCGGTGCTGGTCGGGGGCTTGATATTCTCGGCAGCTCTCGCCGAAAAGAAGTGGGACAGTGTGGAGGTGGAAAAGCATGAAAAGCGCGCTTAAATTCCTGTTTGACCGCTCGTTCGTGAAGCATCCGCTGCGGTGGGCGATCTCGACGGCGCTTTCCGTTGCAATGCTCGCCGCGGAATTTATATGGATAGTTCCCAAGGGCGAGGAGGATTTTCTACTAAGCAAGCTGATGTTCGTCATGTTTATGGGGTTTATTCCTTTGTTCATTATGCTTTTTATCGGAACAGAGATCGCGGGGAGCAGGTTCGTAAGGGCTGTCCCGTTCGCAAAGGCGCTTTATACCCGCGCTGTCCCCGTTTTCTCGGGAATGATCAGCTACGGCGGCGCTGCGGTATTTTTACTGCTGTATACGGCGGGGGTTCTGATCATGGGCGAGAGCGCGGTGCAGGCTGAAGAAATGCTTTCCATAATGGCTTTGACAATGCCGCTGTATACGCTTATCTGCGGGATAGCGTCACTGTTCCGCTGGGGCGTGCTGTGTATGATATATTTGCCTTTCATGTACAACCTGTCTGTTATTTTTCTTCCCGGAAGCTCGGAATTTCTTACAAACGGGTTAGGCATTCCGCTGTGGGCGGCTGCGCTTATGTTTGTCGGCGGAGCGGCGGCTTCGGTGGCGATCTGCTGCATAGTTAACAGCGCGATCTGCAAGAAGCTTAGCTTCAGGGCACAGGCGGAAACAGCGGCGGCAATGAACTGAGGTCGAAGATGAAAATTCACAAAAAGTCACACAAAAGCGAAGCGGTGCCGCCGAAAATACTGCGCCGCCCGATGATACCCGCGGCAATAACCGTCCTGCTTGACCTGCTGCTGATCGCTGCCGCGCTCATTATCAGCCGCATGGATATCCCAAAGACCTACACCTACGAAAACGGCGGGATAACCGCGCACAGCATGACCGACTGCTTCGGCGCGGCAGCTGCTGCGGTGATATGTATTTCGGCGGGAATGGCTGCTTTGATTATCGCTTCGGGCGTTGTGAAGAAGCGCTCGGAGGGCTCGTCGGCGGTATTTTCGGCGATATCGATGGGGGCGGGGCTGCTTGCGGCGTCGTCGGCGTTGTCGGTTTTCGCGGGGATAGTCGTCACGGGCGAAAAGCCCGCGAAGGTGTCCTATTACGGCTACACCGACAGCTCCTCGCACATTCTTTTCGCCGAGGAACAATACTCCCGCGGGAATATGCTGTGCATATACGACGTCGACGAGGACTGCGGCGAGGCGGCGCTGCTCGCGCGGACGGAGCTTGCGGAGCTGTCCGAAAACGACGAGCGGTACAGTATGTCAAATCTGTCGGATAATGTGCTGTACGTTGCATTTTATGACAACGGGAAATACAGGACAATGCAGATAGAGCATGAGCCGCTCGAGCATTCGCATTGAAATATTACAGCAAAACCACCGGTCACGCCGATGGTTTTGCTTGTCGAAAAAGTACATTTCCCGGGCTGCCGAGAAAGGTACAGATGCTAGGAAGCGTTGCTGCGACTAGGCTTTGTGCCTGTCGTACAACGCTGACAACGCAGATGTGCCTTTATCGACAGCCTGCATATCACAGCGCGATCCTACGGAGCGTGGGTTCCAATTCATATTGTAAAATGATATACTTACATTATCATAAACTATGAATGGAGAAAAGCAATGGATCAGGTAAGGATAGGGAAATTTATTGCCGAGCGCAGAAAAGAACGCGGTCTGTTACAAAAGGACATTGCGGCAAAATTAGGGATAAGCGAAAAGACAGTATCAAAATGGGAGTGCGGGAACGGTCTGCCCGAGGTCGTTTATATGGAGCCCTTGTGCCGAATACTCGGTATAACGGTTAACGAACTGTTGGCAGGGCGAACAATACCGGTCATGGAATTGCTGAGCCTTATTGACGCGTCGCGTCTGGAATTGGTCAGACAGCTGGAGCTTGAGCAATTGCGAATGCGCATATATAAGCTTTATGACATTGAAATCGAAGCAATGGAAACGTCCGCAAACGGCGCAGGCGGGCTGACCTATTTTGTCACCGCAGGCGGCAAACGGTACGTTGTTAAGTATCCGACCGATAATGATATAAATCACCCCGAAACGGAGATAAGGGTCTGTGAAACGCTTTTGAAAAAAGGTATTCCCGCCTGCAGGTTTATCCCCGACAAGCACGGCAGAATGCTTTCGACAGATGAGAACGGAAGAAGATTTACCGTTCAGCATTTCTACGAGGGTGTGACCTACGGCTACAACGAAGCGCCCGAGGAATTGCAGAAAGCGTCGGCAGTTATGCTGGCAAGGATACATGAAGCCATGAAGGATATGGAGGATATCCCTGTCGGAATAGGCGGCGATTTCTTTGCGCACAGAAAGCCCGAATATATGCGGGACAGCTATGCCCGCGCGCTGAAGCAGGCGGAGGACAACGGTGACAATGATATTGCGTGTGCGATCCGCTCCAACATAAGGATAATCGGGTCTATGCCCGAATATGAGTTTGATATAAATAAATTCACCTGCGGCAGCACTCACGGCGATTACATGATATCGCAGCTTATCTGGCTTGACGGAAAGGTGAACGGAATTATCGACTGGACCTGCGCCTGCCGTCACCCGTATATATGGGAGATATTCAGAAGCTATGTATTCATGGCTCCCGAGGTAAGGCAGGGAGAACTCAATACAAAGGCTTTGCTGCGCTATATTGAATATTACGCGGAATACGGCAGGTTAAACGCATATGATATAGAAAACGCGGGCAAGCTTTTCTGTTACTTCCTCTCCGTCTGCAATTTCTATGGTCAATATTACGATTCTATCTCAAACAACAGACATATTTATCTGAAACAGGCGGAGATGTCATCAAAGCTTCTCGCGTGGTTTGAAAAGCATATTGACGAATTGAACGAGGGGCTTTGCGGGTTGAGCGATAGCAGACCGACAGACAGAACAGGCGGCGGCTCGGAGCATTGACCGGAATGTTCATAGGGAAATATTGCCTTATTTATGCGAATTACAGCCGTATCACAAAAACTCACCGCAAAAAGAAGATCCGCTTCCGACAGAATTATCGGGAGCGGATCTGTTTATTTATTGCGTCAAATCAACCAAAGCCGAAGCCTTATCCGATGACCGCAAGCGCGCCGTCAACAACGCCGATTTTTATTGTGTCACCCTGCTTTACCTTGTCCTCGAGTATCTCTCTTGCGATAAGGGTTTCAAGGTTGCGCTGCATATATCTCTTAAGCGGGCGTGCGCCGAAGTTCGGGTCGTAGCTCTCGTCGACGATGAGCTGCTTTGCCTCGTCGGTTATTTCAAGACCGAGCTGCTTGTCTTTCAGGCGCTTTGCGAGGTCGGCGGACTGGAGGTCGATAATGCCGAATATCTCGTTCTTGGTGAGCGGCTTGTAGAATACTATCTCGTCAAGTCGGTTAAGGAACTCGGGGCGGAAGCTGCTCTTTAACAGCTTGTCAACATTGTCCCTTGCCTCCTGCGATATCTGCCCGTTCTCGTCAATTCCCTCGAGAATGAACTGCGAGCCTAGGTTGGAGGTCAGTATGATTATCGTGTTCTTGAAGTCCACTGTTCTGCCCTGACTGTCGGTAACTCTGCCGTCGTCAAGAATTTGCAGGAGGACGTTGAACACGTCGGGGTGAGCCTTTTCCACCTCGTCGAACAGCACGACGGAGTAGGGCTTTCTGCGGACGGCTTCGGTGAGCTGACCGCCCTCCTCATAGCCGACATATCCCGGAGGCGCGCCTATCAGACGGGACACGTTGTGCTTTTCCATATATTCGCTCATGTCGATACGGATAATGTTGTGCTCGTCGTCGAACAGCGCTTCTGCGAGCGCCTTTGCAAGCTCCGTCTTGCCGACGCCCGTAGGTCCGAGGAACAGGAACGAGCCTAACGGCTTTCTCGGGTCGTTTATTCCCGCGCGGGAGCGCATTATCGCTTCGGTAACGCGGCTTACCGCCTCGTCCTGACCCATTACGCGCTTGTGGAGAGTTTCGCCGAGGTGAAGTATCTTCTCGCGCTCGCCCTCGACAAGCTTGGACACGGGGATACCCGTCCAGCGGGCAACAATGCGCGCTATTTCCTCCTCGGTAACCTTGTCGCGCAGCAGCGAGTCTGCCTTTGCCTGCTCCGCAAGCTGCTCCTCGTGCTCAAGCTCCGCCTGCAATTTCGGGAGCTTTCCGTATTGCAGCTCTGCCGCCTTGTTGAGGTTGTAGTCAAGCTTTGCCTTTTCAATTTCGGCATTTGTGGTTTCGATTTCCTTGCGGAGATCCTGAACCTTTGTTATCGCGGACTTTTCGTTTTCCCACTTTGCTTTCATTGCGGAGAAGCTGTCGCGCTTTTCGGCAAGCTCCTTTCGGATATCCTCGAGGTGCTCCTGCGAGAGCTTGTCTGTTTCCTTTGTCAGAGCGGCTTCCTCGATTTCAAGCTGCATTATGCTTCGGGATATCTCGTCCAGCTCGGCGGGCATGGAGTCCATTTCCGTCCGTATCATTGCGCAAGCCTCGTCTACGAGGTCTATCGCCTTGTCGGGGAGGAAGCGGTCGGTTATATAACGGTTGGAGAGCACCGCTGCGGAGATGAGCGCGTTGTCGTGTATCTTAACGCCGTGGAATACCTCGTAGCGCTCCTTTAAGCCTCTGAGGATAGAAATGGTGTCCTCAACGGTAGGCTCGTCAACAAGCACCTTCTGGAAACGGCGCTCAAGAGCGGGATCCTTTTCTATATACTTGCTGTACTCGTCGAGGGTGGTCGCGCCTATGCAGTGCAGCTCGCCGCGCGCAAGCATGGGCTTTAACAGGTTGCCCGCGTCCATTGCGCCGCTTGTCTTGCCCGCGCCGACTATGAGGTGAATTTCATCAATGAACAGTATTATCCTGCCCTCGCTCTTCTTTACCTCGTTGAGGACAGCCTTCAGGCGCTCCTCAAACTCGCCCTGATACTTCGCGCCCGCAATGAGCGCGCCCATATCGAGGGAGAACAGCTTCCTGTCCTTGAGGTTTGCGGGAACGTCGCCGCGAACGATACGCAGCGCAAGTCCCTCCGCGATAGCGGTCTTGCCGACGCCCGGCTCGCCTATCAGACAGGGGTTATTTTTTGTTTTTCTGGAGAGGATACGGATAACGTTGCGTATCTCGGAATCGCGCCCGATAACGGGGTCAAGCTTGTTCTGCCGCGCAAGCTCAACAAGGTCCTGCCCGTACTTTTTGAGCACGTCGTAGGTTTCCTCGGGGTTCTGCGAGGTCACGCGCTGATTTCCGCGGATATCGCTGAGCGCCTTGAGGAGCTTGTTCTTGTCGACATTAAAGCTCTTGAATATCCCCGCAACGCCGCTGTCCGACTTTTCCGCAAGGGCGAGCAGCAGGTGCTCGACGGAGATATATTCGTCCTTCATGCGGTCAGCCTGCGCCTCCGCCTCGGTGAACACCTTGTCGAGCTCGGGGGAAATGTATATCTTGCCCGCCTCTCTGCCGCTGCCGGTAACGCGCGGCATTCCCTCGATAAATTTAAGGGCGGCTGTCTTTACGCCGTTTGCGTCAATGTTCATTCGGGTGAGTATCTGCGGGACAAGTCCCCCCTCGTCGGCAAGCAGCGCGTAAAGCAGATGCTCCTGCTCGACGCAGTTGTTCTGATAGCTGACCGAAAGATCCTGCGCCGCCTGAACGGCTTCAATTGATTTTTGAGTAAGCTTGTTCGGATTCATAGTATTACCTCCTTTATGTCATATGATTATTTTCTGTTTCGAAAGCGACAGCCGATAGCTGTCCTCCGCCGCCATTGCGGCTATCTGTAAATCGGGGATATGCGCGAAATATTCCTTCATCGCCGCGTCGAACATTGCCATATAGTCCGCCACCGCTTCGCCGAGCTCGTCGTCGGAAACCTCGCTCCCCGGCATATTCAGCGTTCGGGTGAACCTGCCCGCGCTTATCGTGCAGGTCAGATCCTGCGATATCCGCGAGGATATGAACCGCTGCTCCAGCGCCGTCCAACAGCGGAAGAAGCCCGTCAGGTCGTCGATAAGCTGCTCATTTTGCGTTCGGAAGGATACCCTAAGCTCGCCCGCCCTGTGACCCGAATGGGAATACATCTCGACGGAATAGCGCACGGTCGGCTTGTAGCGGTATTTCAGCGAGGTCTTGGCGGAAAGCGTGCTGCCCGTGGGCGGCTCGGTGAGGAAAAATCCGTCCGTCATGCACCGCTGCACAGCGGAAAGTATCTCTTTCATGCGCATTTCGGGGGTAGTGTATTCCACCCGTTCCGCAAGCAGCTGATTTACCATTGCCGAGCGGCTCAGCCCCGCGCTGCGCGCCATGTCGTCCACCGCCTCGACAACGCTGTCCGAAAGAACAAGGCTGTAAATGCTTTTATTCAAGAGTATCACCTCAACTTTCGTTTCCTTGTGTTAATAATTGTACCACACGTTTATTAAATTGTCAAGCGTTTTTAATAAAATTATACACAAATTTACGAAAATATATACACAGTAATTGTACAAAGGGCAAAAAAAGCTTGACAAATACCCCTACGGGGTATATAATAAATCATAGATAAAAAAACGAAAGGAGAACGGCACAGATGACCGACGAAAAAAACCGATGCCGCAGCGAAGCGGAGAGCACGGAGCGCGGGGAGGGCTGCTCCTGCGAGTGCTGCAAAAAAACGAAGCAGCGCAGCGCGGAGGAATACAAGCGGCTGATGAACCGCCTTAACCGCATTTCGGGGCAGGTCAGCGGGATAAAGAAAATGCTGGAAAACAACGCCTACTGCACCGATATTCTTATACAGGTCGCGGCGGTGAACGCGGCGCTCAATTCCTTCAACAAGGAGCTGCTTTCGGAGCATATTCGCACCTGCGTTGCGGATAATATACGAAGCGGCAACGACGAGGTGATAGGCGAGCTTGTCGACACGCTGCAACGGCTTATGAGGTAATAAAATGAAACAATTTAACGTAACGGGAATGAGCTGCGCCGCTTGCAGCGCCCGCGTCGAAAAGGCGGTGAGCGCCGTCGAGGGCGTTACTTCCTGCTCGGTGAGCCTGCTGACAAATTCAATGGGCGTCGAGGGCAGCGCGAGCGACGAGGCGGTCATTGCGGCGGTAACGGCGGCGGGCTACGGCGCGTCGCGAAAGGGTGCGGAAAAGTCCGCCCCCGATGACGACCCCCTAGCTGACAGGGAAACGCCCAAAATGAAGCGGCGGCTTTTTTCGTCGCTGATATTCCTCGCGGCGCTGATGTATATTTCTATGGGCGGCGTAATGTGGGGGTGGTGGCTGCCGCCGTTTCTCGCGGAGGATCATGTTGCCGTGGCGCTCACGGAAATGCTGCTTACCGGTGCGATCATGGTAATAAACCAAAAATTCTTTGTCAGCGGCTTTAAGGGGCTGATACACCGCGCGCCGAACATGGACACGCTTGTCGCGCTCGGAAGCTCGGCGGCGTTCGTGTACAGCGTTTACGCGACGTTCGTAATGTCGGGCGCAGTTTCGCGCGGCGACCATGAAACCGCAATGACCTATATGCATGAGCTGTATTTCGAGTCGGCGGGAATGATACTTACGCTGATAACGCTCGGGAAGCTGCTCGAAGCCTATTCCAAGGGCAAAACCACCAACGCGCTGAAAGGGCTGATGAAGCTTGCGCCGAAAACGGCGGTGCTTGTCCGTGACGGGAATGAAGTCACCGTGCCGATAGAGCAGGTGGGCATTGGGGATATTTTCGCGGTTAGACCCGGCGCGGCGATACCCACAGACGGTGTTGTCGTTGAGGGCGCGACAGCCGTTGACGAAAGCGCGCTGACGGGCGAGTCGGTGCCCGTTGACAAGATAACGGGCGACGAGGTTTCCGCCGCGACAATAAATCAGTCGGGGTATATAAGGTGCCGCGCAACGCGCGTCGGGAATGACACCTCATTGTCCAAAATAATACAGATGGTGAGCGACGCGGCGGCAACGAAAGCGCCTATCGCAAAGACCGCCGACAGGGTGTCGGGGATATTCGTGCCCGCCGTTATCGGGATAGCTGTTGTGACGGCGGCGGTATGGCTCATTGCGGGGGAAACGGCGGCTTTCGCGCTGGAGCGCGCCGTTACGGTGCTTGTCATTTCCTGCCCCTGCGCGCTGGGGCTTGCCACTCCCGTGGCAATAATGGTCGGAAACGGAGTCGGCGCAAAGCATGGAATTTTGTTCAAAACCGCCGCCGCGCTTGAACAAACGGGGAAAACGGATATAGTCGTGCTCGACAAAACGGGTACAATAACCAAAGGCGAGCCTGCCGTTACCGACATTATCCCGTCGGAGGGTATCCCCGAGGACGAGCTGCTTTCGGCGGCATATTCGCTTGAGCTGAAAAGCGAGCACCCGCTTGCCCGCGCGATAGTCGGGTACTGCGGGGAAAGGAATATCCGCGCGGGCGAGGTCGCGAAATTCGAGGCGCTGCGCGGAAGCGGGCTTTCCGCCGTAATGGACGGACGGGAGTTCATTGCGGGAAATATGCGCCTTGCGGAAACCTACTGCGACCTGCCCGAGGAAATGCGCGCACGCGCCGAAAGGCTCTCTTCCGAGGGGAAAACGCCGCTGTTCTTCTGCCGCGAAAAAAGGCTTATCGGGGTCATTGCCGTTGCCGACACGATAAAGGAGGACAGCCCGCAGGCGATAAGCGAGCTTAAAAATATGGGCATACGCACCGTAATGCTGACCGGCGACAACGAGCGCACCGCTGCGGCGATAGGAAAGCTTGCGGGCGTGGACGAGGTGATCGCGGGAGTTCTCCCCGACGGAAAGGAAGCGGTGATACGCCGCCTTAAAGAGCAGGGCAGGACGGCAATGGTCGGCGACGGGATAAACGACGCGCCCGCGCTCACCCGTGCAGACGCGGGAATTGCCATCGGAGCGGGCGCGGACATAGCGATAGACGCGGCGGACGTTGTGCTGATGAAAAGCAGTCTTGCCGACGTTCCCGCGGCGATAAGGCTGAGCCGCGCGGCGCTTATGAATATCCGCGAAAACCTGTTCTGGGCGTTCATTTATAATGTTATAGGAATACCGCTTGCGGCGGGAGTATGGATACCGCTGTTCGGGTTAAGGTTAGGTCCTATGTTCGGGGCGGCGGCGATGAGCCTGTCAAGCTTTTGCGTGGTGACCAACGCGCTGCGGCTCAACCTGACGAATATTTACAGCACAAAGCACGACCACAGGCTGCGCCGAAAAAGAAAATCGGCGGCAGCGGGAAATAAATCACAGGAGGAAAAAAGCATGGAAGTCACAATGAAGATCGAGGGCATGATGTGCGCCCACTGCGAGGCGGCGGTAAAGAAAGCGCTGGAGGCGCTGCCGACCGTTGACGAGGCAGTGGTAAGCCACGAATCGGGCACGGCGGTCGTTAAGCTTAACGCCGCAACAGACCTTGAAGTCCTCAAAAAGGCAGTCGAGGACAAGGATTACAAGGTTGTGGGCTGAAACGGTGAAATAAGAAAACGCGCTCCGATCGGGGGCGCGTCGGGCTGTCGATAAAGGCACATCTGCGTCGTCACCCGCCCCACGACAGGCACAAAGCCTAGTCGTGGAGCGGGTTCCTAGCATCTGCACCTTTCTCGGCAGCCCGGGGAAGGTGCTTTTTCGACAAGCTGACGCGCTCCGAACGGGGCGCGTTTTTTCTCAGCAGTATTTTTCCAGCGAGGTCTTAGCCGCTCGGAGTATATCGGAGATAATGCAAAGCTGTTTCGGGTTGCATTCCGACAAAAGCGCCAGTATATCCTCGGAAGCCTGCTCCCTTATTATCTCGCGCTCTCCAAAAAGAAGCTCGTCGGCTCTCGCGTCAAGGGACTGTGCTATTTCGCTGAAAACCTCAAGCGACAGCTTGGTGTTGCCCGTTTCTATGTGGCTCATGTGCGTGACGGAAATGCCTACACGCTCCGCAAGCTGTTCCTGCGACAGGCTGTTTGCCTTTCTGATTTTGCGTATTCTCTGTCCTATTGCATAATAATCCATATTTTTACCTCTATAATTAAATATTTTACGAAACTACTTGAATTATATAGGCATATGTGTTATAATAGAATAAACTATATAGGCTATTATATGCTTATGTGGTTAAATTTTAGAATTGAAAGGAAGTAGTGCGATGAAATTTAAGAGGATCAGACAGATAATATCTGTTGCCGCAGCGCTGTGTCTTTCCGTAGGAATGGCTTCGGTAAGCTATGCAGCCGGTTCAGCAGATCGGAAAGTGAAATTTACTACTGTTGTAAAACCGACTTATACTACCGCTCGTATCGGCAACGGCTCGGCTTATTTCTGCCTTGGTGATTATGATTCGGGAAAAGATATCCTGACTGTTGACGAGAACGGAAAAACCCACAAGGTAAAAAATACCATTGGTTACACAAGTGCAGATTTCGGATATAGCAACTTTTCTTTTACAGGTTTATCGGGCGGACTTATAGTGCGTTCCGCCGATAGAGATGCCTGCGCAATTATGCCGAACGGCGAATACTTAAACGAGGGTCAATGGATCGATGAGGGCAGCAGCGGTTTATTGACCAAAGGGGTCGATTGGGACAGCGCAATTTATTATTACGACAGCAGCAGCCAAAGCTATACATATTTTTTTGATGGGGAACCTATGCTTACCGTCTTTGGTTCTGATACCGATAATTCCTCTGCGGCAGTCCGTGCGCCTGTCACCGTATCAGCAAAAGATGTAGGGCAGCTTGTTACTTATGATAAAAAGAACGGGCTTTTCGTGTTTTCAAACGGGTATATTTATAACACCGAGGGGAAAAAGCTCAAGACCTATAAGGACTGTGAAAATGTTATTGATTACTCCCCGGACGACAAAATGCTTTTGGTACAATCGAAAAGCGGCGTAAAGCTGCTGTCTTATTCCGGGAAAAAAATAAAAACCTTCAGCACGAAAAATACTGTAGATTACAGATATTGTTTTGTCAAGAATTATAAAGGCAAAACATACATCAGTGAAACCAAGCTTTACGAGAACCCCAATGACCCTTATGCCCGAAAATCCGAACAAAATTATTACAGTAAAAGCGGTAAAAAAACCACATCATATAAATCTGCCGTTGATACGCATTCAATACGATACAGCAATCTTTACAGCGGAATATATGTAAACCGGAATGATGCCTCTTTTGGCAGAAGCGCTGACAAGATCTTATCAATAGATACCTATAAAGGGGAGAATTGCGTTACTACCGACGATCTGATCGCTGTATTAAAAAACGGAAAGGTAACAGTCTATGACCCTTTTACCGGCAAGAAGCTTGCTTCGAAAAAAGGAAACTATGCAGGGATCGGATTATATGGCGACAAAATTGCTGTTGCTACCACCGACAAAACCGGAAAAAAGTACGGCTTAATGCTTATAGAATAAAAAAGACTTTTCCGACAAGCGAAAACGCGCTCCGATTGGGGCGCGTTTTTTTCATTACCGCTAATGCCGCATATCCGGCATTCACTCTATATAAGCAAGCTCCGCAGTATCGAGATAGTCCTCAACATACTGCTTCTTCAGCAGCGCCCGCGGGATATAGTCGTTGTACTTTCCGCATATTTCGCAGTTATCGGGGATAGAAAACGTATACTTGTCCGCGCCCTCGCGCTTCAGTCTTGAAAGCGCCGCGTCAAGCGCCGCCGCGCCCTTTGCGGTGTGCACCTCAATGCACACGGGAATGTAACGCGAGATCCAGACGTTCGCGTCGAACCCCATTTCACGCAGCGCGTACATCAGCGCCATAGTTCCCCTTGTCCCGATAAACGGGAACACCGCGAAAAACGTGTCCGACAGCGGGAGCACAATGTGCTCTCCCCCCGAAAGCGACGCCGCGCTGCGGCACATCGCGCGTATGTCGGAAAGCCTGCTGCGCGCCGATTCGTCAAGAAAGGCGTACTGCTCGTCGCTGCGGATTACCTCGAGTATTTTCTTCATAACCCTTGTGTGGACATACTCGTTGCCCGTGTCCATCCACATATTCGCGGAAATGCCGTCAATGTGCTTGACATATATGCGCAGCTCCTTTTTGTCAAGCTCCGTGACCTCCCATGCCTGCCCCGCAAGCGCAAATCGGCTTTTCGGCGGGAACGGGCTCTGCACCGTGCCTATCTCCTCCGAGCCGCACCGCACCGAGTATTCCTGCGGCACGGTAAACACGGCGAGAAATTCGTAGTTTGACACCGCCGCCTCGCCCTTGTCGCCGATAAGCAGCGCGCCGTCCTCGCCGCGCTCAAGCTGCCCGTTTTCCAGCATATAGCGCAGAAGCAGCAGATAGTCCTCCTTTGTGACATGGGAAAACACCGAAAGCGAAAGCACCTGCCGCGCAAGCTCGCGCGGCTGTATAGCGCCGCTCGCCGCCATTATCGACATAGTTTGATGATAAAGCAGGCTGTACGGCAGCTTCGGCAGGAATGTCGGTTCTATCCACCGCTCGCGGGTGTAAAGCAGGATCATTGCGGTGCACATTACGAAGTCCCAGTTTATTTCCTTGTAAAAATCGTTCGGCGGCATACTCATGTCCCATTTGAACGCAAAGCGCATTTCCGCCGCACCGCCGCGCCGCCCCGTGCGCCCGAGCCGCTGAACCAACCCCGAAACGGTCAGCGGACACCCCGTCTGAACTATACGCTCCAGCCGCCCGAGGTCTATCCCTAGCTCAAGCGTGACGGTCGCGCCGGTGCAGACAGGCTGCTCGCCGTTTTTCATGCTCTTCTCCGCGAAATCGCGCAGCGAAGCGGAAATGTTCGCGTGGTGGACAAGATAGGTGTCGCCGCCGTGCCTTTGTGCGGAGATATGCTTCATGTGCGCGATGTTTTCCTCTACCTCGCCCTTGCTGTTTGAGAACAGAATGCAGTTCTTTCCGTGCGTGCTTTCGTAAAGATAGTTGTAATAGTTTTCAAGCAGCGTTGTGCTGTCGCTGTTCTTTATTTTCTCCTTTATCGGGAAAAATCTGACCGAAAGCCGCACCTGACGTCCCTTTTCAACAGCGCGCGGAGTTATGCAGCCCCGCCCGCTGCCCATGTTGAGCCACTTCTCCGCATTCGTCGTGTCGCCGAGGGTCGCCGAAAGACCTATCCTCCGCGGCGAAAACCCGATAAGCCGCGAAAGCCTCTCCAGAAGCGATAAAAGCTGCAAGCCCCTGTCGTTGTCCATGAAATAATGAACCTCGTCAATGACGATAAAGCGCAGGTCGGAAAACAGGCGGTAGGCGTTCGAGCTGTTGTGCATACTAAGGCTCTCAAGGCTCTCGGGAGTTGTCTGCATAACGCCGCGCGGGTTTCTTACAAGCCGCTTTTTCGCCGACTGCGAAGCGTCACCGTGCCATTTCGTTACGGGGATATCCTGCTCCTCAAGAAGGTCGTTCAGCCGCTCGAACTGATCGTTTATCAGCGCCTTTAACGGCGACAGATACAGCACGCCCACGCTTGCGGACGGGTTTTCCCATAAACAGGTCAGCACGGGCAGAAAAGCCGCCTCGGTCTTTCCGCTCGCCGTTCCCGAGGAAAGAAGAAGATTTTCGTCTGTGTCAAAAATCGCCTGTGCCGCCGCGACCTGTATCTCGCGCAGTTCCTCCCATTTATTCCGATAAATATAATCCTGAATAAACGGCGCAAGGCGGTAAAAAATGCCGCTGCTCAAATTACTCCCTCCAAAAAACCGCATACCTTTTCCGCGATATCCTCCGCGGAATATTCCCCGTCGATAAGGACATACGAGCACCCGTGCGCGATACACCCCGCAAGGTTGTCGGCGTTGTCCGAAACAAGAGCGTCGGGGGCAAGCCATTCATCGTCAAGGCGCTGTTCGATTGCGTTTTCGTTGTCGCGGATATCCGAAAAACGGCTGCGGACGTAGTTTTCGCTCATGATAAGCCACACCGCGCGGATATGCCGCAGGTATTCCTCCGAAAAGCTCTCGCGCCATTCATGCGGGACATAGCAGCCCTCAATGATGAGGTGCTGCCCGTTTTCAACAGCGGTCTTTGCAATTTCTTTCTGTATTCCCCAGAGATAAGGAACAAGCTCCTTGTCGTCCTCGGGGGTAAGCGCGGTATGTCCGCTGCGGATAAGTCCCATTTTAACATGGTCGGCGGACATATACGGGATACGGAGCTTTTCAAGCAGCTTCTGCGAAACAAGCGTTTTTCCCGTATGGGAGCTGCCGGCAAGAAACAATACCATACCGCCTTACCCTTTCACAAACTCGAGCAGGTGCGAAAACAGCTTTTCCCGCGCGGCGGGAGAAAAGCCGTGACCCTCGCCTGCGAAGCGTATCAGCCGCGCGTTGGGCAGGCATTCCGCCGCGCGCTCGGAATAGCTTATGTCAACAAGCCCGTCCGCCTCGCCGTGCAGTATCAGTACCGGCTTTGTGATACCGCCTATCTGCTCGGGGATATCGCCGTTTGGGATATTCTCCGCGAATTTCCTTGATATAGTCATGCCCATAAACTCCACCGTTTCGGGCATTTCGGCTGCCTTTCCGCGCCAATTGTCGGGAATGCAAAGCGCGGGGTACAGCAGTATCACGCCCGCCGCCCTGTCGGGGTGCTGCGAGGCGGTCAGCGCGGAAATATACCCGCCCTGACTTTCGCCGTAAAGGTATATCCGCTCCCTGTCCGCAAAAGGCTGCGCCGTTATCATATCCAGCACCCGCACCAGATCCTCCGTTTCGGAGGGAATAGTCATGTCGGTGGTGCTGCCGCTGCTTTTTGACAGGGAGGAGCCGCCGCAGAAATCATAGCAGTAGGCATAAATGCCGCTGCGCGCAAGCTTTTCCGCAAGGTCCGTCAGATGTGAGTGCGACGAATTGTAGCCGTGGCTCATGATGACAACGGGCGCGGTGCCGCCGCACTCGGGCGAATAAAGCAGCCCGAAAATATCATTCCCGCCGTAAACGCAGTGCATTTCTTTTATTGTGAAGTTCATTTTTTACCTCAAAAATATGTTATAAGTTACAGGTCAAAATCCTCGAAGCCGTCCGTTTCGCCGCCCTCGTTTTCACCCTCGGCGAAGGTAAATTCCCCGCTTCCCATCAGCTCGGGGAGGGTCTTTTCGGGGTTCTGCATTGCGATGTTGAGAAGCTCGATAAAGTCGCGTATCATCTCGCGCGGGGTAATGTTCGTATCCGCGCCGACGCGCCCAAATTCTGCCTTGATGAAGTTTATCCTGTCCTCAAGGGTAACTCTGCTCTCATAGCCGTAAAGCCCCGCGTGTATCTCCGCGAGCTTTTCTGTGAGAACGGTCAATTCCTCGTAGGTCAGCGGCTGGAGCCGAATTATCGGCGCCATCATGTCATGCGCCTCGTCCGAGGCGAACCGCCCGCGCTCCAAACGGCTGCGCAGCGCCTCATAGCTGAACACTCCGCGCCGCGGGTCCTCAATGCACTGCGGCGTGCCGCCCATGATTATCCCGAGGTGGGAAGCCTTGCCCTGCATAACGTCGTTGTACATCATGAGTATTTTCTCGTAGTTATACTGCCGCGTTACGGCGTGCGGAATTTTCATGATGTTGACAAGCTCGTCTATCATGACGACGAGCCCCTTATACCCCGCGCTTACGAGGAACGAGGTCAGCAGCTTTATATAATCGTACCAGTTTTCATCGGTTATTATGGAATTGACGCCAAGGTCGCGCTTTGCCTCGGTGCGGGTGGGGTACTCGCCCCTGAGCCAGCGCACCGCCATGCCCTGCACCTCGTCGTTTCCGTCACGGTAGGCGCGGTAATACGCGTTGATTACCGCCGCGAAATCGAACCCGTGCACCATATCCTCCAGCCCGCCGATAACGGTGTAAATTTTCTTTTCCACCGCGACATCGAAGAACGGGTCGGACGGCGCGGTGCCCTCCGCGATAACGTCGGTCTTAATGCCGTTTATCCATTTTTCAAGGATAAGCGTGAGCGCGCCGCCGTCGGGCTTCGCCTTGACCGAAAGGCTGCGCATAAGCTCGCGGTAGGTCGCAAGCCCCTGCCCTTTCGAGCCCATAAGTCTGCGCTCGGGGGACAGATCGGCGTCCGCCGCCGCAAAGCCCCTGTCCATAACGTGCTGGCGCATGGTTTGCAGCAGGAAGCTCTTTCCGCTTCCGTACCGCCCGCAGATAAAGCGGAAAAACGCGCCGCCGTCCTCCGTTATTTCGACATCGCGGAGCAGCGCGTTTATCTCGTCAGTCCTGCCGACGGCAATATATCCCAATCCCGTCCTCGGCACAACGCCGCCCTTTAACGCGTTGATTATCCCCGAGGCGATCCTCTTCGGCACCTGCATACCGATCTCTCCTTTCATTTTTAAAAGACTATTTTTATTATACCACATATACTTTTTATTTTCAATTCCTTTTTCGGCACAAAAACAGGTCTTTTATCGCAAAAGTGACAGTCTTTTATCGCAAAAATCTGCGGGGGCTTTGCCCCTCTGACCCCGCTTTGTTTTGAGGCGCTGCCTTGAACCGTTTTTGAAAAGGTTGAAAAATGTTTTTTGGGGGCAATTGATTTGTAATTGATGTGTTTTCTGTTGTTTAATTGAAAATTTGTTTTTCTTATGTTTTCTCAAAAATGCGAGGAGGAACCCTTCGGGGAAAGGGGGGAAAAAGAAAATCCGACAAAAATCGACATTTCCCCCCTTTCCCCTACGGTTTCCCCTCGTTTCCCGTGTGAAAACACGAAAAAACAAATTTTACAATAAAGAAGAAATTAACACATCAATTACAAAGCAATTGCCCCCAAAAATTTAGAACAACCTTTATTAAAAGGTCGCAAGGCAGCGCCTAGCAGCTCTTCCGCCCGACAGAGCGGGACTGTCACTTTTGCGATAAAAGATAGCTGCCGTTGTATTGGAGGACGTATTTTTTGCCCTCGGGGATATCGGGGATATCAACGCTCCGCAGGATTGCTCCCTCCTTGTCGGACAGTATGAGCGTTTCGCCCTTTTTGAGCGAGAAAGT
>JBJFHP010000041.1:0-4485 GCA_051893715.1 Oscillospiraceae bacterium
CCCTCCTTTCTCGTTTCTCCCTTAATCAATAACCGCGGATAACGGTCACATATTCCGTCGGCGCAAGGAACTGCTGCGTTTCGGCAAGCGCCTCGCAAATGTACTCCTGACTTGTGAAATCATTCACGATGTAGTCCTCTCTCTTGGTCTTGATGTCCTCGGGCATGGGACAGCCGCAGAATGACGGGTGTTCAAGGTAGGTGTCCGCGCCGACAAGCAGGACAGTGTACACCGCGTCGTCGTCAAGCGGCTGACCGTTAACGGTTATGTCGCCGAGAGAGAATTTGCCGCGCTCCGTTTCGGTCACGGTGTATTCAAGACCGCTCGTCACGGGCATCTGGTTGCGGTGGTGTATCGGGTTGGCACCGTCCTCCTTGACGTTGACGAGCCAGTCCATTATACGGCGAACCTCCGCGCCCGTGTACTCGCCCTGATAGAGCGCGTTTCTGAATGTCATTATCCACTTGACCTGCTGAACGGTGTACTCGCCCGCAAATATCGGCGAGCTCGCAACGCTCGCGTAACCTATCGCGATATCCTCGTTGTTCTTGCTGCGCAGCGTGTTCATAAGAGAGGAAGCCGCAGGGCTGCCGTGAACGCCGAAATCGTTGGAATAAGCCGTGTTCTGCGTGAACAGCACCTCGGCAGCCTCGGGGTTCCTGTAATCGGTTATCTGCGCGTTGAACGCCTCGTAAGCGCTCTTGGCGTCATACTCGCCCGTCATCATCTTGTGAGCAACGTCCTGCGATATACCGAACACCTCGGTGGAGGCAAGGCGCATATACAGGTGGTTGCTGCTTATGCAGTCCTGAACATAGTCAAGCGCGGGCGAGGGGTTTATCTTGACTTCCTTGTTGTAAGAAAGAACAGATGTTCCCGCGGCAACGTGCTTCTGACCCTCGTCGCTGAAAATCGCCATAAGCACCTCGTTCACAGCCGCCTTTTTCGCCTCGTCGCCCTCAAAGCCGTTCGACACCGCGACCTGACACATGGGATATGTAAGCACCCAGTTATCCTCGGCAGTTTCGCCGAAATAGGGCAGGATAACGCAGTTCATGCCGCGCTCGTCCCTGATACTGTCGCAGATAGCCGCTGTATTTCTTATCATAGCGGTCTTGCCCGCGAAGAAAGGCTCCATTGTCACGCTGAACTGAAGCTCCTCGTCGCCCGGCTCAAAGCGGACGTCCTTTAAGAACTGCTCGTACTTCTCAAAAACAACAGGCCACACCTTGTCGTCAAGACCGACCTGATCGCCCGACTTTTCGCTTTCGTACTCCATGCGCCACTTTGTTCCCTCAAGGCTCATAAGCTCGGGGATAGCGCAGCCCTGCATTGTTTCAAGGCAGGTGTAATCGTAGTACCAGTCCGCCTGAAAGCCCTTTATACCCAGTTCCTCAAAGGCGTCAATAGTTTCCAGAAACTCGGAATAATTCGTGGGCAGAGGGATATTATGCTCGTCGAAAAGGTCCTTGTTCGCAACGATACAGTCGACCTCGGCGCACATGGGAAGCCAGCGTATCGCGCCGCTGTCCTCGCGGTTGACCTCGAGATAGCTGCTGTAAAACGTGCCCGCGACCTCGGTCTTGCTGAGATCCATGAGGTAGTCGGCAAGCGGCGCAGCGTCGTTCAGCGAGAAGCGGCGGCAGGTGATGATGTCGGGCATTTTCTCCCCTCTTGCGAGCAGATCCTTGTAGTATTCCATTGTGTTGTAGCTCTGTACAAAGGTGAAATCAATGTCGGGAAACTTCTCCTCCAGCCACGGGGAAAGCTCCTTGAACATGGATCTGTCCCACATAAACATACTTATGGATATTCTCCCGTCATTGCCGCTCGGCGCGGTGTCCGAGCAGCCTGTCAGCATAAGGGCGGACATCACACCTGCAAGCAGCAGGGAAACGAACTTCTTTAACTCCATCAATTGTCTCCTTTTTTGTTTTATAAGCGTTTAACGCTCCTCGGGCGAGCCCGCAGCCGCCGCTCACCCCGCCGCAAACCGCCGTTTTTCGGGCGGATATGCCGCATTTTTGTGTAATCAATACATTATAACACAAAAAATATTAAAAAGCAATAAATTTTTCGTTAAGAAAACAAATTCTTCGGGGAAACAACTGTTATGTGCGGGAATTAACCGCAAAAAGGCACACCCCATGAAAAAGGTGTGCCCAATCTTATAATTACGGCTTATTTTTCAGCTACCTGCCACGCGTCAAGCTCCGCGCCGTCCGACAGAACGAAATAAACATCGTTCACGCCGCTCGCCGTCGTGCTGAACCTGTTATACACCGTTGTCCATTCGTCGCAGTCAAACTCGATATAGGTGTACGCGCTGTTATCCCCGACATACACCTCTATCCTGCCCTTGCCGCGGACTTTCGCCGCGAAATAATCCGCGCCGCCGCCGAAGTCCGCCCCGCGGACATATGTCCACGCGGAGCTTCCGTCGCCGTTCCCGCCCGATATCCACATATTACCGCCGTCCTGTTCGTAGGCAATGTTGGAGCTTGCCGCGATAGTTTCCGCAGCAACGGGCTCGAACGGGTCAATGTTCTTTATCTGCTCCACGCCCTGCTTGGTTGCGGTGACCTTTTCAATGGTGACGGTGCTCTCGTCGACCTGCGCCTCGTTCACGCAAAGGCTTCTGAACCCGCCGCTCGTACCCAGCGCTTTCTGCGGGAACAGCGAGTGGTAGAACAAATAATACTTGTCACCGTATTTCTGCAAATGGGTGTGATTGTTGCTGTACTCCATGCCCTGCTCGCCCGGGTTTTTGAAGTAATAATCGCGGTAGACCCAGCTGTCGGGGTCAAGCGGCGTTTTCGTGGTCATGTAGGACATACTGCATGAGGGCGGCGGGATAACGCCATCAACGTCCCAGCCCGTGATGTGGCTGCCCCAGTCGTTGTTGTGAGTGTAAACGTAGGTGCCGTTGATGTAATTCAGCTCGCTTGCCTCGAAATGAAAGCGCGACGGTATCTTCACGATATCGCTGTCAAGGCTTATCATATCGCTGCCCAGTCTGACTATCCTCGAGCCGTCGGTGCCGCCGCCGAACGAGAGCCAGCCCGTGCCGTTGTCGTCAATGCACGCTCCCGGGTCGAACGGCGACTCGCAGCCGTTAAGCCCCGGAGTATTCCCGTCGATGAGCGACTGCCCCAGCGGGTCGCTCCACGGTCCTGTGGGAGAGGTCGCTGTGATAACGCCCGTTCCCCAGCCGCTGTTCGAGAAGTAAAGGTAGAAATGGGTCAGCCCGTCCTCCTCAACGCGCGAAACTATCGACGGCGCCCACGACGCGATTATCCACGGGCATATCTCGCCTACCTCAATGCGCCCGTGGTAGGTGTAGTTAACCATGTCGTCGGTGGAGAGCATGACAAATGATTTAATGTGCTCATAGGTGTTCTTCCCGCGGGCGCCGACAGCCTCATACTGCTGATGGTCGCAAGTGCCGTAAATGTACAGCCTGCCCTCATATTCCACCGCCGTCGGGTCTGCACAGAATATGTTTGATATCAGCGGGTTGGAATCAAGCGGGTATTTTGAGACGGTCTCGTTTATCGGCGCCATAGTAAGCTCTTCCTTGCGCGACAGCACCGCGTCCCCGCCAAGCGAAAACTCGGGCGTCGCCGTGCTGCAGGAGCATAACAGCAAAGAGGAAAGCAGCAATGCGGCAGCTAATAATTTTTTCATACTGTTCACCTGTCCTTACGAACGAATTTTCCGAATCTTATTAACCTAATTATAGCCGATAACTCCCGCATATTCAATGACAATATCGGTCAATTAAGATAGCATATTGTGCAGTTTTTCGGCGGCGGCAATATTCGGGCGGAAATAAAACCGCCCCGACCGCTCGGGGCAGAAATTGAAATTAAAGCTCGCAGCGGCTTTCATAAATACCTCTTTATGCAGGCGATCATCCGCTCCTGCGCGGGCAGGATACCGACCAGCACCTCACGAGCCTCGGCGGGCTTGTCCGCCCGCAAAAGGTTCACTATCTCGACGTAAGCCGTATAAAGGGGCGTGAGCGAGAGGTTCCCGACAACTCCCTTTATGGTGTGCGCGTTGCTGAGAGCAGTCTGAATATTGCCTGCGTCAAGTAAGCTCAGCACCTCAAGCTTTTCAATATTCGCGGGCGCCTTTTTCAGCAGCCGCTCATAAAGCTCGGGCTTGTTCATGCACCTTTCAATGCCCTCATCGGTGTTTGCTCCCATTTCCTTTAATTCGGTTATCAGATCCAATGTCCGTTCCCTCCTTGTGAATGTTGAAAAGCGTCCGACAGCTCCGCAGCGGCATTTCAGCCGCCGAATACCGTCATCGCGTAATTAACTGAGTTAAGGCAACACCGCACAATTACCGGCTCTGCCTTTGCCCAGACCGACGCAGTCGTCTCGTCCGCTTACTTGCATCTTTTTAGTTTTGCGCAAATTATAACACAATTGCTTAACTGTGATGTTATATGTTGCGCAAAACTTGCATATTGCACAA
>JBJFHP010000042.1:0-1288 GCA_051893715.1 Oscillospiraceae bacterium
ATCTCAACAGCCTTAGTTATCTTACTCACATAATGCGCCGTGTCCGACGCGGGGACAGCGCCGAGGTGCAGCCCTCATTATTTGTCATAAAGCCGTTTGTATATCTCAACAGCCTTAGTTATCTTACTCACATAATGCGCCGTGTCCGACGCGGGGATAACATCAAGGTGAACGCCGTCCGAGGAAATGCTGCTGTCGCCGAGCCACTCGTTCACCCGCCCGCGCCCTATATGATACGCCGCCGCAGCGGTTTCGATGTCCCCGAACTCCTCCATGAGGTAGCCGAGAAGATAGCAGCCGTAGCGGATATTGGTCTGCGGGTCGTACATATCGTAGTAGACGGTGCTCTCGTCGCCCTGCTTGAATTTCACCCACTCGAACGTGTCCTCCATTATCTGCATGAGCCCTCTCGCGCCGACATTTGACAAGGCGTCGGGGCGAAATCCGCTCTCGGTCTTGATGACCGCGTAGACGAAGTATTTGTCCAGCCCGTTCTCGCGGGAGTAACGCTCGACGTAGTTCTCGTATTTTATCGGGAACTCCGCCTCGAGGAACTTCCCGTAGCCGAAATATGCCGCTATCGCAAGCACAAGCAGCGCCGCGACAATTGTTATCACCATGGGGAGCGCCCGTTTTTTTCGCTTGTTGTGTGTCATTTCCTGCCTTTCAGAGCCGCCGCCGCTTGTTCTGCGGCAGCCGCAAGCTCCTCTCGGGAGCCGTTGTTTTCTATGCAGCGGTCGGAGCGTTCGCGGAAGAAAGCCGCGTCATGCTGCGCCGACAGCCGCGCCGCTGCCTGTTCGGGGTCAAGCCCGTCGCGGGCGCAGATCCTCCGCGCGCAGGCTTGCTTTTCCGCGCAGACGCTGACAATGCTGTCGCAAAGCCAATCCAGCCGCGCCTCGAAAAGCGTCGGCGCGTCAAGAAGCACGTCGCCCCGCGCCGCACGCACCCTCTCTATTATAATATGTGTGATATACGGATATATGATACGCTCGTAGCGCGCCTTGTTTTCCGCTTTTGCGAAGATAAGCGCGGCGGTTTTCCGCCTGTTCAGCGTGCCGTCGGGGTCAATTACCTCGGGGGTGAACCTGCGGGCAAGCTCGTCAAGAAAGCCCTTGCAGGCAGCCGCCTCGCGCGCGCATTCGTCGCAGTCGACGACGGTAAAGCCGTTATCCGCGAACACTCGCGCAACGGTGGATTTCCCCGCGCCCGACATTCCCGTAAGACCGATTATTCTGTTTTCGGAAAGCGTTAACATTTCACACCTCGATATCCCGATTTTACGGTGAAA
>JBJFHP010000042.1:1388-4457 GCA_051893715.1 Oscillospiraceae bacterium
AAATTCCCCCCGCGAAAGCCGAACCTGCGCCGCGCATTCCGCGCAAATTCACACCTCAACGACCTTAAACCCCGCCGCGCGGAGCAGCCTGTTGTACACCGCGAGCCCTATTCCCTTGGCGGACGGCATTTCGACGAGCACGATATCCGCGCCCACGTCGTCGGCGTACCGCAGAAGCTTGAACAGCCGCTGCGCCTGAATTGACGGGTCGCTGCCGTAATCCATGAATAACCCCGACTCCGCAACGCCCGCCCCGAGCGCAAGCAGCTTCTTCCCGCAGGCTTTCTCCGCGAGGGCGCGGCAGTATTGCTCGAACCGCGCGCCGTGCGCGTTGACGACGGAAACGTCCGCTTTCGGGGAGTAATGCTTGTATTTCATTCCCGGCGACAGCACCCGCTCATCGGGGGCGGGCTGCGCCGTGACCGCCCTGTCTACCTCAACCTCGCCGAACGGCGCGAGCATTTCCGCGGTTATCCCGCCGGGGCGGAGAATGTGTATCTTCCCGCCGCGGAAGCAGACAACTGTGCTCTCAACGCCGACGGAGCACTCCCCCCCGTCTATTATAAGGGGAATTTTCCCGTCCATATCGTCGAAAACGTGCCGTGCGGAGGTAGGGCTGGGCTTGCCCGAAAGGTTCGCCGAGGGCGCCGCGAGCGGGAAGCCGCAGGCGTCGATTATCGCGCGCGCCGCCTCGGAGGACGGCATTCTCACCGCAACGGTGTCAAGTCCGCCGCTTGTCGCGTCGGGAATGACGGGTGATTTCGGGAATATCATGGTGAGCGGTCCGCCCCAGAAACGCTCCGCAAGCGCAAGCGCCACGGGGGGTATTTCCCGCACGAGCGGCGGGAGCATTTCCATATTGCTGATGTGGACGATAAGCGGGTTGTCCTGCGGTCTGCCCTTCGCGGCGAAAATGCTGCGGACAGCCGCTTCGTTCCGCGCGTCGGCGGCAAGCCCGTAAACGGTTTCGGTCGGTATCCCGACTATCCCCCCGCCGCGCAGTATATCTGCCGCCCTGCGCGCGCTTTCCGCGCTGAACGGCATTATTTCGGTGGTCATACTAACACTTCCTAAGAGTTACATTTACCCCGCAAAACGGTGCATTGCCGCGCTTTCGGGGTCAATCGGGGTCAATCGCCGCTGTTCAGCAGCTTTGCGGTCATATCGGCAACGCGCAGCGCGTCGAACACCTCGTCGCAGCCGCCGTTCATCATTTCGTCGAGCTTGTACAGCGTGAGCCCAATGCGGTGGTCGGTCACGCGGGACTGCGGGAAATTGTAGGTGCGTATCCGCTCGGAGCGGTCGCCCGTCCCGACCTGAACGCGGCGTTCCTCGGCGATAGCGCTGTCGCGCTCGTTAAGGCGAATGTCGTAAAGCTTGGTGTAAAGCATTTTCATGGCTTTCTCGCGGTTCTTGAACTGCGAACGCTCCTCCTGACACTCAACGACTATCCCCGACGGGTTATGAATTATCCTTATCGCGGACTCGGTTTTATTGATATGCTGACCGCCCGCGCCGCTTGAGCGGAAGGTCTGCACGGTGAGGTCTGCGGGGTCAATGCTGACGTCCACCTCCTCCGCCTCGGGCAATACCGCGACAGTCACCGTCGAGGTCTGAATGCGCCCCTGCGATTCCGTTTCGGGAACGCGCTGCACCCTGTGCACGCCGCTTTCGTATTTCAGCTTTGAATACACGCCCTCACCCTCGACGCTGAAGCTTACCTCGCGGTAACCGCCGAGCTCGGTCGGGTTGGCGCCGATAAGGTCGGTTTTCCAGCCCTGCCGCGCGGCGTACATGGAATACATTCTGAACATTGACCCCGCGAACAGCGCGGCTTCCTCGCCGCCCGCGCCCGCGCGTATTTCCATGATGACGCTCTTGTTGTCGTCGGGGTCGCGCGGGAGCAGCAGCATTTTCAGCTCCTCGGAATAACGCTCCATCAGCGCCTTGCCGTTATTGTATTCGCCCTGCGCAAGCTCGCGCATTTCGGGGTCAAGCCCGCCCTCGGCGAGCAGCGCCCTTGCGTCCTCGAAGTCCCGCTGCGCCGCCGTGTAGAGGCGGTAGGTTTCGATAAGCGGGGTGAGCTCCTTATGCTCCTGCATGAGCTGCCTGTAAAGGTCGTTGTCCGAAAGGACGGCGGGGTCAGCAAGTTTTGCGTTGAGCTCGTCGTACCTTGCCTCCGCGATTTTCAGCTTATCTGTCATCTGTTCCTCCGGAGCTGTCCTCGCCGCGAATAACGGCTTTTATTTTCTTCTCGCATTTCGAGCGCGGTATCATGAAGCTGTGTCCGCAGCCCGCGCAGGCAAGCCGAAAATCCGCGCCGACGCGCATTACCTTCATCTGATTGCTCCCGCAGCCGGGGTGGGGCTTTTTCATCACAAGAACGTCGCCTACCCGTATATCCAACTCCGACACCGCCTTTCTGTTTTGTGTTCAATTGCATACTCATCTTAATAGTATACCACTTTTCCGTTATTATTTCAATATCATTCCGGGAATTTTTTTATTTTTAAAAGGAAAACTCGGGGAGAACTTCCCCCCGAATTGCAAATTGTCGATAAACCCTGCAAACAAGGTTTCTCTTATTGAATAATGAATAATGAACAGTGAATAGTGAATAAATGTGGTGTGCCCTGCGGGCACGGATTTTAGATCATATATTTCTGAACAATAGGCGAAGCCGATACAACCATTATTCATTCTTCGTTATTCATTATTCAATATTCATTTTTTGTTGATAGGACGTTTTCGACAAGCTGTAATTCGGGGAGAACTTCCCCCCGAATTGCACAATTGCAATTTTGTCCGTCAAAGCGTGTCAGCCCGCCGCCCGCGCCGCCGTTGACACCAACGCAAACCGACCGCCAACCGTTAACACCGCCGCAAGCCGCCCGCGCTAACCGTTAACACCAAAACAAGCCGACCGCCCACCATTAACACCACCGCAAGCCGCCGCTCCTCCGTTAACACCGCCGCAAACCGACCGCGCCGCCATTAACACCAACACAATCCGCCCGCCCCGCCGTTGACACCAAAGCCACCCGCGCCGTCACTCCCCGTCCTCAGCCG
>JBJFHP010000043.1:0-4434 GCA_051893715.1 Oscillospiraceae bacterium
CCCGCTCTTCCCGCTTCCTGAACATAATCCTCAAGCGAGGGCGAGATGTCAAAATGCACTACAAGCCCCACGTCCGACTTATCAACGCCCATGCCGAAAGCCGAGGTCGCAACAATGACGTTGACCTCGCCGCTCATAAATTTTTCTTGGTTCGCGATCTTCTCGCTCTTATCCATTTTCCCGTTGAACAGAAGTGCATTTATGCCGTCCGCTTCAAGCCTTATGGCAAGGGAATAGGTTCTCCTGACCTTGGAAACATAGACGATCGAGGGACAATTTTTCGCGGTAAGCAGATTTCTCAGCGCAAGGTATTTCTCCTCGTCGTTGTCCTTGTAAAGCACCTCGTAACGCAGATTGTGCCGCGACGCGCCCGAAGCGAAAAGCTGCATTTCAAGCCCCAGCTTACTGCGGAAATAATCGCTTATGTCGCTGATTACCTTCTGCTTTGCGGTGGCGGTGAAGCAGGACACGGGGATAGGCTCGGAAAGGTTTTTCTTCTCCTGCAACTCGCGGATAAAGTCGCCAATGTACAGATAATCAACGCGGAAATCCTGTCCCCACGCGGAAAAACAGTGCGCCTCATCAATGACAAAGCGGGTTATGTGGCGGTTGAGCAGGAGGTTTTCGATCGTCCTTGAGCGGAGCGATTCCGGCGAGATGTACAGCAGGGAAGCCTGCCCGTTCTGAACGCGCTCTATTGCATTTTTGCGCTCCACGGGGTCAAGCAAGCCGTTTATCGTCACCGCGTCGGCAATTCCCTTATCAGCGAGGTTGTCCACCTGATCTTTCATCAGCGACTGGAGCGGCGAAATTACAACGGTAAGCCCGCGGCAGGTGTCCCCCGACATCAGCGCGGGAAGCTGGAATGTGACCGACTTTCCGCCGCCCGTCGGGAATACGGCTATCAGCGACTTGTTGTCAACAGCCGCCTGCGCAGCCCTTTCCTGGAGTGGCTCGCCGTCGTATTTGCGGAAGCTGTTGTATCCGAAATACTGCTTCAGCTTTGTGTGGATATTATGCTCGCGCTTGCAGAAAGGGCAGTTATTGCAGGGCGTTCCGCGCAGCGCTCGCATGACAAATTCAACAGCGGGGAAGTTGCGGTGCACCCAATGCGGGATGATCGAATCCCTGTCATCTGCGCTTATCAGCGCAAGGCAGTAGGCAAGCTCCACTGGGTAGCGGGAAATGAGCGCCGCCAAATCCGCGCTGCCGCAGATACGCTCGGAAAAATACCCGCGGATAAGCCCCTCGGCGTCTGCCGAACTAATGTAGTCCACATAATCGAAAAAGCCGATGTACTCGCTCCTTGTGCCGATCAGAGCGAAAAATATTGCTTTAAGCTTCTCGTCAAGCTTATTGAATGCGTCAACCTCGCCGAAGAAAAGCTCCATGCACAAGGCCGCGTCGTTAGCGGGGTCGTTAAGCTGCTCCGTCTGAATTTTGTAGTCTTTCAGCAGGTGGTGATACGGTTTTTTCGGGAAAAGGAGCGGGGATATCGGCAGCGTGTCAATTGCAATATATTCCCCCAATATCAGATGTCTGATATACTTCAGATCATGGGCGATGAGGTTGTGTCCGCAGATATATTTGCAGCCGGATACAAATGCGGAAAACTTGCTTTGAGAAGCTGTATGTATTCTTCCGCCCTCCGGTGTGACCGCGCCGAGGTCGCAAATTTCGCCGCTGCTGCTTATTTCGCTGTCTACGAAAACTATCCCGCTCATAGTGTCACCGCCTGTTACTTTGTGTCAATTTAATTATAACATCATATACGCAAAAATGCAACAGATTTTCCGAGGAATTGATCGCGGTGTTTGATAAACTTTATAGGGAATCTTGACATTACCCTCAAAAATCCACAAGCATTATATCAATACTAATAGAATAATATTTCCCCTTTACCGATATCGTTTCGATCGCAGCGGTGAGCTTTTTCCCCGCGTCCATCAGGCGGGCAAGAACAGGGTTGTCCTTTTCGGGGACATAGCCCAGCTTCTTCCCCGATTGCGCGAGAACCAGAATGGCTAATTCATCAAATCGGTTATCCGGCTCGCGTTTCAGGATAAGCTTGTCGCCCTCTTTGATCTCCTCAAAAACAGACCTGTTCTTGACATGGGTCGTTCCCGCAACAAACGTTGATAACAGGAACACCTCTTTCATCAGGGGCTTTATCATCTCGGTTATCCCGTTGTTTGCCGAAAGCCCTACAACGGTTTCCTTGCTTATTACGATCTGATTATCCGACAATGCCTTCACTCCTTGCCCAACAGTTCGTTCAATACCTTTTCAAGCTGATTTGAGTATGTGGTCAGCTCCTCAATGCTCTCCTTTAATTCTTCCTTTTTTTCCTGCACAAGTTCCTCGTCCTGGAGAAGAAACTTGTACTGATAAGGGTCGGTGGAGATAATGAAGTCGATTTCGGCTTTAAGCTGCGTTATTCTCTCGCCGATATTGGGAATTACCATATCCGCATGGTCGATCCCGTTTCTTTCGAGGAATGAGTTCACCAGAAGCTGAACCTCCTCTATTTCTTTAAGGGAATTGCACTTGTACGCAGTTACCGCCCTGTGCCATAATTCAAGAAGCTCGGGATATTCGGTTGTCAGCGGACTGATATCGGGGTGCAGCTGCTTTGCGAGATTGCGGTAGATTTTCTTGATTTTCCTTATGTCAACCTCGGGTACTACCTCTGCGCTGCGGCAAAGCTCATTCTCCGCAGCCATGTCAAAGAGCTTTTTGTAATACTCCTCCATCTCGGAAGCGATGCGCGCATTCAGCTCCGCTTCATTTACTGCCGCTCCGCAGTTTATTGCCGCCTGACAGCACGCTATCTTCTTTTTCAGCTCAATACAGCGGATATATGCACTATACTGCTCTGTCAGCAATTCGCCGAAAACCCGCGTGTATTCGTTCATGTATAATCCCGCCTCGCGCTCAAGGCTGTCGCGCTTCAGCAGCAAGGCTTCATACTCGAAATAGTCGCCGCCGGTTATTCTTACGATCTCCATTTTATCACTCCACTCTGAATCCGTAAAGCTCGTTTTGCATTGCGGTCAGCAGCATTCCGTCGATCTCGGCTTTTTCAAAGAAATCCTCGCGGCTTCTGAACCACTTACCGTTGAAGCAGACAGCGATTTCTCCGTCCGAGTCGGAGCTTTCAACCGTTTGAGGTTTCTCGTCATAGTAAAACGATACTCTGTTCGGGGATTTAAGCAGCCAATACAGGTCAAACAGGTCTATGTCCTCCTCGTCAAATTCAACCAGCCTGTAAAGGTCGTCGATCAGCCACATCATGATATTGAGGTTTCCGAAAAAGGGGCTGTACTTTATTCTCTGCGCGAGAAAATCCCTTGCCTGCCAATAAAGGGACACTGCGTCGTTGATTTTTCCCTGCTCTTCGCGTATCCTCGCAAGGCGCGTGGCTATTTCGGGAAGCGGCTCGTGCAGGTAGCGCGCGGTTTTGACCTTCGGGTAAAGGCTCTCGATGATCTCCTTGTACTTTTCATGATCCTTGTCAACGCCGTAGCCGTTTTTGTACATATCGGCAAGCTTGTATTCCGCCTGAATATCGCCGTTTTCGGCGGCAAGGGCAAACCACCGGAAAGCCTGCTCATAATCTTTTTTTCCGGTTCTTCCGTAATACCAGATATAGCCTAAGCCGGGATACACCGATTTATTCCCAAGCTCTGCCGCCATTTCGTAGTATTTCAGTGCAAGCTCGAATCGGCGGCTCTCGTAGTAATAAAAGCCCAGCTCGGCTATGTAATTTGAGTCGTGAGTTTCGTCAAACATATACCGAAGCGCTTCGGTATACATAAAATCGTCCTGATCGGTATGAACGGATTGCCTGTTATACTCGTCAATTATTCTTTTTGCCTGTGAGATATCCATTGATTACTCCTCCTTTTTTCAATATAATAGCATAACCTTTGGAGAATGTAAAGGACTTTTTTGACACATTTTCTCTTCAAACGCTAAAGTGTATCAATAATAGTACCAATTAAGGCGGAAAAACACGCATATTATAAAGGTCACCTCAAAAACCTCTTGTGAGCAAAACTGTGCAGTGCACACAATTTTCGTCGTCAGAAAACTCTCCCCGCATTGCCCCGAACAGCAAAAAAGCTCCGCCTCTTACGAAGCGGAGCCGATTTTATTTACCCGTAAAGGTCAAGCCTTGGGAGTTGCCGTTACCTTAGCGGAAGAGCCGTTCCATTTTCCGTCTGCATATGCGTATACGGCAAAGGTGTATGTTGTGCCGTTTTCAAGACCGGTAAAGGTGTAGGTCGTGTCCTTAATGCCCTTTGCAAGAATGGTTGTACCGCCGTCCTTGATGACATAAGTTGTTGCGCCGTTTACTGCGTCCCATGTAACGGTTACTTCTCCGTCGCCCGCAGTTGCCTTGACATTCTGCGGAATGTAGCTTGCCTTGGG
>JBJFHP010000044.1:0-19576 GCA_051893715.1 Oscillospiraceae bacterium
TCTCCTTCATCTCGTCGATGAGCTTCTCGAAGTACTTCTTGCCGACTTCCATAACAACGTCGGAGAACATCTGAATGAAGCGTCTGTAAGAGTCGTAAACGAATCTTCTGAACTTGGGATCGGGGTTGCCCGCGATCATTGCGTCAACAACTTCGTCGTTAAGACCGAGGTTCAGAATTGTGTCCATCATACCGGGCATGGATGCTCTTGCGCCGGAGCGAACGGATACGAGCAGAGGATTCTTGAGATCGCCGAACTTCTTGCCGTTGATCTCCTCCATCTTCTTAACGCCTTCCATAGCCTGAGCCATGATCTCGTCGTTGATCTTGCGGCCGTCCTCGTAGTACTGTGTGCAGGCTTCTGTTGTGATGGTGAAGCCCTGGGGAACGGGGAGACCGATGCTTGTCATCTCGGCAAGGTTTGCGCCCTTACCGCCGAGGAGATTACGCATGGTCATGTCGCCTTCGCTGAACATGTAGACCCATTTGTTTGCCATTGGTATATACCTCCTGAATTTTTCATCACCGTCCTGCCCGTGCACGAGCAGGGCGGCGTTTTTGATGTTTTGCAGACATAACTGTCCTTTTGGAAAAAGGCACTCTGCCACATCTTTTATTATAGCAGATAATATGAAAAAATGCTAGATGTTTTTTAAATTTTTTTGGTGTTTTTTATGTGAAATCTACAATAACACGGCATAAAATGACGTTGCGGCGGCGGATAACGCGGTGGGCGGGCGATTTATCATTGACTAACCGCCCGTTTCGGTGATATAATCAAGCTGACGAGGGTGCAAAACGGTGCTCCCGAAAAGGGTTTGGGTCAGGCGGGCGGCGCGGAACGGTGCGCCCACGGGGCGTTTTCCCGATACGAAAAAGGAGGCAGGGCAGTGACAGATCTGCTGGCTAAATTATTCATTAAAAATTACAAGGACACAAACGACCCGACGGTGCGGGCGGCTTACGGCAAGCTGGCGGGCTGGGTCGGGATAGTTTGCAACGCGCTCCTATGCGCGGGGAAATTCATTGCGGGGGTGCTTACGGGGAGCGTTTCCATAACGGCGGACGCGGTGAACAACCTGTCGGACGCGTCGTCGGGGATAATCAGCCTTTTCGGGTTCAAGCTTTCGGAGCGCTCCGCCGACGAGGAGCACCCCTACGGGCACGCGCGTTACGAATATCTTGCGGGCTTTCTTGTCGCGATATTCATTCTGCTTATCGGGTTCGAGCTGCTGCGCAGCAGTGTTATAAAGACGTTTTCGCCCGAGCCGGTGGTATTCGGGCTTGTTCCCGCGATACTTCTCGGAGCGTCGATACCGGTGAAATTCCTTATGATGTGGTTCAACACCAAGACAGGCAGGCTTATTGACTCCGAAACGCTCCGCGCTTCCGCTGCGGACAGCCGCAACGATATTATTTCCACAACGGCAGTCCTTGCCGCGGCTATTGTGTCAAATTTCACCGAGCTGGAGCTTGACGGCATCATGGGTGTTCTTGTTGCAATATTCATTATTATAAGCGGAATAGGGCTTGTGCGCGACGCAATGAGCCTGCTTCTCGGAAAAGCGCCCGATCCCGAGCTGGTCCGCAGCATTCACGACAGGGTGATGTCCTATGACGGCGTACTCGGCACGCATGACCTTATGGTACACGACTACGGACCGGGGCGGAGGTTTGCGAGCGTTCATGTCGAGGTGGACTCGGAAATGAAGCTTACCGATTGCCACGAGATAATCGACAGGATAGAGCGCGATTTTCTTGCGGGGGGAATGAACCTTATTGTTCACCCCGACCCCATAGTCACGGGCGACAGCGAGGTCGGCTGCATACGGCGCGACCTTTGCGAGATAGTGCGCGGGATAGATGAAAGAATGTCGGTGCATGATGTGCGGCTGGTGCGCGGGGAAGATACCAAGGTGATATTTGACTGTGTTGTCCCTCACGGCTTCGGCATGAGCGAAAAGGAGCTGAAGGGCGAGATAGCGCGGTTTCTTAATATAAAGCACCACGGCTGCTCCTGTGTTATTTCGTTCGACAGCAGCTACGCGCCTATTCCTAAGACAAAGAATGATTGACTTAACGCCCCGTATATGCTAAAATAAGTATATAAAACGCGGTCGGTAAAGCTTGCGGGCATTTCGCCGTTAAAAAGCAGGGGGTGAACGGTACGAGGTATTTTTTTCACGCGGACACAGAAAAATACCGCCGCAGGCAGAAAAGCCTGATGACGGCGGTGGTAATGCCGCTGCTGGCGGTATGCGTGTTTTGCGTTGTGAATATCGTGCTGTGCCTGCGCACCGGCGCTTCGCGCAGCGTGCTTATGCTGCTGTTCGGCGTTATCGGCGGCTGTGTGCTTGCGGGAATGGTTACGGGCTTTGCCGCCGCTTACGTCACGGAAAAGCTTATCCGCCGCCACAGCAGGTACACCTTTTTTGACATTCTTCCGCGCGGAATGGTATTCAGCGTTTATGCGGGGGATTACGTCAATTTCGGGCGGCAGGTCATTCAGCGGCGGTTGTATTATATGCCGTTTTCGGGTTTTACGGGGACGTTCCGCGACCCGAAGAAAGCGCCCGACTGCCTTGTGATAAACGGCGAGGTGCGAATGTTCCTGCTGGACACAAATCGGCTCGGGTATCATATCGACGAGGACGGGAACCTGCTTTTCGACAATCCCGAGCTTAACGAGCGCGGGTTTGAGCGGCTGGACAGGGTGGAGATACGCGGCAGGTTCGGCAGCACAAGGGGCATTGAGCGGTCGATCGCCTATTATTACGAGCAGTTTAAGAATATCCCCGAGAAAAAGGCGTTCGATATCTCGGAGCATATCCCCGCGCACAAGCGCCGCAAGCCTGCAACCTCCAATCCCATGCTTGAGCTGCCGAGCTTTGACAGGAAGTGGTGACGGGGGTCAGCCGATCGCGTCGATATCCGCGCTTCCGCCGACAACGCGTATTTCAAGCCTGTGCGGCAGGCATACTATCGGAATTACCCCGCCCGATATCGGCGGGGTTTTTACGCATATTTTATCGGGACAATTCGCCTCGGAAACGTATATTTCGCCATTATTTATACATATAGTATTATATCCGCTGCCGCAATCCACCGTAAATTCCGTATTTTCGGAAAGGCTCACGGTGCGGAGCAGCTCGCCGTTGAGGTATATTTCGGCGTGGGGGTCATCGGCGCGCAGGCTTGCCATTATTACCCAAGCGGCAATTCCCGCCGCGCAGACAAGTGCCGCTGCCGCGCCGAGGACGATCTTCTTATTCATGCAAACTCCTTATTTTAATACACGGAAAAGCCGCTCCTTTATCGGGAGCGGCTGTATTTACAGGTTAACTCAAAGAACCATATTGAGCTTCCAGCTTCCGTTTTCCTTTACGAGGTCAACGCTGCGCGCAAGGTAAGCGGTCTTTCCGCAGAATGTTCCCGCCTTTACATAGAGAGTTCCGCGGGCTGTGTTTTCCGTTTTGCTGCTGATAACGAGGGCTGTATCGGAAACGCTTATCGCCGTAAGTCCGCCGTTATTGTAGCTTAATGCGCCGTATTCGGAGATACCGCACTTTTTACGCAGCGCAGCCTCTGCGCTGTCGGAGTAGTAAACCGAAATGCACTTTATCAGCATATCCTGCGTTGTTATGCCGGACGAAGCCGCCTTGTTCTGTGCGAGGAGGTTGTTCACGCCGAGCGCTCCGTTAAAGGCAGCGCGGATATCGGAGGGCGCGCTGTCGGTGATGTCGCCGAATGCGACGTTTCCGCTGAGAAGCTCCTTTGTGAATACCGCGGGGGTCAGCTTAACGCAGCCGTATGCTATTGTTGTCGTATACTGCGAGCTGAGGCTGCGGCGGTACTCGATATCCTTTATAACAGCTATTCCCGCTGCGGGCTCTGCCTTGCCGCCGCTTACGGTGTAAAGGCTGCCGTCGGCGCTGAAGCTGTGTCTGCTTGCCCCGAAGGAAACGGACGAGGCGGGCGTATCAAGACGGATAAAGGATTCGGTCGTGGGGTCAAATATCTCGGTGAAGCTTGCCGCCGAGGAATCGGAGGGAGTCATCACCGCGTGAGTGAACGCAAGGTTCGCTGTGAACTTCGGGTTATTGTCAAATGCGGAGATAAGCTGCTTGCGCGAGCCGTCGCTGCTTATTTTGAATATCTGGGTGAGCGAGCCGTCGGCTGCCGCAAGGTAAACCGAGTTTTCGCCGGAGGCGAGCAGCGTTGTCTTTGCCTCGGACTCGAAGCACATTCCGATGAACTCAAGGCGGCTGCCGATGAGCTCTGCGGAATTGACGTAATAAACGCCGTTTTCCTTAACGTTAAGGTAAACAGTGCCCGTGCTGTCGTTGTAGCCAACGCCCGCGAGAGTGCCGTCCATGACGAAATCCTCTGCGCACAGGTCGGTTATCGACTCGCTGCCTGCGTCGGCAAGGAAGAGCTTCCTGCGCTTGCCGTCAACGACGCCTGTTATCAGCATTTCCGAGCCCTTTTCGGAGATATAGCATATCTTCGCGTCGGAGCATTCAGCCTCGGCGACAAGCAGGGGCTCGCTGTTATTCATACGGTACAGCGCGATTGCGTCGGGGGTCTTTACGAAGAATGTTTCCTCGGTGACAAAGAATGCGGTGTCGGCTTCGATGTAGGTGTCTATGCTGAATTTATCCGCTGCCGTCGGGAGAGTTACCCCTGCGGGGAGCTTCTCGGCGGGCTCTGTGGTGTTGTCCTGAACATTACCGCCGTTGTCTGTCGGCGTGTTGTTGTCGGGGGTAACGGGCACGGTCGGCTCGGCCGTTTCCTCGGTGCTGTCGGGGAATGTGGTTTCAAATGTGTCCTCGCCGCTGATGACAACGCTTTCCGTTTCAAAGGTTTCGAATGTGTCATCGGGCTCTGCCGTACCGTCGGAGCTGCCCTCGCTCGTATCTATCGCCTCGCCGTCCATGGTTTCCTCCGTAGCTGCGGAGGTGTCCTCGTCGGGCGGGAGAATGCTGTTGTTATTGCCGCTGTCGGTGTTAACGGGGGTATCGGTGCAGACGGGCTCTGTCGTTTCGGTGTTAACGTTTATGGGGGAAACAACGGAGATATCGTCGCTGTCGGTAACCTTTTCCACGGCAAATATGTTGCTGTCGTTGTTAAGGGAAACCATGAGCGACCCTGCGCAGTTTATGACCGCGCCGGAAATCTTATTTGTCCCCGCGAAGCCGCTGCGCACCTGTTCCTCGCCGACCGCTCTTGTTCCGTCGGCAAAATAAAGCATTTTAACGTTAACGCTGCCCTCGGAATGGGAGGTGAGTATTTCCTGCACAGTAGAGGGGGAGAACGGCTCGGTGAAGGTTATGAAAACGTCTGTAAGCTCGCTGCTGCCCTCGCTGCGGCGTATTTCCTCCATTGCCTTTTCAAGGCGCTGGGTATCGGAAAGCGCTGCAAGCGTATTGCCCGCGACAAGGCTCACGCCGTCGTTTCTGCCCGCAAGGCTGAACACAGCCGTTCCCGCCGCAACGGTAACGACAGCCGCCGCCGCGGTTATCCCTATATACATCGGAGAGATCTTATGCCCTGCGGTTCTGCCTTTCTTGGCGTTTTTCCTGATCTCTTCCGCGTCAAACGAGTATTCGCTCATAAGCTGCTTATAAAAATCCTTTTTATTCACAAAGCACGACCTCCCTTCTTTATTATTGAATTATATGCCGAATTTTTTCTTCTGCTTTTCTATGGTGCGGTAAAGCTTGGTCTTGACCGTCGAGAGGTTCAGCCCGAGCTGCTCGGCTACCTCGTCGAGCTTCAGGTCGCACACGAAATGCAGGTAGAATATTTTTCCGACCGTTTCGTCGGACTTCATTATATCGTCGAATATTTGTTTCGCAAGTATCTTATCGGAAAGCACATCTTCAAGGCTCGCCTGATCGCGGGATAATTCCGCCTCAAGTGCGGCGGTTTCTTCCTCGGAGAAATCCGACATATGCATAACATTGTCGCGGCGCTTTATAAAGCCCGAGAGGAAGCTTCTGCATTCGAATTTCGCGATATTTATGAGGAAAGCCTCCGCGCTGTCGATGTCGGAATGACCCTTTGCGCAGATGCGCTTGTAAAAGCGGGTGTAAACGTTCTGTATGATATCCTCCGCGTCCTGGAAACGTGACGCATGGCTCACGACAAAACGGGAAACGGCATTGAACGTTTCGGTGTATACGGTGTCAAAGTAGCTGTCAGTGTCTGGATTTCCCACGCGGATCTCACCTCGCTTATCCGCCTTCACATGGGTAGTCAGCGGTTTTTTCAAAAAAGTTTCAAGGATTTTGTGTTTTTTATACAGATTGTTTTATTTGTAATTGTACACACTTTATTTATTATACTACATCGCTTTGTTTTTGTCAAATGAGGGAGCGCCTGCGGCAAAAATTATCGGGGAAGAACGGTTATCTTCCCCGAACGGTTTATATTACTTCAGAAAATCCTTCGCCGTTTCGCAGAGTATCTTAACTCCCTCGTCTATCTGCTCGTCTGTGGGGGTTGAATAATTCAGGCGGAACGACTGCGACGGCGCGCTTTCGTCGGCGCAGAACGCTATTCCCGGAACAACGGCTACCTTGCGCTCAACAGCCGCCTTACAGAACGCGTTCATGTCCGCGCCGTCGGGGAGAGTTGCCCATATAAACAGACCGCCCTGCGGCTCGGTGAGCGATATGCTGTCGGGAAGCCCCGCCTTGAGCGCGTTCAGCATTCTTGCGCACTTCGCGCGGTAGATACCGCGCAGGCGTTCGAGGTGCGCCGCAAAATCCACCGTTTCGAGGAAGCGGTAGGTGAGCATCTGTGCCCAGATATTGGTATGTACCGTGCTTGTCTGGAGCCCTACCACCGCCTTGCGCACGATGTCGCCGCAGCCGAGCAGGTAACCCACACGAAGCCCCGGCGCAAGCGTCTTGGAGAATGTCCCGAGATAGAGGACGTGGCCGTCGGTGTCAAGCTGCTTTATCGAGGTGATATCCTCACCCGCGAAGCGGAGCGCGCCGTAGGGGTTGTCCTCAAGAATATACACTCCGTATTTTTTTGCGAGGTCAAGCATTGCGCGGCGGCGTTCGAGGGTGGTAGTCTTGCCGGTGGGGTTCTGGAAATTCGGAATGGTGTAGATGAATTTCGCGTTGGGGTTCTCCTTTAACGCCTTTTCGAGCAGCTCGGGGATCATTCCGTCGTTGTCCATAGGAACGCCGACGAGCCTTGCGCCGTAGCTTCTGAACGCGTTGAGCGCGCCGACGAAGGAGGGGTCCTCGCAGATAACGACGTCGCCCTCGTTGCAGAGTATTTTCGCGGTGGTTTCTATCGCCTGCTGTGCGCCGGAGGTCATAACGAGCATATCGCCGTCGGCAAACAGCCCGTCCTTTCGCAGGTCGTTTTCAAGCCGTGCGCGCAGCGGCGCGTAGCCCTCGGTGACGGAATACTGGAGGGCGTTTATGGGCTCCTCGGCGAAAATTTCCGCAGAGAGCCTTGAAATAAGGTCGACGGGGAACGCCTCGGGTGCGGGGTTGCCTGCGGCGAAGCTTATCACCTCGGGGTCGGCGGTGAATTTAAGGATCTCTCTTATTGCGGAGGGCTGGAGCGACGAAACGCGGTCGGAGAACTGTTTATACATTGTGATACTTCCTTTTCGGGTAATTATTCGGCGTTAAGCCTGTTTACTTTATTATAGCACAACGGCAAAGCGTTGTAAAGGGGGCAATAACAGAAAACCCCTGTCGCGTGACAGGGGAGCAGTTTGTCAAAAGTCTTTTTGACAAAAAATGAATATTGAATAATGAATAACGAAGAATGAATAATGGTGGTATCGGCTCCGCCGATTGTTTTAAAAACGTGCCCGCAGGGCACACCAAAATTATTCACTATTCACTATTCATTATTCATTAAGATAAACCCTTTCAGGGTTTATCAACAGAAAACCCCTGTCGCGTGACAGGGGATATCATCTGTTGAACCCGATTGTTAAAATCAAACCGCTCTCTGTACAAGACCGGAGCGCAGGCAGCGTGTGCAGGCATTAACTCTGCAGGGAGTGCCGTTCACGATAGCCTTTACCTTCTTTACGTTCGGCTTATAGGTTCTGTTGCTGCGTCTGTGAGAGTGAGAAACCTTGATTCCGAAAGTTACACTCTTGCCGCAGATTTCACATTTTGCCATTCTGAGCACCTACCTCTCTATAATAGGATATTGAATTATTCAGTAACAAATATTATTGTAACAGAAAACGCCTGAAAATGCAAGTGTAATTTTTGCTTCGGACGTATTTTTGTCACTTATCACAACGGCGCGGGAGATATACCTGCCGTTTTTCTCGTTTTTAAACAAATTGCTGCCGCCGCGGTATCAGAAAGTAACAAACCCAACCTTCTTCTGAACCTTGGTGAGGGTCTTGCGGGACGCCCTGAACGCCTTTTCCGCGCCCTGCTTCATGCAGTTTTCAAGGTACGCCTTGTCCGCGAAGATACGCTTAAATTCCGCCTGCATCGGCGCGAGCATATCCGCGACCGCTTCGCCGACCGCAAGCTTGAAGTCGCCGTAGCCTTTCCACGCGAACTCGCGCTCTATCTCCTCAAAGGACTTGTTTGTTACGGCGGAATAAATTGACATAAGGTTGATTATTCCGTCCTTGCCCTCGCGAGCGCATACCTCGGTTTCGCTGTCGGTGACTGCGCGCTTGAACTTGCGGATTATCGTGTCCTTGTCGTCAAGTATCCATACCGAGGCGTTGGGGTTCTCGTCCGACTTGGACATCTTCTTTGTCGGCTCCTGCAGCGACATCACCTTTGCGGTGGTCTTGGTGATATAACCCTCGGGCATGGTGAAAACGTCGCCGTAAATGCCGTTGAAGCGCTGGACGATATTGCGCGCAAGCTCGAGGTGCTGCGACTGGTCAACGCCGACGGGCACGAGATCCGCCTGATACAGCAGGATATCCGCCGCCATGAGGACGGGGTAGGTGAACAGACCCGCGTTGATATTGTCGGGGTGCTTTGCGGACTTGTCCTTGAACTGCGTCATTCTGGACAGCTCGCCGAACTGCGTGTAGCAGGAGAGTATCCACGACAGCTCCGCGTGGTTGGGGTTATGCCCCTGTACGAACAGGGTTGACTTTTCGGGGTCAAGTCCCATTGCGATAAGCAGCGCGTAGCTTTCCTTTATCTGGTTGCGGAGCTTTACGGGGTCTTGTCTTACTGTTATGGAGTGGAGGTCGACTATGCTGTAGGTGCAGTCGTACTCGTCCTGTAATTTCACCCAGTTCACCATTGCTCCGAGGTAGTTGCCGAGGTGGGGGGTATTGGTGGGCTGAATGCCGCTGAATATCTTCTTTTTTCCTTCCATATGAAAATTCTTCCTTTCGTTATTTAAACAAAAAACCGCCCTAAAGCACGCGCAGTGCGCTGCTATAAGGACGGACAGAAAATCTGAGCCGCTATGCCACCTTATCGCTTCTGATACTCCGGGAACGCTGAATAAAACAAATTCGACCCGCTCAAACGAGCGAACTCGCGGGTCTGAATTTGTTACGCTTCGCTTTATTCAGCTTATCCCATATATCCCTGCGGTTAACGCCCGCACAACGTCGCGGAATACTCGGCAGAGCCTTTGACCGCGCCCTCGGCGGACCATTGTAATGCGCTGCGTTCCGCGGCATTCTCAGCATCAGCCGCTCTCTGTGGGCGCACGGACATTTTTACTTCCGCGTCATCGGTTTATAAGGGCATATTCTATTGTTCCTATAAATCATAACACAACGCCGCGCTTTTGTCAAGCGTTATTTAATGCATGGGTAAGAAAAATGTTCCCGTCCATATCCTTTATTGTGAACACTCCGTTTTCGTATACCATATATGTATGGGGGGAATTTTCCTTCGGGAGCGCCGCCGAGCCGTCGTTGAGGCAGTGTATTCCGTTCACGACAACCGCTTTCGGGACGTGCGTATGCCCGTTTATGAGGACGTCGCCTTTTTTCAGCGGGGGCAGCGCTTCGGGGTTAAAGTGGTGTCCGTGCGAGAGGAAGAGGGTGTGCCCGTCGGCGAATATCATCGCGCTGTCGGACAGCACGGGGAATTGCAGCACCATCTGGTCGACCTCGGTGTCGCAGTTTCCGCGCACGCAGAGCAGCTCGTCCTTTACGCCGTTGAGCAGTGCGATCACCTTTTTGGGGTCATGTCCCTCGGGGAGGTTGTTTCGCGGTCCGTGGTAGAGGATATCCCCGAGCAGGCAGAGCCGCTGTGCACCCTCGCGGCGGTAGGCTTCGAGCAGCCGTTCACACCACAGCGCCGAGCCGTGTATATCCGAACCGAACATCAGTTTCATATGTTAACTCCTTTACATTAACCCCGTGAACCGCATAATTAGCTCCGTCACGAAAACACCGCCGCAGGCGCAGACCGCAACGGTGAGCAGTCCCTTCTCGAAAAACGCGAGCATCACCGCGACGATACACCCCGCGACCGCGCTCCAAATCGAGCCGCTGCTGTAGAATACGGCGGGTATAGTCATTGCGCTCAATACCGCGTAGGGGACATAGAACAGGAAATTCATGACGAATTTGGATTTGATTTTCTTCCTGAACGCCGCGAGCGGGAGCATTCTTATAAGATAAGTCACCAGCGCCATTACCGCGACGCTTATGAACAGATACTCTGCGTCATTCATTTTCGCCGTCCTCCTTTATATCCTGCGGGAAGAGCAGCGCGCCGAGAGCGGCGGCGATGACCGTGCAGATTATTATTGAAATACCCGACGAGATAAAGCCGAATATCGGGACGTAATACAGCACGCAGCTAAGCAGCGCGGCAACTACCGCCACGCCGAGTATGCCGCGGCTTTTTTTCGCGGGGGGAATAACTATCGCGATGAACATTCCGTATATCGCTATGCCGAGGGCGGATTTGATGAAGTCGGGGAGAATGCCGCCGAGCAGCGCTCCGACCGCCGTTCCCGCCGCCCAGAAGATATACGGCAGCGTTATCAGCCCGTACATATACCGCGCGGAAACGTCCCGCCCTTTTCCCGAGGCGACCGCGAACACCTCGTCCGTTACGCCGAACGCGGTGATTATCCTGTCGCGGAGGTTATATTTAGCCTCAAGCTTCTGCGACAGCGAAAGGCTCATCAATGCGTAGCGCATATTTATGATGAGCTGCGCGAGCGCCATTTCTATGTACCCGCCGCCCGCCGCGATAATGCCTATGCCCGCGACCTGCCCCGCGGAGGTGAGGTTAGTCATTGAAATAAGTATCGCGGTCAGCGGGGAAAGCCCCATTCCGACAGCGGTTATCCCGAACGTGAAGGACACCGAAAGGTATCCCAGCGCGATCGGGAGCCCGTCCTTAAAGCCCTCGCGGTAGGAAAGCGAGGTGGTTTTTGTCTGCTCCATTTTATCCCTTTTCCCTTATATATCTCTGATTTATTGCAAGCCAATACATATTTTAGCACAAGACGAGGTTTTTTTCAACCGATTTTTAAAAATACCTTGTTTTTTCCGATAAAATCTGCTACAATATATTATGTATCATTGTGCAGTTATTGGAGGGAGAGCGTTGAACGAAAGGCTGCCTTATTTACGGGAAAAGGCGAACAGGCTGCCGACCGAACCGGGCGTCTACCTCATGAAGGACAAGACGGGGCTTATAATCTACGTCGGAAAGGCAAAGGCGCTCAAAAACCGCGTCACGACCTACTTCCACTCCAACCCGCAGCACACCGCCAAGACCCTGAAGCTTGTCGACACGATATACGACTTTGATTTTATCGTCACCCATACCGAGCTTGACGCGCTGGTGCTTGAAGCGAGCCTTATAAAAATGCATCAGCCCAAGTATAATATACTATTAAAAGATGACAAGGGCTACAACTATATAAAGATATCGCGCGAGCCCTACCCGCGCCTGACCTACGCGCTCAACACCAACGACCCGAACGCCGACTACATCGGACCGTTCACGAGCGGCTACACCGTAAAGCAGGCTGTCGAGGAGGCAAACACGATATTCATGCTCCCGACCTGCCGCAGAAGCTTCCCGTCGTCGTTCGGAAAGGAGCGCCCCTGCCTTAACCACCACATAAAAAAGTGCATGGGCGTCTGCCGCGGGAAAATTTCCTCGGAGGAATACCGCGCGATCGTCGACGAAGCGATAACCTATCTCCGAACCGGCAGCAAGACCTCCGTCGAGCAGCTCACCGCGCAGATGGAGGAGGCAGCGGAGGCGCTTGAGTTCGAGCGCGCCGCCAAGCTGCGCGACCGTATCGCGGCGATAACGAGGCTGCAGCACGCGCAGAAGATACTTGATTACAAGCAGGAATACGATATTGTGGGAGCGGCGCAGAACGTCGGTCTGGCGAGCTTTGCGGTGGTCAAATACCGCGGCGGCAGGCTTGTCGATAAGGAGAATTTCTTTATCGGCGACGAGTACGACGGCGCGGCGATGCGGCGCGATTTCCTGCTGAGTTATTATTCCTCACGAGAGGATATCCCCAAGGAAATATACATTGACGAGGAATTTGAGGATATGGAGCTGATAACGCAGCTCCTGCGCGAAAAGGCGGGTCACGCCGTTAAATTCGTGATACCTCACCGCGGCGACGGAATGGCGCAGGTAACGCTCGCGAAAAACAACGCGGGGGAATATCTCGCGCTTAAAACAGGCAGGACGGCAAAGGAAATAAAAGCGCTGGAGGATCTGAAAGAGCTTCTCGGGCTGGAAAAAATACCCGAGGTCATCGAAAGCTACGATATATCCAACTTCGGCGAAACGGGCATGGTAGGCGGCATGATAGTCTACCGCAACGGCAGGCCGTTCAAGGCGGGGTACCGCAAATTCGGCATAAAGACCGTCGTCGGGCAGAACGACTACGCCTGTATGCAGGAGGTGCTGCGGCGGCGTATGCAGCGGTACCTTGACGGGGACGAGAGCTTTTCGCCGCTCCCCGACCTTATCCTCCTTGACGGAGGAAAGGGGCATATCTCCGCAGTCGCGGAGGTGCTTGACGAGCTGCATATCGACGTCCCGCTTTTCGGACTTGTCAAGGACAGCAAGCACCGCACCCGCGCCATAGCCAAGGCGGGCGGTGAGATTTCAATAAGCGCGAACAGACCGCTTTTCGCATTGCTCACCAATATACAGGACGAGGTGCACAGGTATTCCATTTCGTTCCAGCGGGCAAGGCACAAGCAGAAAACCTACACGCTGGAGCTCACCGAGATAAAGGGCATAGGCGACGCAAAGGCGCGCGCCCTGCTCAAAACGTTCAAAACGAAGCAGGCGATGAAGGAGGCGACTCCCGGGCAGCTTCGGCAGGCGGCAAAGGTGAGCGAGGAAAAGGCTATGGAGCTGTATCGGTTCATACAGGAGAGATTTTAATGAGAGTTATCACAGGCAAGGCGCGCGGAAGAAAGCTCGTCACCGTCGAGGGCACGGACGTTGTGCGTCCTACCACAGACGGGGTAAAGGAAGCGATTTTCAGCGCGGTGCAGTTTGAAATAGAGGGCAGGACGGTGCTCGATTTGTTCGCGGGGAGCGGTCAGCTCGGCATCGAGGCGCTCAGCCGCGGAGCAAAGGAGTGCTATTTCGTCGACGCGGCGGCGGTTTCGATAAAGGCGGTGCGGGAAAATCTGCGGACAACGCAGCTTGAGCCGCAGGCAAAGGTCGCGAATATGCCGTTTTCGGCGTTCCTGAAGTCCACCCGCGCGGTGTTCGATATCGCGCTGCTTGACCCGCCGTATAATTACCGCCTTATACAAAAGGCGCTCCCGCTGCTGACCGAGAAGATGTCCGAAAACGGCGTCATTATCTGCGAGCACGAAAAGGAATGCGTCCTCCCGCACGAAAGCGGCGGGTTTGAGATAGCGAAAACGCTCCGCCACGGAAGAACGGCTGTCACAATATACCGCCGTATTTCCGCAGGGGAAGAGGAATGACGAAAGGAGCAGCTTAAATGAAAACAGCTATCTACCCGGGAAGCTTCGATCCCGTTACCAACGGGCACCTTGACATAATTTCAAGGGCTTCGAAAATGTTCGACAAGCTTATTGTAGTCGTGCTGATCAACCCGCTGAAATCCTACAGCTTTTCCATACCGGAGCGCTGCGAGCTTCTGCGCAAGGTCACCGAGGGCATGGAAAACGTTGAGATAGCGAGCTACGACGGACTTCTCGCCGATTATTTCAAGCAGCGCAGGGATATCGACGTCATCGTCAAGGGTCTGCGCGCGACGTCCGACTTTGAATACGAGTTCCAGATGGCGCACACGAACAAGGACCTTAACCCCCGCGCGGAAACGGTGTTCCTCCCCGCGAGCCTTAACACAACGTTCGTGTCGTCAAGCATGGTTAAGCAGGTCGCGATGTTCGGCGGCGATCTGTCGAAATATGTTCCCGCGCCGATACATGAGGAAATAAGCAGCAAGCTTAAAGCGGAGTTTGCCGCCAAGCGGACGGCGGCAGAGCAGAACCGCACAAAATAATAACAGCGAAAGGAAATGATTATCATGGAAAATTCTTATTCTATCGACGATTACATTGAAATGCTCGAGGAGATAATCCGCAATGCGACAAGGATACCGTTCAAGAAAAAGAGCATGGTGGACATCGACGAGCTTGATAATATCGTCACGGATATGCGCATGGTGCTCCCCATGGAGATACAGCAGGCGAAGAAGGTCGTTGCCGACAAGAACAAGATAATCAGCGACGCCAAGAAGGAAGCCGAGGACATTATCCGCAAGGCGGAGCAGCGCCGCGCCGAGCTTATCGAGGAGAGCGACGTCATGAAGGAGGCGCGCCGCCGCGCGACCGAGGCGATAAGCGTTGCGCAGAACCGCGCAAAGGATATCCACACCTCAACGAACGCGTTTGCGGACAATATGCTGGCCAGGGTAGAGGAGCTCATGGCGCGCGACCTTAACGACCTGCGCCTGTTAAGAAAGAACATCAACGCCGCGGGAAATGTTCAGGCAAACCCCGCGCAGCAGCCTCCCGCAAAGCCCGGAACAGCGCCCGCGCCCCAAAAGAAGTAACGGCAGCGCCGCATAATAATTTTACGGCGTTACCTTAAAATCTTTGGGTAATGACCTAAAACCGGCTTAATAATTTCACCGAAAAAATGTCAAGTAGCGTTATTGCACAAATATATTTCGCAAAGTTTGTACAAAAGCGCATAGCGGAAATTGTGCTTTTTGCTTGCAAATAAGCGTCGGTTGTGTTATAATTTATACGAAGCATTATATCATGCCCTCTCTGTGCGTGGGAGAATGTGCGGGCGGGCTATTCTAGGAGGATTAGTTTTTATGTCAAACGCTATGGCTGTAAACGATTCCTCAACGGCAAAGGGACTGACAAACAAGACGCTTGCGATCATTGTGTCCGCCTTTTCTGTCATTGAGGCTGTTGTTGCTTACTTTATTGTTATAAATCCGCTGTTCATCTCCCCTGTTTATAACAATGCCGAACTTAACGAAAAGGGAATAACCTACATGGTAAAGCTTTTCGGAAAGACCTTCGCTTCCGCGCAGGAGCTTGCCGAAAATCAGGTAATTCTTTCCCTTTCGTCCACCATTCTGAATATCGTTCTTATTTACCTTGTTATAACGGGTGTTCCGATACTGCTCTCGCTGTTCTTCTATAAGGGCTTCGCGTTTGCAAAGAGCTATCTTACCGCTGTTTTCGGGGCAAAGGCTGTTATCGGCCTTGTTCCTGTCCTTGTTCCCTTCGCAAATGTCAGAAACTCCATGAGGATATTCGGCATTGCGGACGCGGTGCTCTGCATTATCGGGTGCATTTATTTCGTTTATCTTAACTCGCTCGAATATGCTGACGATATGCTGCTTACTCCCGAACAGATCGCCGGCATGAAGAAGCGCGGCATTAAGGGCGGCGTCATGTTCGTGATGATGCTTGCGCTGGTCGTTCTCGAAAGCTTCGCAATGGGCGCATACGGCATCAACTGGTCTATCTTCCTCGGCTGGAACGATCAGGCTCTCACACAGGGCTACATTCTCGTGCTGCTGCTCGGCGTTGCGCTTACGGCGGCTATCATGTACGTCCGCGAGGCGGATTGGGCGACCTACTTCTTCCTTGCGTTCGGCGGCGCGGCTGCGCTTTCCAACCTCTTCGCCGTTGTTACCAAGATCCTCTGGATCTTCCGCACATATAACCCCATGAAGGCTCTGGCTAAGCAGGGCGACGCCGACGCTATCGAGTGGGTAGGTCAGAACGGTATGACAACCTCGTGGTGGATAAAGACGGTATGCCTTATTCTTGCGTTCGTTGTTGCCGCTGTGCTTGCTGTCTATGCGTTCAATATCGTTAAGGGCAAGCTTGGCTTTAAGTTCAGCGCGGAGGAAAAGAAGCCCGCAATGGCTGTTCTTATCGCCGCAGGCTCTGTTGTCCTCAGCTTCGTTCTCACCATTGCGGCAGTCGCTATGTGGGACAGACTTCAGTACAGCACCTTCGTTATGGGCGCGATGGACTATATGTATTTCATCGTTTACGGCGGTATCACGCTGTTTGTTGCGTTCGCTATGCTGGGCGGATACGGCTTCACAAAGTTCGGCGCGCTGGCTCTGTACCTTGTGGTCGCTTCCTGCAACTTCTCGAGCATTTTCGTTGTATTCAACGCGCGCAGCGCTTTTGTTGCGGCTAACCCCGGATTTATGGGTTACAACTACATCATCGCAGGCGTTCTGTTTATCCTGTCGGTAATAAGCTGCCTCGGAATTATTCCGATGTTTGCCGTTAAGGAAGTTGACAGCTACCTCTACAACAAGCGCTACTCGTAATCCGGCGCTTCGCATTACGCTTGAATGTACAGCTCCCGTCCGAAAGGGCGGGAGCTTTTGTTTGCCCGAAAATGCAAAATTGCACAGGCATTATGCAAAACTTCCATAAAACAGCGCATAAATACGTCATTTTTCCGAAAAAAAGAAGCAAAAATGAAAAAAAGCGCTAAAGCACTTGCAATAAATACGGAAGTATGTTAAAATGATAAAGTATTATTAAAAAAAGGAGATACCATATGGAGCTAAATGTATTCACTATTATAGCATTTGTCGTGTATGCGCTCGTTATTCTCGGAATAGGCATCTATTCCTTTAACAAATCAAAGAGCGTGTCCGACTATTTTCTCGGAGGACGTCAGCTTGGCAGCTGGACGACTGCTATTTCTGCGCAGGCGTCGGATATGAGCGGCTGGCTGCTTATGGGACTTCCCGGGGCGGTAATGGTCGGCGGTCTTACCGAAAGCTGGATAGCTATCGGTCTGTTCATCGGTACATATCTTAACTGGCTCATCGTTGCTTCAAGGCTTCGCAAGATGTCCTACGCGGCGGGCGACGCCATCACTATCCCCGAATATTTCCAGAAGCGCTTCTTCACGGAGAGCCCCGTTATACGCTTTGCGTGCGCGGCGGTAATCTTCTTCTTTTTCCTTATTTATACCGCTTCCGCGTTCAGCGGCGGCGCGAAGCTCTTCAATTTCGTTTTCGGCACGGACTACACCCTCTCGCTGACGATCGGCGCGCTTATCATCATCAGCTACACCTTCCTCGGCGGCTTTATCGCTGTCTGCTGGACTGACCTTATTCAGGGTCTGCTCATGTTTGCGGCGCTGGTTATTGTTCCGATTGTTGCAATTGTTAACGTTCCCGACCTCGGCGCAACGTTCGCGCAGGTTCAGACCGACGGCGTTATCTCGCAGTATTACCTCAGCTTTATCCACAGCCCCGACGGTTCTCTTGCTGTTACGACAATAATCTCGGGACTTGCATGGGGACTCGGCTACTTCGGAATGCCTCATATTCTCGTAAGATTTATGGCAATAAAGAGCAGCGACCTTATCAAGAAATCCCGCATTATCGCGACGATATGGGTATTTGTAACGCTCGGCGCGGCTGTTCTTGTGGGAATATTCGGTATGCTGTTCCTCCATGCGGAGGGCAACGAGGCGCTGCTTGCGCAGTTCGAAGCCATTAACGACAGCGAGAAGATATTCATGTTCCTGTCCTCGTCGCTGCTTCCGGCGCTTATTGCGGGCGTAGTTCTCTCGGCTATTCTTGCGGCAATAATGAGCACGGCGGATTCGCAGCTGCTTGTTACTTCCTCGGCAGTCACCAACGATATGTTTAAGCTGTTCAACAAAAAGGCAAGCGAAAAGACCCTTATGTGGATCTCGCGCGGCGCGGTAATCGTTGTTGCGATAATCGCGTACTTCATTGCGCTTGACCCCAACAGCTCGGTAATGGGACTTGTTTCCTATGCGTGGGCAGGTCTTGGCGCGGCGTTCGGTCCGGCGATGCTGCTTTCGCTGTTCTGGAAGAGAATGACAATTCAGGGCGCAGTCGCAGGAATTATTTCGGGCGGCGCGGGCGTTATCATCTGGGAGTCGTTCTTCAGCGGAACGGGTATCTACTCGCTGCTTCCCGCGTTTGTACTTGCTATGGTATGCGTTATTGTTGTGTCGCTGCTTACGAAGGTTGACGCGGCAAAGGCGGACGACCTTTTCGCAAGGGCAAAGAAGGCAAGCGTGGATATGCCCGAGGAAAAGAAAACTATCTCCGAATAATTTAAGACAATAAAAATGAGCCGTCTGCGGTCAACTCGATCGCAGGCGGCTCTTGTTTTTGTTCACTTGCCGAAATACCTGTCAAGGAAGTCGGCGATAATATCGACAGACCCGTCAATGCCGAGCGCGGAGCTGTCAAGGCAGAGCTGATAATTCTGCGGGCTGCCCCAACGCTTGTCGGCGTAGTAGTTGTAATAGGAAGTACGCTGCTTGTCGATGCGCTTGACGTAATCGGCGGCGTGCTTTTCGTCGATATTGTATACCTCGACCGCGCGCTTCACCCTGTCCTCGAACGGCGCGCTGATAAACAGGTTCGCGACGTTGCTGAAATCGCGCAGCGCGTAGTCGGCACAGCGCCCGATCATAACGCAGGACTGCTCGGAAGCTATCTTCTGAATAGCGTTCAGCTGCGCGAAGAAAAGCGTGTCGTCGAACGGCACTCCGCCCTGACCGTAGGTTGTCGAGAGCAGATAGAGGAAGCTGTTGGTGCGGCGCTCGTCGTTCTGCTCGAAATGGTTCTTGTGAATGCCGCTTTCGCCCGCCGCTATGTCAAGCAGCTTGTTGTCGTAAAATTCAATTCCCAGCCGCTCGGCAAGCTTCTGCCCGATCTCGCGGCCGCCGCTGCCGTACTGCCTTGTTATCGTGATGATCCTGTTAGCCATATTTATACACCTCCGAAGTGTCGCGTTGACCTTTTCCTGATATGATTATAACACAAAAACAGAAATTTGTCACCACATTTCACAAACTTTCCGCGGATATGTAGTAATTTTTGGTTAAATTCACAACTGCGCGGCGGGAAGTTTGACTAAAATGCGCATTGGGGGGCGGGGGGGTTGCGGGCGTGGGGGGAGTATTGCGGGCGGGGGCGTTCCGTGCATGGAAAGATTCCGTGCGGGGTGCGTTCCGCGCGTGGGGGCGCTTCGGGCGGGGCGTTCCGTGCGTGGGCGAGTGCTTCGGGCGGGGCGTTCCGTGCGTGGGCGAGTGCTTCGGGCGGGGCGTTCCGTG
>JBJFHP010000045.1:0-19472 GCA_051893715.1 Oscillospiraceae bacterium
CTGTGACAGTGACCCTTTCGGCGCCGCCCTCGGACTTTATCATCCACTGCGGCGAATCAACGAATTTGTTGATAACGTCAACAAACGGAGTATCGGGATAATCGGAGTCAAAGGCATGATTTTTGACCATGTTGACGGTCGGGTCGCTTGAGGAAGCATTTTCGCCGAGCACATTGCTCAAGCTGCTGCCCGTGTTACCCGAGCCGCTGCCCGAACCGCCCGAGCCCGATTTTGAAGCGCAGCCGCTAAGCAGTATCGCCGAGGCGGTCAGCAGGCATAAAAAACGTTTTCTTGTTTTAAGCATTATGTAGTTCTCCTTTTTGTTTGATGCAGGACAAATTTATCCTTCCTTTTTCCGCTTCTGGATTATGCTCTCGATGAATTTCAGCGCATAACCTCCCGCGCGGGCTATCTCCGCACGCTTTCGGCGGTCCTTGGTGCCTTTTGCGAGGTCGGCGACATATTCCGCTCGATACAGCTTCATCGGGCAGTCTATCTTGTCGCCGTGGTAGTGCTTGTAGAGCTTCAGCATTGCTTCCGTACCGAGCAGCCGATACAGCTCGAAATAGCTGTCGGTAAGGGCATCTGCCTCGTTACCCTCAACATTGAACACCTCGTAAACCTCTTTTTCATCTAGAGTGTTGAGATTTGTTGCTGTGTCATAAATTTTTTCCATTATATTTTGTTCCTCCTTCGGCATGATTATAGCATGAATATACACCACAATTCAATTCAGAAAAAATCCTATATTATGTGCCAATTTCATACCCATTTTATGGCTTGATTTATTGCAAAAATAAACCGCCCTCCGAAGTAGAAGGCGGTTTAGCTTATGTGTCAATTCAGCGGGAATGCGCTGTTCATTTTTCTTTGCCGAGCGATATCAGCGCTTTCTGCGCCTGAAGTCGTCCGCAATGCGCTTGTTCCAGTCGGGGGCTATTCCTGCGCCCGCGCGCACCGCCGACGTGAGCTCGCTGAGGACTTTGTAATTCAGCGCTGTTCCCATTTCGTCGCTTATGTAGTCGGAGCAGCGGTTTTTGTTTATACCCATGCTTACCGCTGTTTCTGCGGCGTCAATGTTCGCGCCGAGGAAGATGAACTCCCAGCCGTATTTTTCTTTCTGCCGCTCAATAAGCGATTTAACCTTTTCGTAGGTGTAATGCCTGCTCGAATTTTCCATGCCGTCCGTTGTGATGATGAACAGCGTCTTTGCGGGAACGTCCTCGGGGCGCGCGTATTTGTGGACGAGCCCGATATGGCGCACCGCTCCCCCCACAGCGTCGAGCAGGGCAGTGGAACCTCTTGTGTAATACTGTTTGTCGGTGAGCGGCAGGACGTCCCTTAAATTAACGCGGTTGTGAATGACCTCGCACTCGTTATCAAAAAGGACTGTCGAAACATACGCCTCGCCGTTTTCCTTTCGCTGCTTTTCTATCAGTGAGTTGAACCCTCCGATAGTGTCAGCCTCAAGCCCCTGCATTGAACCGCTTCTGTCAAGTATGAACACAAGCTCCGTAAGATTTTCTCTCATGATGACCTCTCCTTTTGGAATATGTTGGGTACGCGCTTGTCAAATTCCCCCGCGTGTTTATGCGAGCCTGAACGGGGCGAATTTGATTTGACAAGCGTTTCACCGGTTGTCCTGCGGCTTCTTTATCCGCTGTAATAATCATAACATATTCCGTCGGGAATTAGGTCAACCGCAGGTTGACTTATAAGCTGCCGAGAAGCGTAAGGTCGAAGTCGAAAAGTACGTCGTTTATATCAAAGATATCATATACCCCTTTTTCAATGAAATAGGATACAACGATGTCAACCTTGTCGTTGGCGGCGAGGGTATAGCCCGCATAGGAAAGCAGCTCGTTGGTTTCGGCGAGGGAAAGCTTCAGCGCAACGGCAAGAGCAAGCACCGTGTTCTTTTTCGGGTGGTATTTTTCGTCTTTCCGCATTTTCGAGAAAACCTGCTTGCTTATGTTTGCCCTGTTGTAGACCTCGGGGTCGGTCATGCCGCGTTCGTCTATCATGCCGAAAAGCTTCTTTGCGAAAGAAATATCCTTGTTGTTAAGGCGTTTTTTAAGGCTGTCAATATTGGGCGCAGATATTTTTTTAAAGCGCGCCGATGCCTGCCTTTCAGGGGTGTACTCTCTTGTTGATACAGCGTTTAACCTCGCCATATCGGCTTCGCATTCGAGAGGATAATGCTCCTCCGAATACTTGTCGTCGATATAGCTCTGAATATTGAGCCTTAGCTCCTTGCTTATCCTGAACGCGCTTTTGTCGAACAGGACAAGTATCACTTCCATGTCATTACTTTTCAGGAAGTCTTTTATAGCCCGCTGAGCGACCGCAAGCGCCTTGTCCTTCGGGAAGCCGTAAGCTCCCGCCGAAATAAGCGGGAACGCCACCGACTTGCAGCCGTGATCCCGCGCAAGCCGCAGCGAGTTTGTGTAGCAGTGGTGAAGGAACGCTTCCTCGTATCTCGTGCCGCCGCGCCATATCGGTCCCACCGTGTGGATTATGAACTTGCATGGCATATCGTAGCCCTTGGTTATCCGCGCTTCCCCGACAGGGCAGCCGCCTATTGATTTGCACTCCTCCAGCAGCTTCGGTCCTGCGGCTTTGTGAATAGCGCCGTCAACACCGCCGCCGCCCAGCAGGGAAGTGTTCGCCGCGTTTACGATAGCGTCGGCGTGAACCTTTGTTATATCGTTCCTCATCAATATGAAAGGCATGGTGTGTCACTCCTTTTTGTGAAAATCCTGTCGATGATTATAATATAACATATTTTTCATTCTTTGTAAATCACTTTTCGGACACTTTTTTCCGCTTCTGAATTATGCTCTCGATGAATTTCAGGGCGTAGCCACCCGCGCGGGCGATCTCGGCGCGCCTGCGCCTGTCCGTTTCCTCGGAAACAAGGTCGGCGATAAATTCCGCGCGGTACAGCTTCATTGGGCAGTCTATCTTGTCGCCGCGGTAGTTTTCGTAAAGTTTCAGCATTGCGTCCTTGCCGAGAAGCCTGAACAGCTCATAATAACTGTCGGTGAATGCCTGCTTCTCCATTCCGTCGGTGATAATAATATCATTTAAGTAGTCTGCTGTGCCGCTCATATGTATGCTCCTTTTCATTGGTATTTTATTCGGTACGCGGTTCTCATTTTTATTACAAATGAAAGTATCGCCTTACCGCGTTGGTTTGCTGTGTGTTTTTTAGTATACCACTTTTTACTGCCCGAAAAGTCACCCGCAAATTGACCGACCAAAATTCCTAAAATATTACCGAATACGGCAGAAAAGGAAGAAAATTATGTAAATCGGTATAATTTAGTATTGAAATTTTTTAAAAAGTGTGATATACTTTAATTAAGTAATAATTTCGTTGCAGTATTCATAACAGTATAACTTTCATCGGAGGTCATATATCTTTGGAAATAAAGCAGAAAACCAAAGCGCGAATAAAGTACATAATCGGTATAGCGTTATTCGTTGTGCTTCAGATAATGATGGCAGTATTGAGCATGAATGATCTCTCAACGCTGAGCGGCGTCTGCTCTGCGTTTCAGTATGCGGTGTGCCTGTTCCTTGTCAGAACAAATAAGAAGAAGGGCATTATTACCTCGATGGTGCTTCTCGGGCTGGGGCTTATTAACCTTGTCCGCATAATAATCATCGGGAGCGACTATCTGCCCTTTGCGGGTCTGTTCAATCTTATTTTTTACATGGTCACTATCGCATGGCTCGGTATTATTTTCGCAAGGCAGGACAGGGACGCGGTCACCGATGTCGTTACCGGACTGCTTAACCGCCGCGGTTTATATCAGCGCATGACATCGCTTATCGAGGACGAAAAGGCGTTCCACCTTATCAATATCGAGATCGGCAATTTTAAGCTTCTCAACGACAGCTACGGTCATGTATACGGTGATCTTATCCTCAAAAAAATAACAAAGCTGCTTCAGGACTACTTCGGCGATAAGGGCACGATAATCCGAAGCGGCGGCGCCGAATTTATTGTTATTCTGAAAAACACCGAGAACGCCGAAAGGGACGCTAACAACATTTTGCAGATACTTGCGGAGAAAATTGTCCTTTCGGAGGAAAACGACGTTCTCGACTGCTACTTATCCGTTTTTGCGGGGATATCCTCCTATCCCGTTGACAGCAAAAATTATGAGGAGCTTATAAACTACGCGGATATGGCAATGCTTGAGGCGGTCAGAAAGAACTCCCCGAACGCCGTCGTATTTGAGCCGGGAATGGAAGAAAAAGCAAAGCGCCGAATGGAGCTTGAGCACCTTATCAAGGAGGGTCTTGAAAACGACTATTTCTTCCTTGTATACCAGCCGCAGTACAAGCTTGACGGAAAGAAGCTGCGCGGATTTGAAACGCTGATAAGAATGAAGCTGCCCGATGGTACGCTGATAAGCCCGGGCGAGTTCATACCCGTTGCCGAAAAGGGTAAGCATATCATTTCCATTGACGATTATGTACTCCACAGAGCCATGAGGGAATTTAAGGACATTGTAACCGACAAAAACCCCGAGCTTATTATATCTGTCAATGTGTCAGCGAAAAATATCGGCACGCTCGATTTCCCCGACAGAATTAAAAAGATCCTCAGCGAAACGGGATTTCCCGCAGGGAATCTTGAGATCGAAATTACCGAATACTGCATGGTGAAGTCTATCAAAATAACCGTTGAAAACATCAAGAAGCTGCGCGCAATGGGCATTCAGGTCGCTCTTGATGATTTCGGGACAGGCTATACCTCGCTGAATTACCTGTCACAGATGCCCGTAAATCTGCTCAAAATAGACAAGAGCCTTATTGATGACATAGAAAGCGATCAGCAGAGATGCGAATTTGTTAACGCTATAATTTCAATGGGTCACCTTATGGGCTGCGAGGTGGTTTCGGAGGGCGTCGAAAATTCAATGCAGCTTACAAAGCTGAAGGATAACAACTGTGATTTCATTCAGGGTTATGTATGGGGCAAGCCGCTGCCTTACGATACTGCATTATCGCTTGCCTGCGAATGAACCATAAAAAAATCAAGCTCCGTTCGCGCTGTTGAACGGAGCTTGTTTATTGTGTCTGTAGGGGACTGTTAAATTATGCGGACGCGGGAGATAAACGTTTCAGCCGCTCGGTGAGTATCTCCCAATCGGTGGGCTTGATGATAAAATCCGCCGCTCCCGCGCGCAGGCATTTCAGCTGTGTTTCCCTGTCGTCGTCGGAGCTGAAAATAACAACGGGTATGCTTCTGTAAAGAGCATCAGCCCTGAGCGTTTTGAGCATTGTCAGCCCGTCCATTCCTTTCAGGTTAAGGTCAAGCAGGATCATCTGCGGGAGTTCGGGAGAACTGCCGTTTTCCTGCGCTTGCGAGGATATCTTATTCAGCATATCAAGCGCTTCCTCTGCGGACTGTCGGGTCGTTATTTTTCCGAAGCTGCTTTGCAGCATACGCTCCACAAGGCTGCGGAACATCAGGTCGTCGTCGATATAAAGCAGGCTCAGCCCGCTGCACTCCGCCGCTTCTTCGAGCGGTTCGTTAAGCGCGGATTTGATACGTTCCATAAGCTCGCTGTAATTGTTCAGCAGCGCTTCGGTGTTTTCAAGAATAAAGGCGGTGTCAATGCTTTTCGCCGCCATTTCAAGCTTGAGCGCCTGCTCGGCAAGCTCGTTTGCGCCGATCGTCCGCGAGCCGCTTTTCAGCGCGTGGACTTGTATGCGGTAGTTGTCAATATCATTTTCGGCGAGGTATTTCCGTATGTCATCAATGCGGTTTTCCTCAAGATAGGTTTTCACGATTTCAAGATAAAATTCCTCATTGTTGCAGCAGAACTCCATGGCAGAGTTAACGTCGAGGAATGCGGACAGACGTTCTGCGGCGCTTGCTGCGGGGAGGGATTCCTCCTTAAATGGCGTTTCACCGTTATCCGGCTGTATAAGCTCGGCAGGCAGATATTTTCTGACGGTTTCGAGAAGCTGACGGCTTGAAACCGGCTTTGAGAGGTAATCGTCAAAGCCAGCGTTGAGGTAGATGCTCTTTTCTCCCGATACGGCGTTTGCCGTGATAACTATAATAGGCACATCGTCGCAGAGATTTTGCTTCTTGATAGTTTTAAGAGTTTCCATGCCGTCCATAAGCGGCATCATGTGGTCAAGGATTATCAGGTCGTATTTGTATCTGCTGATAAGTTCCAGCGCCTCGATACCGTTTACCGCCGTGTCGATCTGAATTTTTGTGTCCTTCAGGCTGCCGCGGTAGAGCTCCAGATTCATAATGTTGTCATCGACCGCAAGCAGCCTTGCGTCGGGTGCGGTAAATCCGGGGCTAAGCGCTCCTTTATCGGGCACAGCTCCCGATGTGTCGATATCCCCGAGCGGTTCGGCGTCAACTACCCCCTGCCTCAGGCGGAAGCTGACGGAGGTTCCCTTGCCGTATTCGCTCTTGATATTCAGTGAACTGCCCATCATGTAAAGCAGCCTTGTAACTATCGTTAACCCAAGCCCTATGCCCTGAATATTCTGGATACGCTTTTTGTTTCCGCGTCGGAATGCCGCGGTTATTATTTCGATTTCCTCTTCCTGCATTCCTATTCCCGTATCGGTGACTTCCGCGTACAGCATACCCTCGGTTTCGCTTTCGGGTTCCCACTTTATCACGATGTCAATGTGACCGAACTCCGTATATTTTACGGCGTTGGACAGCAGGTTTACAAATATCCGGATTATGCGCACGCTGTCGCCGTTAAGCTCTTTGGGGACATTCGGGTCAACATTTATGCGAAGCTCGATATCTTTTTTTTCGGCAAAGAATTTTCCGCATATTGTAATGTCGGAAATCATTGACGCGGTGGAGTAGTTCTTTTCCTCAATGTTTATGCTGCCGTTTTCGATTTCGGCGTAGTCCATCATGTCGCTTATCATTGACAGCAGCGCTTTTCCCGCGCTCTGAATATTGCCGCAGTATTGCTCGATCTCCTTTTCGCGGGTGTCCCTGAGCACCATTTCGTTATAGCCAAGGATCGCGTTGATAGGCGTGCGTATCTCATGGGAGATGCTGCTTAGAAAATCGGTTTTTGCGCGGCTTGCGTTCTGCGCGGCAACCATTGCTTCCTCAGCCTTGTCGCGGGTGGCGATAAGCTCCTTCATTGTTCGGTTGAGCGCCTGATAGTCGGGCGTTTCCATCGCGAACATAAGCAGCATAAGACCGATAGACGCAGTGAACAGAATAAACAGGATATCGGGGAAAAGAAGCTGTACCACCGAGCCCGATGTCAGCACTAAAATGTACAAAATGATGGAAAGCCGCTGTTTTTTGTTGAATTTTGGGTAATTCAGCAGCATCATGCCGCCTGTGACGGCAATTTCCGCAAGCGGAACTATATGCACCATCATATATATCGGACCGTGCTGATAGCCGTTCTCGTCGAAGTAGAACACCCAGCCGGTGAACAGGTTTATAAACAGGATCGCGGTGCATATTATCGCTATGGTACGGAATATCTGCGGGATATAGAATTTCTTCGTCGTTCCGAATGTCGCGCAGGTGCAGTACATAACGAAAACATATTCCAGCAGCAGATCGGATATGAAGTAGGCGGTGTTGATCGCAGTGTTCGCCCAAATCGGCACAAACTGATAGTAGCTTATTGTAATGGCGGTCAACACATCCAGTATTACCGCCAGAAGCATATTCGCGGCAAGGCGTCGGAAATATTTGTTGCTCTGCGATTCGGCGGTGAATTGAAGCCTTATGTAGAGGTTCAGTACGACCAGATAAACAATAGACGCGACTTCAAAATAGATGTTGTACACCATATGAAAAGCCCCCTGTTATTTGTTGTTATCTGCAAGAAGCTGTGCAACTCTGTCTACAAGGTCATCGGGGCGGAACGGTTTTTTGAGGTAGGAGGATACGCCCAGACGGATAGCCTCTTTTACTGCGTCGGGGGTAGCCGTTGCGGTCAGGAACATAACGGGTATTTCCATAAGCGATTCCGACTGACGAATGCTTGACAGTGTGTTGAACCCGTTAAGAAGCGGCATTTCGATGTCGAGAAGAATGCAGTCGACAGGGGGATTGTTCTTGTCGCGCAGATATTCCAGACAGCGCTTTCCCGATTGAGCGGTCACGACGTCATAGTCTTTATGGGTGAGTATGAACTCGCATAGCTTCAATATGAGCATATCATCGTCGACAACCATGATCCTTTTTTTCATCTGTACTTATCTCCCTCAGTTATTTTTGCTGTAAAGATATTGGCTTGCCGCCTTTTCGAGGTTGCGGCAGCTGTCTATCAGCAATCTGTGATTTTCGCGAATAAATGATATCTCGCCAGACTTAGAGGCTTTTTCCATATTTGAGGCAAGCAGCGAAAGCCTTTCGCCGCCGACTGTCTTTGAAGTGCTTTTCAGACCGCAGCACAGCTTCGTATATTCCTGCCAGTCGCTGCTGCGGAATGCCTTGTCAAGCTGCACTGCTCTTGTGTCAATGTTTGCCATGCAGAGTATCTTGCAGTACAGCTCCTTGTCGCCGCAGCACCAGCGCAGCCCCGCCTCGCTGTCAAATTCGGGGACATCATCTGTGTGCGCAGCGCTCTTTATCTTTCCTGTGGGATTATCCTCAACGGGAAGAATAAGGTCAGCGGGCAGGTAGTCCATCAGCAGCTGTTCCAGCCTGTCGCTCTGAACGGGCTTTGCGAGGTAATCCGCGAAGCCGTACTCCTCGTATGCCTGCTTTGCGCCCGCCATTGCGTTAGCCGTAAGCGCTATTACCGGAACGTTGTGGTTAGGACAATCGACAAGCCTGCGCATATTTTCCAGCGTCTGAACGCCGTCCATCTCGGGCATTAGATGATCCATGAAAACGAGGTCGTAGGTGTACTTCTGAACCAGACCGAGGCACTCTCTGCCGCTGTATGCGGCGTCGATACGCACCTTTGTGCTTTTCAGCAGACCCTTGAGCACGTCAATGTTGAGCTTAACATCGTCAACGACAAGTATTCTCGCCGCGGGCGCCTGAAATTTTTCGCGGTGATCCCTGCTTTTTCCGATGGACTCGCTGCGGTTTTCCGTGAAAAGCCCCGCCGGCTTTTCCGAGGCTATTTTCTGCGGAATCTCGAACCGGAAGTCCGATCCGACGCCCGGTGTACTTTCAACCCCGATCTTACCGTCCATTCTGTCAACAAGGCGCTTTGTAATGCTTAGTCCAAGACCAGTTCCTTCAATATGACGGTTATTTGTTTCGTCAAGGCGGTTAAAGTCGCTGAAAAGCAGCCGCTGATTTTCGGGCGATATTCCCATACCCGTATCGCGGACGCTGACCTCAAGCATTATGCTGTCCTCGGAAGTCCTTGTGAAATCAAGCGTCATTGTGACCTTTCCCGCCGAGGTGTATTTTACCGCATTTGTCAGAAGATTGAGAATTATCTGTCTTACTCTTATCTCGTCGCCGATAAGCTTTGAGGGAAGCTCGGGGTCGTTGTGTATCTCCAACAGGAGATTTTTCTTTTCCGCCCGCATGATCATCATGCTGTAGCAGTCGTTCATCAGCTTCTGAATGCTGTATTCCGCAGGGAAAAGCTCCAGCTTTCCCGATTCGATCTTTGAGAAGTCGAGCACGTCGTTTATGACAGCCAGCAGCGATTGTCCCGCCGATTGGATATTCGCGGCGTAGCTGAGGATAGCGTCGTCATTGCATTCGCGCAGTATCATTTCGTCCATGCCGAGTACCGCATTGATGGGCGTTCTTATTTCGTGGGACATACTCGCGAGGAAGTCGGATTTTGCGGAATTTGCCTTGTCGGCAATACTCATCGCGTCGCGCAGCTGTTTTTCCTGCTCGAGCAGCTTTTTCTTCTGCTGATCAAACACATAGACCTGATACTTGATCGCCATTCCGAGTATCGGCGCGACGAGGAAAATTACCTGAACGGTATCAATGATCACCCATTTTGTCACGTCGGAATTTGTCGGAACAACGAACAGCTGCGGGAAAAAATACTGCGTTGCGAAGCAGCCCAGAGTTACCAGCATATTCACGACGAACATCACGATACAGACAGCGCCCTCGCTCACCAGCCACGGGTATATAAGCCCGAACTCAAGCCAGATGGGCATTCCGCTGTACACGCCGCCGTTGCCGTAGAACATAAGCGGGAATACTATAAGATTTATCGTAATGAAAACGATCATCATTCCGACGTTTTTACTGCGTTTTACAGTCGAAAAATAAAATGCGACGAACTGCATTGCAAGGCAGAACAGCGAAAGAAGAATATTTGCGAAGTTGTCATTGATGATGACAGCAATGGTTATGGTTATGCAGCTCCCGATCATGCTTATGGTGAGGAGCATATTCTGAAGCTTATGCTTGATATCCAGATCCTCGCCCATTATCAGATCGTTCAGGACGCGGACAAACTCGGGCCTTTTCATGCGGTATCGCCGCCTTTCGGTTGGGAAATGCCTGAATTATCTTTACAGTTATAATCATTATAGCATATAATTCGGTTTTTTTCAATATTATTTGTAAGTTTATAACAGCGGTTGACGAAAAAAATACAATTACAGTATGATATAAGAGTTTTTCGGCAGACAAAAGCCGCTGCACGGAAAGCACAGCGGCAGTAATTATGCAAAATAATCGTCAAGATATTTTGAGAAAGCCTTCGGGTCCTTGCTGACCTTGTTCTTGATAAGCTCGGCGCGTTCGGAGTTTTCCGCGGCAATGCTGAGGTAATATTTCTGCCTGCCTGTTTCCTCGTCCTTTACGGTTATTCCGACGGTGCAGCTGCCGTTGGCGTTGTTGACATAACGGACGGCGAGCAGCGCGCCCTTTTTCTTCATTGCGTCGCGGGTGTAAACCTTGACCGCCTCGTCGAACATTTTCTCCTTTACCGAGGCGGGAAGAGTGTCGCCGAGCTCGCGCGCAGCCTTGACTCCGAGCTTTGTGTTGGAGTAAACGGTCTCGCCGTCGGCTTCCTCGACAATGCAGAGGCGGTCGCCTATGCCGTCCAATGCTTCGATAAGGTTGAAGTAGTTGACAGCCTCCTCGAGAGAGGTTATCTCAATAAGCTGATTTTTGGTCAGCGGGCACCCCAGTGAATATATGAGGTGACACACCAGCACTCTTATTTCGTCAATGTTTTCTATGCGGATCCTTGGTGTTTCCAAAATATCTCCTCCGTTTGCTCAGGTTTCGGGTGCGTCCGAAAGCGCGGAGAGCAGCGCGATGTTGAGCGCCGATTCCACGCAGGGGACAGCTCTCGGTACGACGCAGGGATCGTGCCTGCCCTTGATGACGAGTTCCTGCTCTGTCATATCCTTGAAGTCAAAGCTTTTCTGCGGTCGGGAGATAGACGGCGTAGGCTTGAACGCGGCGCGGAATATTATGGGCATTCCCGAGCTTATTCCGCCGAGGATACCGCCGTGGTTGTTTGTGACAGTGACAGCTTTTCCGTCCTTTACGGCAAATTCGTCGTTATTTTCGCTGCCGAACAGCTCGGTGCAGCCGAAGCCGTTTCCAAATTCAATGCCTTTCACGGCGGGGATCGCGAAAACGAGCCTTGAAATTATGTTTTCAAGCCCGTCCATCATCGGCGAGCCGACGCCTGCGGGGAAACCTACCGCCGCGCATTCTATAACGCCGCCCACGCTGTCTAGGGCTTCTCTTGCGGCGTTTATCACCGCGCGCATTTCCGTTTCGGCGTTATCGCTCAGAACGGGGAAAGCGCGGCGCTTTACCTCGTCAAGCTGCTGCGCGGTGACGTTTATCGGGTCAAAGCTTTCGTCGCGGACATTTCTGACCGACAGGATATGCGCGCCGGTGGTAATGCCCCTGTGCGCAAGTATCTGCGCGCAGACTGCACCCGCGAAACAAAGCGGCGCGGTTATTCTTCCCGAAAAATGACCGCCGCCGCGCGGGTCGTTTGCGCCGTTATAGCGCAGGTAGCCCGTGTAATCGGCGTGCGCGGGACGTGCTATGTGTGAAATGTTGCCGTAATCTCCCGAGTGCTGGTCGGTGTTCATGATGACCGCCGCGAGGGGAGTGCCTGTTGTTTTCCCGTTAAAGTATCCCGAAAGTATCTCGGGGATATCCTTTTCGGAGCGCATGGTGCTCGTGCCGTCCTTTTTGGGAGCACGGCGCGCCATGAATGCCGCTATCTCATCAAGGTCGAGCTCCTCGCCTGCGGGGAGGTTGTCGATAACAACGCCGATACCTTTCCCGTGGCTTTCGCCGAAGAGCGAAACGGTTATCCCGCCGTTAAAGCATGACGACATCGTATTCACCTCCGAGGGAGCGGAAATCCTCAAAGAATGTGGGGTATGACTTCCCGACGCATTCCGCATCTGTTATAATGAGCTTGTCGGTGCATTTCTGCGAAGCTATCGCGAGCGACATTGCGATGCGGTGGTCGTTGAAGCTGCTGCATATACCGCCGCGCAGCTCCTTTACGCCGTTTATTTCGAGCTCGTCGTTTACTATCTTAACATCGCCGCCGAGCGAGTTCAGGACCGTTGAGATAGAAACGAGCCTGTCGCTTTCCTTTATGCGCAGGCGCTTGCAGCCGCGGATATGCGACGTGCTGTCCGCAAAGCAGGCGAGCACAGTAAGTATCGGCACGATATCGGGGATATCGGAGGCGTCCACGTCAAAGCCCGCGTAATTGTCCCCGACAAGAAGCAGACTGTCTGTAATATCGAAAACCGCACGGTCGCCCTGAACGCTGGCGGGGTTTATCCCCTCAAGCTTTATATCTGCGCCGAGCCTGTTTGCAACGGCGAAGAATGCCGCCTGCGAGCAGTCGCCCTCAACGGTATATTCGCACGGGAGGTACTTCTGAACGCCTTTTACGGAGTAATTTCCGTTAAATTCAAGCGTTTCCACGCCGAAGGTTTTCATGCAGTTTACGGTGATATCCGCATACGGCTTTGACTGGAGCGGCGAGGTGAGCTGTATCGTGCTGCTCCCCTCGACAAGCGGCAGGGCTAGCAGCAGCCCCGTGATGAACTGCGAGGAAATGTCGCCCGTTACGGGGAAAACGCCCGCGGTGAGCTGACCCTTTATATGGTAGGGCATTGTGTCAGATACAAATTTAACGCCGTGCTTGGGGAACTCCTCAAGGTAGGGTGTTATCGGTCTTGTGGGGAGCTTTCCCGTGCCGGTGAAAACGGCTTCAACTCCGAGCGCGGCTGCGACGGGGATAAGGAAGCGCAGCGTTGACCCCGATTCGCGGCAGTCTATCTCGACCTTTTTTGGCGGATTTGAAATACCCTTGACATAGGTCACGCCGTTTTCGGTGCGGAACTCCGCTCCGAGCGTTTCAAGCGCGGAGCGCGTTGCGTCGATATCCTCGCATTCGAGGACGTTATGCAGAACGCTTTCGCCCTCGGAGAGCGCGGCGCAGATAAGCGCGCGGTGAGATATGCTTTTTGACGGCGGTATGACTACCGTGCCGCTGAGCTGTGATGGTGTTATTTCTATGTTCATTCGGTTTCTCCTTAGCTGTTGAGAAATTCTTCGTATTCTTTTTCTGTCATTCTGACGACGGCGCTTTTGCCTATTTCGGAGCAGATAACGATGTTCATACCGTTGGAAAGGTGCTTTTTGTCGCCGAGAGAATTTCTGTAAAGCGCGTCCATCGGCGCGCTGTCGGTTATCGGCAGTCCGCATTTTACGAGGAGAGCGTCCAGCTTTTCGGCAGTGCCGCCTGTGCACATTCCGCGCCGCTCGGCGATATGCGTGAATACGCTCATTCCGACAGATACCGCGCTTCCGTGGGTAAGTCCGCTGTAATTGTAGTATTTTTCTATTGCATGAGCGAGTGTGTGACCGAAATTAAGCAGCATACGCTCGCCCTTTTCGCGCTCGTCGTTCTTTACGACCTCCGCCTTGATGGTAACGCAGCGCTTTACAATGTCGGCGATATTCGCCTTTATATCCTTTTCGGAGAGGATATCGAAAAGCTCCGCCGACTTTATCATGCCGTATTTCACCACTTCGCCCAGCCCGTCGGCGTAAAATTCGGGGGTCAGCGTGTTGAGAGTATCGGTGTCGCAGATGACGAGCGAGGGCTGATAGAACGCGCCGACAAGGTTTTTTCCGCCCGCGATATCGACAGCGGTCTTTCCTCCGACGGAGCTGTCCACCTGCGCAAGCAGGGAAGTGGGTATCTGTACGAACTCAATGCCGCGCATATAAGTTGCCGCCGCAAAGCCCACGGTATCGCCCACGACTCCTCCGCCGAGCGCGATAAGGAAATCCGACCTTGTGAACCCGTTTTCGGCGAGAAAGTCATATATACCGAGGAGCGTTCTGTGGCACTTTGAAGCCTCGCCGTGCGGGAAAACGTATTTTACCGCCGAAATACCCGCGTTTGCAAGCGAACTCATGAGCCGCTCTCCGTAAAAGCCGTCAACGTTGTCGTCGGTTATGACCGCCGCTCTGCGCGATTTAACCGCGTCTGCGATAAATTCTCCCGCCTTGTCAAGAAGCCCGCCGCCAATCAGAATATCGTATGTGCGGCTTGCATTGACCGTTACTTTTTCCATAGTGACCTCCAAAGTGTCTTTTTGATAAATATACATCTTTAATTTTACAATAATCCTGCCGAATTGTCAATACACATTTCAATGATTATTTAAATTCCCCCCGAACAATTTCCCGAAAAGCACTGCCAGCCCCCATCTCAGCAGCAGTACCGCCGCAGTCAGCACAGCGAGTATCAGCCATTCGGAAGCGCCGAGCGGAACGAAATAGAACAGCTCTCCGAACAGCAACAATGCCCCCGCGAACGCGGCGATAAGCAGCCCGAACATGACCGCGCGCCACGTCTTGAACGGGCGGCACACATTCCACAACACCGCAAATGCGACCGCTGCGGTCAGCAGGACAGCCATGACGGACAGCTGCTCCTGCGCGACGGAGAAAATATAACCCGCCGCCGTCAGCAGCCCTATTCCCGCCGCGACGGTTATCCCGCCGGGGGCAGCCTTTTTCAGCACATTTGAGATGAATTTTCCGCGCACAAGGCTGTGGTTGGGCTCAAGCGCGAGCAGGAAAGACGGCACGCCGATAGTGAGCGCGCTTATCAGCGTCATCTGTATCGGGCGGAACGGGTAGGGGAAGGGGAGTATCAGGAACATCACCGCGAGCAGGAACGAGAATATCGTCTTGACGAGGAAGAGCGCCGCGGAGCGTTCAATGTTGTTGATAACGCGCCTGCCCTCCTCTACCGCGAGCGGCATCGACGCAAAGTCGGAGTTGAGCAGCACGAGCTGAGAAACGCTCCTTGCCGCGTCGCTTCCCGACTGCATTGCAACGGAGCAGTCGGCTTCCTTTAGCGCGAGGACGTCGTTCACGCCGTCGCCTGTCATGGCTACCTTGTGCCCCGCGGCTTTCATTGCCTTTACAAGCTCCAGCTTTTGCCACGGCGTCACCCGCCCGAATACCGTGTATTTTATTGCCGCTTCGGGAATTTGTTCCTCGGCAACGGTCGACATATCAATGTATTCCGCGGCGTTTTCGAGTCCTGCGCGTTCCGCAACGCGCGATACCGTGAGCGGGTCGTCGCCCGAAATTACCTTCAGGGTCACGCCTTGTTTTCTGAAATATTCCAGCGTTTCGGGCGCGGAGCTGCGTATTTTATCCGAAAGAATAACGAGCGCCTTTGCTTCCATGTCATCGGGGAGGGAGTCTGCGCCGCATTTCTGTCCGCTGTGCGCAAGCAGCAGAACGCGCATTCCGCGCTGCTTGTATTCCTTTGAGATATCGGTCACCTTTTCGGGGATATCGCGCAGGATAAATTCCGGCGCGCCGAGCGCGACCGTCCCGTAGCCGTCAAACGCCGCCGCGCTGAATTTTCTTGCGGAGGAAAAGGGAACGGAGGCGGAAAGCTTCATATCGGTGCCGCTGCCGAATTTCTCCTTTACGGCGGCAAGCGTCGGGTTAACGTCGGTGAAAGCCGAGGCAAGCGCATTCAGCGCCCCGCCGCAGTCGAAGCCGCTGTCCAATGGAATTACTTCCTCCGTATGCATACTGCCCTCGGTGATAGTCCCCGTCTTGTCAAGGCAGAGTATATCGACGCGCGCGAGCGATTCCACGCAGAAAAGGTCCTGACACAGCGTCTGCTGCCGCGCGAGCCGTATCGAGCTTACCGCGAGCGCAACGCTTGTCAGCAGGACAAGACCCTCGGGTATCATTCCGATAAGCGCCGCGACGGTGCTTACAACGCCGCTTTCAAATGTCTGCTGAGCCATGAATACCGATTTCAGGAACAATATTATCCCGAAAGGAACAATGCACACCGAAACGGCAGAAATTATCCTGTTGATAGCCTTCATCATTTCGGAGGAATGCTTCTTGACGTATTTCGCGCCGCTCGTTATGCGGTTGGAGTAGCTGTCGGCGCCGACGCGGACAGCCTGCGCTTTGACCGAGCCCGAGGTAACGAAGCTTCCCGAAAGAAGCTCGTCCCCCTTTTTCTTCCTTATCGGGTCGCATTCTCCCGTGATAAGGCTCTCGTCCACCTCGCATTCGCCGTCGAGTACAAGCCCGTCGGCGCATATCTGCTGACCCGAGGAAAGCAGCATTATGTCGTCGAGAACGATTTCCGACACGGGAAGCTCGGTTTTCTTCCCGCCGCGCAGCAGGTGAGCCTTTGGCGCGGAGATGAGCGACAGCTTGTCGATAACGCGCTTGGAGCGTATTTCCTGAATTATTCCGATAGCGGTATTGCACAGGACAACGCCCATGAAAAGCATATTGCGATAGCTTCCCACCATGACGATCAGCGCCGCGAGAATTATATTGATAAGGTTGAACAGTGTGAAGATGTTGCTGCGAAGTATCTGCCCGACGCTTTTTGTCTTTATGTCGAAGCTGCCGTTGCTTTTGCCGCTTTTTGCGCGTTCCTCCGCTTCCTCTGCGGTCAGCCCCGTGTTGATGTCCGTGGTGTTCATAATGCCTCCGAATTTGTTGATATATTATATATAAGTATAGGCTGTTTTGCTTTTCGTGTCAAGCTGTGTTGATGAATTTTATGTGAAAATTGCCCAAATTGCTTGCATTTTAACCACAACTGTGGTATAATTGGTTTACAAGGTAAATTTCATTTAAGGAAAGGAAATGACGTAATATGAAAAATCTTTTTCGCAGAGCCAAAACAGGCGGTATTATTTTATCCGTGCTTGTTATATTGCTCGGGTTGCTGCTTCTGATATTCCCGACGGGCTCGATCGAGTTTGCCACAACGGTTATCGGTATCGGCTTGCTTGTGTGGGGCATAGGAAAGCTTATCGGCTTTTTCGTGAGCCGTGATGTTATCGCCGTAAGGTTCGACCTTGCGGGAGGGCTGATGATGACGCTTATAGGCGCGGTGATACTGTTCAATCCTGCGGGTATAGCGGGGCTTGTCCTTTCGGTGACGGGTATAACGGTGCTTATCGACAGTATTTTCAAGATACAGTCGGCGCTCAGCGCAAGGCGCGTCGGTCTGCCGCACTGGCAGGCAGTGCTTATCCCTGCGGTAATTGCCTGCATAGGCGGCGTGCTTATCGTGTTCAATCCGTTCGGAGCGGCAAGGCTTCTTGTGCGCGTTATCGGGATCTCCGTCATTGTTTCGGGAATAACCAACCTTACTTCCGCGCTGTGCATGACAGAGGTGCCGCCGTCCGAAATAGATATTGAAGCGGAGGTCAGGGACGCATTCAGTGACAGGCTTGACAGAAAATGAGCCTATGATATTTTTTTCCGCTTGACAGATTTTATGAAGCTATGCTATAATTGATATAGTATTATTGCTGCCGCGCATATCCTGCCTTGTGCGCGGTTTTTCTTTAAGGCAACACCGCATAATTATTTTCGTTCGATTGCGCCGCAGATTTTTCGTCAGATTGTACAATGAGGACGACGCAAGGCTGACGCCTTGCTAGGACGAATTGTGCAATATGGCGGAAAAGATGCAAGTAAGCGGACGGAAAAGGCGTTAGCCGGTAATTGTGCGGCGTTGCCTAAAGCCCGCTCCGCTGCACAGCAGGAAACAGCAGCGGACAGACTGACGACAGGAGGTAAAAACCTATGAACGATGTTATAGTAAAAAAATATGCAGAATCAAAAAAGCTGCTCTGTGTTGATAATGACAAAATATCCGACGAGCTTTACAAGCAGTACGGCGTAAACCGCGGATTGCGCGATGTCAACGGAAAGGGCGTTCTTACGGGACTTACAACCATCTCCAAGATGGTGTCCTTCAAGAATGTGGACGGAGTGCAGACTCCCTGCGACGGCGAGCTGTGGTACCGCGGGTACAATATCAGGGACCTTGTTGCAATGAACGGGGAGCATGGGTTCGGCTTTGAGCGGACGGCGTATCTTCTCATTTTCGGGGAAATGCCTACCGACGCCGAGGCGCAGGAATTTCGCAGTATACTCGGCGAGTGCCGCTGCCTGCCGACGAATTTCACCCGCGACGTCATCATGAAAGCGCCCAGCAAGGATATAATGAACTCCATGACGAGAAGTATCCTGACCCTTGCTTCATACGACAGCACCGCGCTTTCGGGCGAGCTTTCCGACAGCCTTTATCAGTGCATCAACCTTATTGCGGTGTTCCCGATGCTTGCGGCTTACGCTTACCATGCGTACAACCATTATGAGAACAACGACAGTATGTATATCCACCGCCCCGACCCCGAGCTTTCGACGGCAGAAAACCTGCTGCTTATGCTTCGCCCCGACAAGAAATACACCGAGCTTGAGGCGAAGGTGCTTGACGTGGCGCTCATGCTCCATATGGAACACGGCGGCGGCAACAATTCGACATTCACAACGCGCGTTGTAACATCGTCGGGCTCGGATACATATTCCACCATTGCGGCGGCAATGTCCTCGCTGAAGGGACCCAAGCACGGCGGCGCTAACATCAAGGTAATGGAAATGATGGCGAATATCCGTGAGAATGTCCGCGACACAAAGGACAAGGACGAGGTTAAGAATTATCTCGCGAAGATACTCAGGGGAGAAGCCTTTGACGGAAAGGGGCTCATTTACGGAATGGGTCACGCGGTATATTCGCTGTCCGACCCGCGCGAGAGGATATTCCGCAGCTTTGTTGAGAAGCTTGCCGAAGAGAAGCACCGCGAGGACGACCTTGCGCTGTACGAATACATCGAAGAAGAAGCGCCCCTGCTTATTTCCGAGCAGCGGAAGATAATGAAAGGCGTCAGCCCGAACGTCGACTTTTACAGCGGATTTGTATATGATATGCTCGGCATACCGTCGGAGCTTTACACCGCGATTTTCGCAATAGCAAGAATTGTCGGCTGGAGCGCGCACCGTATTGAGGAGCTTTCCACGGCGAGCAGGATAATCAGACCCGCTTACATGAGCGTCATGAAGCCGCATGATTGATCAATAAATGATTGACCCCGCAGAGAACAAAATCTTTGCGGGGTCATTGTTT
>JBJFHP010000046.1:0-5519 GCA_051893715.1 Oscillospiraceae bacterium
TGTCGCCTGATTTTTGGCGCTTTTGTCTATTGACTTTTCATAGCTGGTCTCCGTTATATTGAAATAATTTTCGGGTTGAAAATACAATCCATATCATTCCCGAGCTTTTCCCGCGAAACGCCGACGAGCGCGTCTGCGTTTTTCCCGCCTACTGTTATTCTGTCAGCGGGAAAAACGGGGATAAGGCTCTCGCTGCCGACAGTCCTGCACGGAAGAAGCCTTATCCCGCCCGATATTCCCACAGCATTTTCGCCGCTAAGATATCTGTTTATTTCCGCGGGAATAATATCGGATATCCTGTCACGGCTGCATATTATAACGGGCTTACCGCTGAATATGTCGGTAAGTGAATTTCCCGTATCGGGAAAACCCTTCAGCGACACGGAGCGTCCGCCCGCGCAGATCGTGACGGGCAGGCTCTCCGCGCATTTTATACGCCTGTCCGCGATGTATCTGACCGCGCGCACCGCTCCGTATGCCGCAGCGGTAAACAAAGCAGCAGCGCCTATCGGGATATCGAAATACGCCGTTCCGTTTTCATAAACCATTCCGAGCGGAGCGGCAAAGTGCCACAGCGCAAGCATAAGCCCCCCGAAAGCAAAGCTCATCAGCATAAAAAACAGCATACACACGGCGAAATCCGACGGCTTCTGTCGCCCGAACGCAGCAAATGTCACCGCCGCGCCGACAGCAGTCTTGATAAGCACCGTAACGTAGAAGGGAAGCGGAGGGAGCAGGATCATCAACGACCCGAGCGCGCCTGCCGCCGCCGCAAGCAGCCGCCGCTTTGCAGTAATGCTCCTGCGCATAACAAGGGCGGTCGAGCTTACCAGAAAATAATTTATGTAAAGGTTGAATATCAGCAGGACATCGATATACACCGTCATTTTCCCCACCTCGCTTGTACATATATTATATTACAGCTGACCCGCAGATTATGTTGAACACGGTTGTCGAAGCGATGTTATTTTGCGTAAAAAAAATCCGCGGCACTCATATCGGACATCAGCCCGACACAAAGTGCCGCGGAAAGGTATAAATTGTATTTTATGGTCAGTTTCTGTTAAATTCGGCGAGCTCAAGACCCTCGTTCTTGTCAAGCGCCCACTTTATATTCCATTCGCTCGTGAAGATAAGCAGGTAATTGCCCCTGACGTCCTGAATGAGCTTGGTATCGGAGGTTATCACAAGCTTCTGAAGCTCGTCAAGACCGCCCGCAAGGTGCTTCTCGCTTGTTATCCAGCGGATATACTGATAGGGAAGACCCTCACGGATTATATCGACGTTGTATTCGTTTTTAAGGCGGTATTCGAGCACCTCAAACTGAAGCACTCCGACAACTCCGACGATTACCTCCTCAAAGCCGGTATGCGGCTCGGAGAATATCTGTATCGCGCCCTCCTGCGCAATCTGAGTGGTGCCCTTGATGAACTGCTTGCGCTTGAGGGTGTCTTTCTGACGGATACGCGCGAAATGCTCCGGCGCAAACGTCGGTATTCCCTCGAACGTAACCTTGTTCTTCGGCGAGCAGAGCGTATCTCCGATAGAAAATACTCCCGGGTCGAACACGCCGATTATATCGCCCGCATACGCTTCGGAAATGACCTCGCGGTCGTTCGCCATGATCTGCTGCGGCTGTGAAAGGCGCATTGTGCGGTTGTTCTGAACGTGGAGCACCTCCATGTCCTTATCGAATTTACCGCTGCAAATTCTCATAAACGCAATTCTGTCGCGGTGCGCCTTGTTCATGTTCGCCTGAATTTTGAAAATGAACGCGGAGAAATTCTCGTCAAACGGGTCTACAATGCCGTTTTCCGTCATGCGGGGGAGCGGGGGAGTGGTCATTTTCAGGAAGTTCTCAAGGAACGGCTCAACGCCGAAATTAGTCAGCGCCGAACCGAAAAATACGGGTGAAAGCTTTCCGCCGTTGACAAGCTCGGCGTTAAATTCCTCGCTCGCGCCGTCGAGAAGCTCAACATCCTCGATAAGCGTATTGTAATTCTTTTCTCCGATGACGTCGGCAAGGCTCGCGTCGCTGAGGTCGACCTCGGTGGAAGCAACCTCGCGCGTGCCGTTGTTTGCCTCAAAGGAAATTATACGGCGGTTCGCACGGTCATAAACGCCCTTAAATTCCTTACCCGAGCCGATAGGCCAGTTCACGGGGTAGGTCTTAATGCCGAGCTCATTTTCTATCTCGTCAAGAAGGTCGAACGGATTGCGGCTTTCCCTGTCCATTTTATTGATGAAGGTGAATATGGGGATATTGCGCATAACGCAGACCTTGAAAAGCTTTCTCGTCTGATTTTCGACGCCCTTTGCCGCGTCGATGACCATTACCGCGCTGTCTGCCGCCATGAGGGTACGGTAGGTGTCCTCGGAGAAGTCCTGATGTCCGGGTGTGTCAAGGATATTTATGCAGTAACCCTCATAATTGAACTGCATTACCGATGAAGTAACCGAAATTCCGCGCTGCTTTTCTATCTCCATCCAGTCGGAAACAGCGTGCCTTGCGTTCTTTTTGCCCTTTACCGCGCCTGCGAGAGATATCGCGCCTCCGTAAAGAAGGAACTTCTCGGTGAGCGTCGTTTTACCCGCGTCGGGGTGAGAGATTATCGCAAACGTCCTGCGTCTTTCGATTTCGTGCTTTAAATCAGCCATTGTCATTCTTCCTTTTGTTTATTCTTTATTTATTGTCGCCTCTTCGGCGGGAGCCTGTTCTGTTTCAAATATCTCGTTCTGAATTTTATTGTTATCAGGCTCCTCGATACCCTTATTCTTGAGCGTAAGTATGAATATCATTCCCGCGATTATCGGGAGATAAAACGTGAATATTCTCCACAGCATCGTGGAAACGCCGGTATATGACCCGAAAATATCCCCGAAAAAGCCCGCGTAGCCAAGCTCGGCGGCGCCCATTGCTCCCGGCAGAGGAATAAACGAGGAAATCATGAGCACATACGCCTGATAAGAAATGATCTGAAGCAGGCTCACATCGTTCTTGCCGAAGCCGCGGTAAAGCACATAGGAAATGCTTAAATAAAGCGTAAGCTGCACGAATGTCAGCAGACAGGACTTTATGATTATTTTAACGTTCTTTTTAAGGAAGCTGAAATTTGAGTAAAATTTGTTTACCTCTCTTGTAATATAGAGGCGCTGCTTTATCGGTTTTTTGAGAATATGGATCTTTGAAAGCAGAGTAATGATCCAGTTGGCTATTTTAAGGGTGCCTGTTTTCCATAATGCAATTCCGAAAAGGACAACGATGACCGCAGTGTTTATCACAAAGCCGATGAACACAAACGGCATGAGCCCCTTGCGCGAAAGATCCTCGCCGAACTGACCGAATCCAACGATAAGCGTGAATATCGAATACAGCGTCAGGACGAACTGATAAACGATGAACCTTGACAAAAGCGCAGTAAGCCCGGTGCCGAGCGGCACCTTGAATTTGACAAGATAATAAGCCTGCATAGGCTGACCGCCCGACGCGCTCGGTGTGATACAATTGAAATACTGTCCGATGATGGTGACAAGCCATGTGTGCCAGAAGCTGATATCGGGGTGCATTGATTTCAGCATGATGTAGACCGTGCCCGATTCGCACAGCCAGTAACCGATCATGAAGAACACGCAGATAATGATAAATAACGGATTGATATTCCTTAATGCGTCCAAAACATTTTCCAGCTTATCCACGAAAAGCAGATAAACTATCATAACGATAAAAGATATGCCGCAGATGATAAGGTTAAGTTTCTTTCCGCCGCCTTTTTTCTTTTCCATTATATTACCTCATAAACATATTATGCATACTTATTTATTATAAAATATTACAGGAATATTGTCAAGGCATTTTTGCTTACATTTTTGTAACATAATAAAGAAAAAGTGCTTATTCGTCTTTATTTTTGTCATTATTTTTAATAATGACATCTGACAGAGGATTTTGTTTCATTGCATTTTCAAGCTGTGAATTGGAAACATGTGTATAAATTTGGGTAGTGTTTAGATTTTCATGTCCGAGAACGTCCTTCAGCACACGGACATCAACGCCGTTCTGATACATAAGCGTGGCAGCGGTATGGCGAAGCTTATGAACAGATAGCCCCTGATTATCCAGACCGCAGTTTTTAAGGCATTGCTCGACTATCTGCTGAACGCGGCGGTTTGATATCCGCGTGCCGCGCTTGCTAAGGAACAATGCGTTTGTCTTTGCGGTCATATCGCGGTTTCCGGCAGCTTTTCTGACATCGGGGTCATTTTCCTCCGGCGCAAGATAATCCATGTAAGCGTTTACACAGGCGTTGTTGAGGAATATTATGCGCTCCTTGCTGCCTTTACCGAGCACTTTAAGGGTGTAAATATCCTCTGTGTTGTCATGGATACAGCGGATATCGCCTATATCTATACCGACAAGCTCGCTCAGACGCATTCCACAGTTAAGGAAGAAAACTATTATGCAGTAATCGCGTTTCTGCTCGGGCGAATCAATATTGACAAGCATTTCGATCGACTGCTCAAGCGTCAGGAACTTAGGCAGCGCAGGCTTCGGCGACGGGAGCTCAAGGTTAGCCAACGGGCTGACATCAAAGAGATTTTTGTTGTTCGTGAGGAACTTATAGAACTGCCTCAGCGCGACAGCCTTTCGATAACGCGCTTTCTGTTCGTTTGATTTCTCGGTTTTCATGAAAACGAGATATTCCTGCACAAGCTTGAGATCCACGGCTTTGATATCATTCTCGGTAATATCGGATATGCTGATCTTACTGAACTCGGACGGATCCTGCGACGCACGGTTTGTCCGCATTTTATAAAAACGGAAGAATGTTCTGATATCAATATAGTAATTCTTTACCGTAAGCTCCGAGCGTCCTTTAACGATCTGCTCGTAATATATGAAATCCTTTATTAGCGACGGTGCGTCGTCATAATATGTATTCTTCATTTTTTTACTCCCCTCTATTGCGTAAAATTTTTATTTTACGCAATTAGGTGTATTTTCACCTCTTTTCTCCTTTCAAAGTGTAAATAAGCCACTGCCCTCAATTATCGTACGAGGGCGCTTCTTCCCGTCAAACGTTGCCTTGTTCACAGCCGCAACAGTAGCGTCACTTATGAAGTGATTTTCGATACTGTCAAGCGCAAGGCGGCGAAAGAGTTCGGGAGAATAGTGCAATATCATCTGGGAACATACTGACTGATTTTCGCATACCTCGCAGCAGTCCCAAGAGTGACATTCCACGCAAGAGAAATATAAGCCGTTCTCCTGCATACCCCTGCATTTATTTCTGTTTTTGCAAGCAAACAGATTACAGGTCATATATACAGACCTCCTTTCAGCCTTTATTATAGCTTATTTCGCACGGGCTGTCAATAACAAGCTCAACGCATAAAAAGCTCATAAAGGCTCACAGAGGCTCGTAAAAGCTCACAGAAGCACAGAACTCACAGAGGCTAGTAAAAGCTCACAGAGGCTCGTAAAAGCTCACAGAGGCTCACAGAAGCACAGAACTCACAGA
>JBJFHP010000046.1:5619-19424 GCA_051893715.1 Oscillospiraceae bacterium
CTCACAGAGGCTCGTAAAAGCTCACAGAGGCTCACAGAAGCACAGAACTCACAGAAGCTCGTAAAAGCTCACAGAGTCGATACAAAGCGCAGGCATGAATTAGAACTATTTTAATCCCGTATTAGAAAAGTGCTGTAAAGGAAATCTGCTGCTTATTTGATATATAAAACATTAAGCGGCACTTTAATGAACCGCTTAATGAAGAAAAAGGGGTGAAAATTATGCAAGCTACAAAAGGGCTGGTGTAGCATAGCAATGTAAAAGAGTATGCTTTCTCTTACAAGTATAGTTTATCACAAAATATAGCTATTGTCAAATAGAGCTTAGACTATATATTGTGGCGTTTAGAATAGATATAAAAAGTGCAAGATGTAAAAAAGTAATGCTTAGATGGCATAAAAAAGCAGCTTAGACAAGTAAAAAATCATGGCTTAGATTTTAGGTGAAAGTATGATGAAAAAATGTGAAACTTATGTGAAAAGAAAAATCATTTTTGAAAATTTTTTGAGTGCCCGTTTTTGGCTTAAGAGTGCGGGTTGAGAAGATTTTAGCCCTAGTTTTCTATGCCCCTTTTAGTACTAAGGGGCATAAGTAAGACCGCCCAAATTCGGGCGGTCTGATTAAATTCTGTATCGGTGCGGCAGTCTGTTCCCCTGCGGGGAACATCAACCCCGATTGGACGGCGAATTTATTCCACGGTCCTCTTGACACCTTTCGCTCGTCACGTCAGCCACAAAACCGCTGCGCTATCGGTCGGGACCCCGAACCCGACCGATTTTTGTGGGACGTGACGGCTCATGCGCTCCCGTGCAAAGGCTCACGCAGACGGAAATGCGGTGCATTTCCGCTGCGCGGAATGTAGCACGGGTGCTAGCGGTGTCAAGAGGCTTTCGCGGCATAAAATCGCCTTGTGGTTGTGGGGTTTCTTTAACGGATAAGGGAAAGACTGCTTGCGGAGCAATATTGACTAGCAATACTCGGCACTCGATATATATTATATACTTCCAGTTAATATATGGTATATGGGAATATAGTTATATTTTTATGTTTTTGCTTAGATGATATATAAATAGGCTTAGATGTATGTTTTTATCCTTATATTATGGCTTTGTAGGCTAGATTATAGGCTTTTAGGCTAGATGTAGCGCGGGAAAAATGGAATGTAATGGAATTACATCACGGGAAAAAACAACTGGAAAAATAGACAAAGAAAATGCCCTACTTTACAGCAGGGCGAAGAAAATGGCAGTGATTTATTTTTTATTTTACGCAATTAGGTATATTCCCCCTTTCCCGCTGAAATATAAAACAACTGCCTTAATTCAATAAATCCAGCACAAAAAACAACCCCATTAGTACCACAAGGAAAACAACATTGCTAACCGTGAAGCACACCATAAACCTGCCTTTAAGCTCCGGGTATTTTATCGAAAGCTGTTTAAAAGAAATAAGGCTTGCCATTGAAGCGATAAGCGTTCCGAGCCCGCCGAGATTTGTTCCAATGATAAGCGCGTTGATGTCATCGGTAAATCCGGACAGCAGCAGCGCGGCAGGAACATTGCTTATTATCTGGCTCGAAAGAACTGCGGTAAGAGTTTCTTTTCCCGAAATAACATTTTCAAGGAAATCACAGAACCATTGTATCCGCCCCATGTTGCCGATAAAGATGAAAAACCCCGCAAATGTCGCTAACAGCAAATAATCCGCCTTTGCAAGGTTTTTCCTGTCAGCAAACAATACAGCTATAACAACCGCCGCAAGCGCAATTCCATAATGAACAATTCTAACCACGCTCAGCAGACATATTGCGAACAGCGTCAAATACATTATCATCAGCCGCTTGCTTCCAAGCGAAGCCCTGACAGCAAAGCGTATCTCAAGCTTGTCGTTATCTTTCCGCGACAGCGACAGCACCAATACGACCAGCATTATCAGCGACAAGGCGCTGTACGGCAGCATAAGAAGCAGGAAGCTCCCGATAGACATATCCGCTCTTCCGAACAGATACAAATTCTGCGGATTTCCGAGAGGAGTCAGCATACTGCCGAGGTTTGCTGCAATCGTTTCCATAGCGGTAACGGGTACGATAAGCCGCTTTTCGTATTCCCTGCCCGCAAGCTCAAGCACGGTAAATGTAAACGGGACAAGTGTTATCAGCGCAACATCGTTGGTGATGAACATACTGAGGAAAAAGCACAGAAGCACCGGTATCAGCACAAGCTGACGAGTATTTCTCACCATAGACAGCATTTTCTGCGCCAGAATATCAAACAGACCTATCCCCCGCAGACCCGCAACAACTGTCATCAGACAGAACAATATGCTAAGCGTCCTGAAATCTATGTAGCCGAGATATTCCGCGTCGGGCGGAACAAAAAACGCCGACAAGACTGCAAGCAGGCAGGCTGCCACAAGGACAGGCTCTTTTTTTAAAAATGATATTACCCTTTCCAATTACTGCCCCTCTTTTACGCCTTTCTGTTTCTCCGTATCAATGCTCCGCACACGAAGAACACCGCAAAAACGGCAATATTCACGCAGACAATGCTCGCTCCGCAGGGAGTATCCGCCGCGTAGGATATCATCATGCCCGCAATGAATGTTGTCACAGAAATGATCGCGGAGCATATTGTCACGGAACGGAAGCTCTTGAAGATCCGCATGGAGCAAAGCGCGGGAAAAATAATAAGGCTTGAAATAAGCATACTTCCCATAAGGCGCATTCCCACAACTATCGTCACGGCGGTAAGCAGCGCAATAAGCATATTGTACATATTCGCGTTGGTTCCCGTTGCTTTGGCAAAGCTTTCATCAAAGGTTATCGCAAATATCTTTGTGTAGAAGAAAATAAACATCGCAAGCACTGCCGCCGCAAGAATTACGCTTATTACCACGTCCTCGCTGCTCACCGAAATAATACTTCCGAAAAGGTAGGAATTGATGTCGATATTCATTCCCGAGGACATCGAAACAGCCATGACGCCTATTGCGAGAGCACCGGTTGAAATAAGGGCTATCGCCGCGTCGCCCTTAATTTTCCCGTCGGACGACAGCCTAAGCAGTATGAACGCCGCTATTATTACCACGGGAATTGCGACAGCCATCGGCGCCAGATTCATCACCGTAGCGACCGCAAGCGCGCCAAAGCCGACGTGCGACAGCCCATCGCCTATCATTGAATACCGCTTGAGGACAAGGCTCACGCCGAGCAGCGCAGCGCACAGCGAAACCAGTATCCCCACGATAAGCGCACGCACCAGGACAGGCGCGGACAGCATTTCAGAGATCATTTCAAGCATTTTCCGCACCGCCCTTCAGAAAATCGGAAGCGCCGCTTTTCATAAATTCATCAAGCGTCCCGAAAAACCACCCGTCGCTGCGCAGGCAGAGTATATGGCTCGCATATTTCAGCGCAGCGTCCATATCGTGCGTTACCATAATAATAGTAACGCCGCTTTTGTTTATGTCGGAGATAAGCTCGTAGAGCTCGGTCGTCACGATAGGGTCAAGTCCCGATACAGGCTCGTCAAGCAGCAATAGCTTATGTGTGGCGCAGAGCGCTCTCGCAAGTAGCACGCGCTGCTGCTGACCGCCCGAAAGCTCGCGGTAGCTGCGCTTTTTAAACTCGGCAATTCCGAGCCGCTCCATGTTCTCCGCTGCTAACTTCTTCTCCTTTGCGGAATAAAAAGGGCGTATCCCCCGCGCGTTAAGGCACCCCGAAATGACAACTTCCCCGACGCTTGCGGGGAAATCTCTCTGAGCGCTTGTCTGCTGCGGAAGGTAGCCGATTTCCCTGCGGCGCAGACCGTCGCCGAAGGTTATCGAGCCGCCCACGGGCTTTTTCAGCGAAAGCAGGGACTTGACAAGCGTGCTCTTGCCCGAGCCGTTTTCGCCAACTATACAGAGATAGTCCCCGCTGTTGACCTCAAAGCTCATATTTTTTATCACCGTCATATTTTCGTATGAAAGCGAAAGATCATCTGTCTTAATCAGTGCCATATCGTCCTCTTATCAGTCATGAAAGCACTTCGGAAAGCGCTTCATAATTTCTTGTCATCAGCGAAACATAGCTCTCCCCTGCCGCAAAATCATCTGCCGTGATATTATGACAGGTGTGAAATTCCGTTGTTTTCAAGCCCTTGTCGTTTGCGAGAGTGTCCGCAAGCTTGTGGTTGGAAAGCTCGATATAAAAGACCGTCTTTACTGTGTCCTCATCGTCAAGCTTGCCGAGAAGGAACGAGATAGTCTGCGCGGAGGGCTCCACCTCGCTGCCGCAGCCGGGGAATGCCGCATAATAATTCAAGCCGTATTCCTTAAAGAAATAAAGCAGCGGGAACCTGTCGCCGAAAACAAAATAACGCTCCTCGCCCGCAAAAAGCTTTTCAAATTTCTCGTCCAGCGCGTTTATTTGTCCGATATGGCTTTCCGCGTTCTGGCGGTAAACAGCCGCATTTTCGGGGGATATCTCCTCAGCCGCTTTGAGCACGCTTTCGACTATCAGCGCGGCGTTTTTCGGTGAAGTCCAGATGTGCTCGTCGTATTCCTCGGGCTCCTCCACTGCTTCGTCGCCGTGTTCCTCGTGCTCGCCCTGCATACCCTCGATATGCTCCTCCTCAAGCGCCTCAACTGCGTCCATCATTCGCAGCGTATTTACCCCGTCCGATGCGTCGAGTATCCCGTCCACCCATGTGTCCGACTCGCCGCCGTTATATATAAACAGGTCGCAGCCGTCTATCTTAATGATATCCTTTGCGGTAGGGTCATAGCTGTGGCTTTCCGTTCCCGGCTTCAGCAGCAGGGTCACCTCTGCTGTGTCGCCGAATACCTGCCGCGCAAAATCATACGCGGGGAATATCGTCGTTACGACCGAAAGCTTGTCTTTATTTCCGTCCTGCGGCGCATTATCCGCCGAGCAGCCACAGCCGAACGCCAGCGCAGCCGCGCATAAAACCGCAGCGATCCTCTTTATCCTCATTTTATCTCCTTTTCCCCTGCCTTATCACTGACGGGAGTATCTGTTTTCTCTTTAGCGGCACATTCTCCGCATATGCCGTAAATGACCGTTTTTCCTATATCCACCGAAAAATCATGGCTGCTTTCGATATGCTGCTTCATTTCCGCCATAAAATTACAATCCATATGTATTATCTTCATGCAGCGCTCGCATTTTAGGTGAAAATGACTGTCGCATTTTTCGGATTCGTTAAGCTGATACGCAGCCCCGTTTTCTCCGTCGGTATACCGCTTGAGTATGCCCTGATTGGTAAGTCGGGACAGAGTACGGTAAACGGTCGCCTCGCCGACGGTTATCTCGCCGCTTCGGATAATTTCCTTTGCGGTGAAACAGGTGCCGCGGTGTCTGCCGAAAAATTCCACTATCTCATCACGCTGCTTTGTGTTGTAGCTGTTTCTGTCCATTCTCTCACCTCAATTTGATTTTGATTTTCACTTTCAATTTCAGATTATAGCACATTTATTAAAGAAATGCAAGAGTTTTTTTGCAATTATATTGATTTTTTTCGAAAAAAGTTGTATAATAAATGTGTTAATTATTTGGGCAGCACAAAATTATCTGTCCGGAATATGGAGGAAGCAAAAATGGCAGAAATTCTCATCGAAACCTCAGCAAGACACGTTCACGTTACACAGGAAACTCTGGAAGCTCTTTTCGGAAAGGGCGCAGAGCTCACAAAGAAGAAGGATCTTTCGCAGCCCGGTCAGTTCGCGAGCGAGCAGCGCGTTACCGTCGTAGGCCCCAAGAAGGAGCTTGCTAACGTAAGCATACTCGGTCCCTGCCGTCCGGCAGATCAGGTTGAGCTTTCCGCTACCGACGCGCGTTCGATCGGTCTGGGCATTGATATCCGCGAGAGCGGCGATATCGAGGGCACAGGCGGCTGCACTCTCCGCGGCCCCGCAGGCGAGGTCACCATCAAGGAAGGCGTTATCGTAGCAAAGCGTCATATCCACATGATCCCCGAAACCGCTGAAAAGCTCGGTATCAAGAACAAGGACATCGTATGGGTAAAGTGCGTTACAAAGGAAAGAACCGCTATTCTCGGCGACGTTGTAGTAAGAGTAAGCGACAAGTTCGCTGACGCTATGCACATTGACACCGACGAGTCCAACGCTATCGGCGCAACTCCCGGTCTTATGGGCGAGATCATCAAGGAACTCTGATTTATCGGATACATACCCACATAACTAAAGCGGAGATTTGCTCTCCGCTTTTTTTATTTACAGCGCGCTTTGTATCATGTCGGAAAGCACAGCGAGCGCCGCCTGCCGCTCCTCCTCGGGCAGTCTGCCGCCGTTTCTCCTGCGGAAACCCGACGAAACATTCATTCCGCCCTCCCCTTTTTCTATGCGGATATTGTACGCCGTACAGGTGCGCTCCGTGCCGTTGTAAAGGTAATTCAGCGTTATTTCCGAGCTTTTGCCGCTCAGCAGCATTAACCCAAGCGTTTCCCTGCTGTCGTAATATTTCCCGAGGTAACCGCCCGATACGATACGCGCGCCGTCAAGCACGGCAGTCATGCCGCTGTCGTCCGCGGTAACGCTGCTGCCGTCATCAACAACAGAAAAATGCGGTATGATAACACTTTTTCCGGCCGCACTGTCCGCGAGAACATCAAGCAGCATTGTTTTAGGGGATATTCCCGCTCTTTCGGCGTTTTCGATTATCGAGAGCGGCTTTTCCGCCGAGGTTATCCCTTCGGTAAAATGCAGCTCGGTGAGCTCCTCTGCGTTATCTGCGCAGCATACGGGCATATTCAGGCTGCACTTCATTTCACTGTACAGCATTCCGAGCGCCTTGATAACGGACGTATTTTCAAAGCCGCTCCCGAGTATGAGCAGCTTTGTTTCGCTGAGATAGATCTCTTTCCCGTCGGTCAGCGACACATTGTCGATAGCCTCCGAAAGCGTTGTTCCCTCTCCGCAGACCTTTATCACGTTCTCCCGAGATGCGTCAACAGGGTCGCCCCCGCTGCCGCTGCTGCTGAACATCAGCGCGCTGACGCGGTATACTCCGTCCGAGCGGTCAATTGCCGCCGCCTGAATTATTGCGCGCGAGCCAAGCTCTGTTGTATCGGCACAGCCTGTCAGCAGAATAACGGCAGCTACAGCCGCCGACATAATGAAATGCCTTTTCATGCGCCCGCCTCCTTGACCTCCGCCTTTTTTCCGCGTATACAGTCGGTTACTTCCTTTATGGCAGCATACGCGCCGAATATCATCAGACCCGCGCGCAGCGCTGCGCTTAACGCCCACATTGCGCAGCCGATACCGTCAAGCCGCTTGAACAGCGAGATATCCGACAGCGACGCTGCGGCGGCAAAGGGATATTCCGTATAACCGTAAAATTCCCTCAGCGATACTATCCCGAAAACGAAAAGAAGAATTGACCCAAGCGTCGAAAACAGCGAGAAGAACAGCGCAGTTTTGCCCGCGCCGCCCTTATCCGCGCGGACATAAGGCAGCAGCGCGGCAAAAATCAGATAATCCCCGCCGTGGAGCACACGCTTTACAATATCACCGAAAAGCCCGTCGTATTCCGTCCGATAATGTCGTATTTCCGAAAAGCTCATATACGGAATGTCCGCAAGCATTATCACAACTGTAACTATTCCCGAAGCCACAAGGAACAGCACGCCCGTCCTCGCCATCGCCTCCGCGCCCTTGACCGCGGCATACTCCGCAAACGCCGCAGATATCACGAAAATAACGGCAGCCGATGTTCCCGCGATGACAGTCCGCTGAGTAAATTCCGCCGAATAAAGCAGCGTTCTGCACGCCGCTCCAACAAGCAGCAGCGCTGCAAACACAGCGGCGATCCACCCGAAAAATCTGTTTTTCCGATAAGCCGCCGCATAGAACGCGTTACCTCGGAAGCTGTAAATTATCACGGGAAGCGCCAGCGCGAACCGAATAAGCTCCGCGAGAAGAATAGCGAGCAAGCCCTCGCCGCCCGAACCCGTTGAGCTTCCGGGGTATACTATTTCCGACGACAGCTCCGACAGAAGCAGCACGCAGAACAGCTGCTGAGGGCTGATTTTATTATCCGCTGTCATATTCAGCCCTCCGTAATGTCCGAGCCGTTAAGACCCTGTATCGTGACGCTGCTCTTTGCAAGCTTGCGCCAGCCCGAGCGCACGAACATATCCCGCGTTGCCTTGGGCGAAAAAGGCGATATCGGCGCCATATAAGGAACTCCGTAGGTGTTGAGCGAACACATTTTCACCGCGACCGCGCCCGCCGCGATAAGCAGCCCGTACAGCCCGAAAAGCCCGCCCGCGAGAATATAAACGAACCGAAGAATTACAATCTTTTCATACATAGTCGGTACAACAAAGCTGCACAGCCCCGACAGCGCCACGATAAGCACCATCGGCGCGCCGACAAGTCCCGCCGAAACGGTTATATCCCCGATGACCAGCCCGCCGACAACGCCTATCGCGTGACCGATAGGGCGCGGCAGCCTTATCCCCGCCTCGCGCAGTATCTCATACATGAAATGAATGAACAGGCACTCGATAAGCAGCGAATAGGGAGCGGTCTGTTCCGCGGCGGCAAGGTTAAGGATAAGCGCCGACGGGAGCATTTCGGGATTGAACGAAGCAATGGCGACATACGCCCCCGGGAGAAAAAGCGTGATAAAATACGCCGCAAGTCTTACCAGACGGATAAAGAACGCATAAAACGGTCTTTGAGTATAATCGTCCAGCGTCTGAAAGCTTTCTATGAAAAGATGCGGAACGATAAGCCCGAAAGGCGTCCCGTCCACAAGAATACCTACCCTGCCCTCATACAGCTTTGCCGCAAAGGTATCGGGGCGCTCGCAGGTGCCGCATTCCGAAAAGAACCACCCGCCCTTACCCTCAAGAAACGGCTGAATATATCCGCTTTCGAGTATCATATCAAGGTCGACATCTTTAAGGCGTTTTCTCACATCTGCAAGCAGCTTCGGCGACACCTTGTCGGAAATATAGCATATACAGATATCGGTGTTGCTGCGCTTCCCTATCGGGTAAAGGTCGAATACGAGCGTCGGGGATTTTATGCGGCGGCGTATCATCGCCATATTTGTCCGAATGACCTCAACAAAGCCCTCGCGGGAGCCGCGGACGTTAAGCTCTGCCGACGGCTCGTCAATTCCGCGCGATTTGTAGCCCTGAACACCGATAGCGATACCCCTGCGGCAGCCGTCGACAAGTATTATCGCGAACCCCGACTGAAGCTTGAGAATGAGGTCGCCTAAATTTTTTATGTCAAGCTGCTCCGCTGCGACAAGGTAGACCTCGAAAAGTCGGTTCATCAGCATATCGGGCGTGGTATTTTCCGTATTCCCGACAATGTTCAGCTTGCTGTAGATAAGCTCTGCTAGCGTTGATGTCCCCGCCATTCCCTCGCAGGTGAACACCGCGATATCACAGCCGCATACCTTTCCGTTCTTGATTATCACATCGGACGACTTGTCGGTCATGGTGAGAATGTTTTTTATATTAACATCAAGGGAACTGTCAAGCGGAAGATCGTCAGGCAGCCGCGTGTGTACTTTTTCTTCCATATATGCTCCTCCTTACGACAAAATATATCGGATATATATTGTCCCGATAAGGTTGAAATATACGGAAGAATATGCTATAATTTTATCCGGAAAGGGACAGAACGAAAAGGAGAAGCTATGCTTGACTTACTTACCCGAAAAATGATCGAATATTACAAAGGCGACCCGAAGCGCATACAGCACTTCATAAAGGTGCATTCCTTTGCCGCGCTTATCGGAAAAAGCGAGGGGCTGCGTGAAAATGAGCTTTTCACGCTTGAGGCTGCCGCATTGGTGCATGATATCGGAATAAAACAGGCGGAGCGGCTTTACAGCGAGTGCGGAGGAAAGCTTCAGGAAAAGCTTGGCCCGCCCGAGGCGCGCGAAATGCTGACGACGCTCGGATTTGACCGGGCGGTAACCGACAGGGTATGCTATATGGTGTCGCGGCATCATACTTACACCGATATCGACGGCACGGATATGCAGATACTCATTGAGGCGGATTTCCTTGTCAATCTTTATGAGGACAATACCTCGCCCGACGGAGTTATCTCCGCTTACAACAAAATATTCCGCACCGAAAGCGGAAAGCGCCTTTGCCGCGAAATGTTCGGTATTGACGAATAAAATTACTGTTCGGATATAAAACTGACGATTGAGCCATTAACAAAAACAACGGGAACAGCTTCTGTGAACTGCTCCCGTATTTTTTGTTATTTATGCTGCTTGGACATTATTAAAGTCACGTCCGGGTTTTCCCATTCCGTTTCCGCCGTCATCGGGGGGAGTTTGTCTGTCGCCAAAATCTCTTCCGAAGCCGCCTCCGCCAAAGCCTCCTCCGAAGCCGCCGCCAAATCCGCCTGCGCCGTTTACGCCGTCGCCGCTCACTCCGTCCGTTGCGGTGACGGTAGCAAGCGCAGTGCCGTCCGCATAGATCGTGTAGGTTTCGCCTGACTTGAACTCGGACGAGGAGAATATAAGCGACTGGCAGGCTTTAGGCGTTTCGATATTCAGAACGACCTGCTCGTCGGCATTGCGAACCTCTAAGGAAGCGCCTGCCGAAACGTTTGAATAGATGGACAGGCAGGGCTGAGAAAGCGTACTGGGCGCCTGCGCCATACCCTTTGAGCCAAGCGCGATAAGCGTACCGCCGCTCAATGCAAAGGAGCTGTTGTAATCAAGCGCGCCGTTTCCGTCGTTCGTGGGACCGAAAACGACCACCATACCGCCGCTCATTGCAACAGAGCCGTTGGAATCTATACCGTCGCCCTGCGCGTTTATCGTGACGCTTCCGTCGGAAACAGAGATGTAGTATTCCGAGCCGTCGCCGTTAAACCCGAAAAATTCTCCGTTATCTCCGCCGCCCGCGTTAAGACCGTCGTCAAAGGATACAATATCGATCGTTCCGCCGTTGATGTCGATACTCTTTCCCTCAAGACCCTCATAGCTTGTCGGAATAGTGATAACACCGCCATTTATGGTCAGATTTTCGTCCGCATGGATACCGTCGTCGCCCGTTGAAAGCCTTAGCTCACCGCCGCCGATAATGATGTTTCCGTTGGAATGAATGCTGTCGTCCTCAACATCTGCGGTTATTTCGCCGCCGTTTATCCTGATAAGCGTGCCTGCCTTAATGCCTTTCATACTCTCGGAATTATCAGAGGTGTCCATATCGAAGGGATTGCGCCTGTCGTCGGTGTTGGAATGCTGAACCGAAGCGCTGCCGTTACCCGTAGAAAGAATAAGGCTGCCGTTATCCATGGAAAATTCCGTTTCCGCCTGAATTGCGTCCTTTTTAGCGGTGACAGTGATATTGCCGCCCGCAATATTGATATAGCCGAGCGTTTCATCGTCGGTATTTGTTGTCTTGAGACCGTCGCCGCCTGCGTTGACATTGATGTCGCCGCTGCCTATGATGATATAATCGCGCCCTTTAATTCCGTCGTCTGCCGAGGTCACGTTTATAGTTACTCCGCAGATCTTCAGACCGTCCTTGCCTTTTATCCCGTCCTTGTAATTGCCGTTGACGTTAAGCGTGCCGCTGCCGTTAAGTATCAGGTCGCAGCGGCTGTATACAGCGGCGTCGGGCTCGTCGGAGTTGTCCGCAAAGGAATATTCCGACGAATCGGAGATAGTGTTCTCGGTGCCGTCGGCAGCGGATATCGTAAGCTTGCAGGCGCTGCGGCATTCAATGGCGCTGTTGTCGGAACAGGAAAGTTTCAGCCCGTTCAGCAGCAATGTAACCTCGTCCTCGTCGCCCGCCTCGATTATTACCTTGCCGTCGGAGCAGCTTCCCGAAATGGAGAAAACTCCCGCGGAGGTGACGGTCATCACGTTACCCGAAACCGTTACGCCCGTACCGTCAACGGAAATGCCGCTGTCCGAAAAGCTGACCTCGCAATCGGAGGACAAGGGCGCAGTACTTTCGCTCGCGCTGAGGTCATCTATATCATACTCGACAGTGCTCGCGTTTTCGCCCGACATAAGCGGGCTTACGGAATTGCCTGAATTACCGCTTCCGTTATCCGAGCAGCCCGTCACCGCAAAGGACAAGGCACAGAATGCGGCAAGTGTTCTGAAATTCATATTCATGATATTGCTCCTTTCGGGCATTACAGCTCATCGTGACTATCTATAAGGATCCCGCAGGAAACCATAAGATTTCCGTTTCTTGTGCGGATCTTGTCGATCATTTCCTTTTCCTTTGAAGGGTCTTTCATTACTATCTCGTATCTTAGGTCGAACAGTGTTCCCATATTGGTGGTCTTTGCGAGGGTGAGCTTGTGGGATACAAGATATTCCGCGAAAATATCATCAAAGCAGCCTGTGTAATCCATATCCTCCGGAATAAGCACGCGCAGCTGCTTTAGCGTTCCGTTTCTTCTGAACGCTGGAAGAAAGCTAAGCACCGCAAGAACTATTCCCACAAGAACAGCCGTCAGCACCGCAAAGCCAATATAACCCATGCCCGTGGCAAGACCTATCGCCATAGCGTAGAAGATGAAGCAGATATCGCGCGCCGAACCGGGTGCCGAACGAAATCTCACAAGATTGAACGCGCCCATGACCGCGATACCCGCGCCGACAGAGCCGCTCACAAGCATTATCACCGCCTGCACCAATGCGGGAAGAACGGCAAGCGCCGCAGTAAGATTTTTCGACCCGCGCGGGTTATTGAGCCTGAAAAGTCCTGCCGCAGCCGCGCCGAGTACGATCGAGGCGAGCGTGCAGATAAGCGCTGACTGCGCTGTAAGTCCTGTTGTTGCGTCTATGATACTTGTGAACATATGTCTATTCTCCTGTCAGCTTCTGTGGGAAATGATTTCGTTAATTCTGCGGCATAAGCGCTGCCGTATTTTGAGAAAGAGCCGGGGTATATTTTCAGCTCCGAAAGCGTTTTGCACAGCCACAGCGGAACTGCTCCCGCGCTTTTTATCTCCATGACCCGGAACGGCTGCCCCTCAACAGGCTTGCCGCCGTCGCCCTTTCTGAGGTCAAGCATATCCGAACGGCTGCGTATATTCCCGTCAAACGTTATGCGGAACTCAACATCGTTGTTCCCGAAAAATGCGCGCCTGTCATAACAAATGACCATCTTTGCAGCGAGCCCGCAGCGTGATATCATTGCGTCGATCTCCTCTAGCACCTGCGAGCTTTTCTGCGGGCGGATACCATTAGAAACATAATCGAAAAGCTCCTTATAGCTCATCCCGATCCTGCGCTTGTAAACAACGCCCTTGAATTTCTTCTTGATCTCAAGGAACGCCGCGCTGTCATCGGACGGAACTCCGTATGTTCTTAGCCTTAGCTTTTCCTTATACACGGGCTTATCAAGAGAGCGACGTATAAGGTCGCTGTTCTCGCTGTCGCAATATATGTTGCATATCGTGTGCTTGCCGTATTTATCCTCGGTCATATACGGCGCCATTGCGCTGCGGACTGCGGCGTATTCTGTTTCGGACAGAAGATATTTGACTTCCCTTCGCATGAAGGTGTTGGCGTAAGCCATCTGTTCATCCCCCTGCTGTCTTTGTTTATGTAATGATTATAGCAATATAATGTGAAAAACATATGATAAATAATGAACATTTTTTTATAAATTTGTGGCATGACGAAAAAAATCCTGCAAAAATGCACCCATTTTGCCAAAAAAAACGGGCAGCATCTCCGTATCTTCGAAAATGCTGCCCGATGAAAAAGCTGCTTTACAGGGTGCGCCGATGACGGTTAATTATTTCAGCCGCAGATCTGTTCTGCA
>JBJFHP010000047.1:0-4338 GCA_051893715.1 Oscillospiraceae bacterium
CGTGCCGTTCATGCCCTTCCACGAAAATTTTCCCGTGAAAATATCGCGTATCGTGAGGAAAAATTCCTTTATCATGTCCCATATTGTTTTCCGGAATGCCGCGAAAACCGCCGCGAGCGTTCCGAGATGAAGAACTATCGAAAGTATCAGCGCGCTCTCCCCGTCAATGCCCGTTATATGCTGCACCACCGAAAGGTGACCCGAGCTCGACACGGGCAGAAACTCCGTAAGCCCCTGCACCAACGCCTGAATAATGACCGTTATGAGATCCATATTATTTCCCCTTATGTATTATGTACGCCGCATATGCGGCATTTTATCAGCGTTCCCCCCGCCAATCGGCGGAATTAAGGCTGTAATTTCCGCTGCCTGCCCTGTGGACAACTGCCGTTGCCGCGTTTTTCTTCGGCTCGGTCGGCTTCACGGGCTTTACCGCGGAGGTTTTTTTGTCAGCTTCTTTCCTGTTTTTGGGAGCACTGCGCTTTTTTGCCTTCGGCTTTGACTTACCGTCCGCGCCCTGCTCTATCAGGGAATAAAGGCATTCTACCGCGCCGGAAAGCCCGCCGAGGTCGTCAATTAACCCTTCCCTAACGGCAGCCTCGCCCTCCAGCACCGTCCCGACGTCCATGACAAGCTCGTCGCGCTCCATCATGAGCTCGTGGAAACGCTCCCGGGGCATTTTGCTGTTTTCGGCGACAAACCTTGTTATCCTTGCCTGCATTTTTTCAAGGTAGGACATTGACTGCGGCACGCCGAGCATCATTCCGTTCATTCGGACGGGGTGGATAGTCATTGTCGCGGAGGGGACAATGAAGCTCCTGCGCGCGCTTACGGCAAGCGGTACTCCGATGGAATGCCCCCCGCCGACAACGATAGATACGGTGGGCTTTGACATTCCCGCGATCAGCTCCGCAATGGCAAGCCCCGCCTCGACATCTCCCCCCACGGTATTCAGCACGATAAGCAGCCCCTCGACAGTGCTGTCCTCCTCGATTGCTATTAGAGCGGGGATAATGTGCTCGTATTTGGTGGTCTTGTTCTGCGGCGGGAGGATATAATGCCCCTCTATCTGACCGATTACGGTAAGGCAGCGGATATTGTGCCTTGCGTTGTTCGCCGCGACTATGCCCGTATCGACGAGCTGCTGATTTTGTTCCTCCGAAAACGGAGCGCCGCTGTTCTGTTCTTCGCTCATAATATCACCCTTTCATTTATGCTGCGGTATTCTCAACATATATTATTGCCGCCGCAAAGGGATTTATGACATTCGGGTGATTTTTGGGCGTTCTGCGCAGGAGTTTTTTCTCCGCACAGGTATACAATTATATTATATCACATATTCAAGCATATTTCAAACACTTTTTTGCAATTTTTACGCATTTTTTGGGACAAAAATGACTTGACAAATCACGGAATATGTGGTAGAATAAAATAAATATAAAGGAGGCGTTGTAATGGAATCTTATATTGCGGCTTTGTCAATGTCAATGGCGACTGCAAATCTTCAAAATTCCCTCTCTGTCGGAATGATGAAAAAGAGCATGGAGTCCTCCGAGCAGACTATGGAAACTATTACCAAAATGCTGGACAATATGCCTTCTCCCGACGGACGCGGCACTAAGCTTAACATAAGGGTATAAATTCCCTTTCGGGCATATCTGTTGTTTTGCAAATAATACGGGCACTTTCGCTTTTGGGAGTGCCCTTGTTTTTTTCGGGAATGTTACATTTTCGGCAGGTCGGGGCGCTTTCGTTTTCGGGAGTGCCCTTTTTTCAACTTTCAACAGGCAAAAAGACCCGCGGATCATTCCTCGGGTCAAATTTTCTGCATTGATACCAAAATTGCAATTAACCCCGCGAACCCACGGGTCATTAACTTCTTATACCACCTGAAAAATATAAAACTTGAGGTAGTCCGTTTCGGGGACATTCCACAGTATCGGGTGGTCGGGCGACTGCCTGCGCGCTTCTATCTGCCTGAGCGAAACGTCCGCGTCCTGCGCCGCGTCGTGGAGCATTTTCTTGAACAGCGGCTCGGTCATGAAATGCGAGCAGGAGCAGGTCGCGAGATAACCCCCGCGCTGAAGCAGGCGCATTGCCTTGAGGTTAATTTCCTTATAACCGCGCTCGGCGTTTTTGACGGTGCTGCTGCTTTTTGTGAACGCGGGCGGGTCAAGGATTATGAAATCGTAAGGGCTGCCGCCTTTTTTATAAAGCTCCGTCAGCAGGTCGAAAACGTCCGCCTTGGTGAACTGCATATTGCCCTCAAGCCCGTTGAGCGCGGCGTTTTTCCGCGTCATTTCAACCGCGTCCGCGGAGATGTCAACGGCATTCACGAGCCTTGCACCCGCCGCCGCGGCGTTGAGCGCAAATGCTCCCGTATGGGTGAAGCAGTCGAGGACGGTGCGCCCCTTTGCTATGCGGCGAATCGCCATTCGGTTATATTTCTGGTCAAGGAAAAAGCCTGTTTTCTGACCGTTTATATAATCCACGGAATAACGGATACCGTTTTCGGTTATCTCGGTGACGCCCGAAAGGTCGGTGCGCAGTCCCGCTCCGTTGTAGAACGCCTTGTATTCCTCCATTCCCTCAAGACCGCGTATTTTCACGTCATTCCTCTCATATAGCGCGGTGATATGCTCGCCCATTCTGCCAAGTTCTTCCACAATAATATCATACAGCATATCCTTTATCTTCTCGACACCGAGCGAGAGCACCTGCGTAACGAGAATATCCCCGAAACGGTCGACGGTCAACCCCGGGAAAGTATCGGCTTCGCCGAAAATAAGGCGGCAGCAGGAGAAGTCCTCCGCCATGACGGTTTTCCTGTATTCAAGCGCATATCTGACGCGCCTTGTGTAGAAAGCTCGGTCAAATCTGTCGTTGCTGTTGCGGGAAATGATACGGACGCGTATCTTCGAGTTGTCGTTGATAAAGCCCGTGCCGAGGAACCGCTGTTTCCTGCTGAAAACATCAACCAGCCCGCCGTTTTCATAGCTGCCCTTAACATCTGTCACCTCGTCCTCATACACCCACGGGTGACCCGCGCGGACGGATTTTTCGCCCTTTTCGGTTATAAATACCTTCGGATAAATTCTTTCCATACAATACGCCCTTTTCGTTTTTGATAATTATAGCATTTTTTTGCCGCTAAGTCAAGGGCAGCACCGCACAATTTCCGGCTGCGCCTTGCCGCCCAAGTAAAACAGCCCTCTCACGCGAGAGGGCTGAAATTATTCCGCGACAGAGCTCACTTCTTATCGCTCTTTCCGCGCTTCTTTGCCGCAAGGAGCATTGCCGCAGCTGCGCCCGCAGCCGCAACGCCCGCGCCGATGGGAGCCTCTGCACCCGTGTGGGGGTTATCGCCGAGCGGGACATTGTTGTCGAAAATGTCCTCGCCGTCATCGGGGTCGGCATCGATAGGCAGATTATTCGGGTCAACGACAACCTCGTCGTTGAGTATGTCGGTGTCCGTATCGGTATCGGTATCGGTATCGGTGTCGGTGTCTGTGTCGGTGTCTGTGTCGGTGTCGGTGTCGGTATCGGTGTCCGTATCTGTATCTGTATCCGTGTCGGTGTCCGTATCGGTATCGGTGTCTGTATCCGTGTCGGTGTCCGTGTCAGTATCCGTATCAGTGTCGGTGTCCGTATCGGTGTCGGTGTCCGTGTCCGTATCGGTATCCGTGTCGGTGTCCGTATCCGTGTCGGTATCCGTGTCAGTATCCGTATCCGTGTCCGTGTCGGTGTCCGTATCCGTGTCGGTATCCGTATCCGTATCCGTGTCGGTGTCCGTGTCCGTATCTGTGTCGGTGTCCGTATCTGTGTCGGTGTCCGTATCTGTGTCGGTGTCCGTGTCGGTGTCCGTATCGGTGTCGGTGTCGGTATCGGTGTCGGTATCGGTGTCGGTATCGGTGTCGGTATCCGTGTCGGTATCCGTGTCGGTGTCGGTATCTGTGTCCGTGTCGGTATCCGTGTCGGTATCCGTGTCGGTGTCCGTATCGGTGTCCGTGTCCGTATCGGTATCGGTGTCCGTGTCCGTATCTGTGTCAGTGTCCGTATCCGTGTCGGTGTCGGTATCTGTATCAGTATCAGTATCCGTGTCAGTATCGGTGTCGGTGTCGGTGTCAGTATCCGTATCCGTGTCCGTGTCGGTGTCGGTGTCGGTGTCCGTGTCGGTGTCCGTGTCAGTATCCGTATCGGTGTCGGTATCCGTGTCCGTGTCCGTATCTGTGTCTGTGTCGGTATCCGTGTCCGTGTCCGTATCTGTGTCTGTGTCGGTATCCGTATCTGTGTCGGTGTCCGTATCTGTATCGGTATCGGTGTCGGTATCTGTATCTG
>JBJFHP010000048.1:0-4283 GCA_051893715.1 Oscillospiraceae bacterium
CAATCAGCAGAGGTTTCTTTTATTTAACAGCAACCCATACCCGACAATCCACGGAGCGCGCCGACAATTCCCAATCGCCCCGCCAACGACCAACGGAGCGCGCCGACAAATTCCAATCCCCCGCCCACCGCTTAACGGAGCGCGGCGACAAAATGAGTGTATAACAAGGTGTGAGTGCATTCAATCAAGTGACGCGCTATCCGTACTCTGACGAGGGAAAAACCGCTATCCTTCGCAAAGCGAGCAAATACTATGACGTGAAAGCTCAGAAAAATCGACAAAAGGGGAAAAGGGAGAGGGGAAAGGGAGCACGAGGGGAAACCCGTAGGGAAAAGGGTGCAAACACGATGTTTGCACTGCTGCCCCAAAAGCGCGACACGATGTCGCGCAACAGAGGGCAGCATGGGAAATCGTCGATTTTTGTCGGATTTTCTTTTTCCCCCTTTCCCGAAGGGTGTCCCCTCGTTTCCCGTGTGAAAACACAAGAAAACAAATTTTGCAATAAAGAAGAAATTAACACATCAATTAAAAAGCAATTGCCCCCAAAAAAATTTTATCAACCTTTTCAAAAGGGATTCAAGGCAGCGCCTTAACGCTCCTCGGGGTTCAGAGGGGCAAAGCCCCCGCAGAATTTTGCGATAAAAGGCTGCCCTTTTTGCGATAAAAGACTGCCTTTTTGCGATAAAAGACCCGAAAGTTTACAAAAAGTTGATTTTCGGGGGGTATAATAATAGAGAATGATAAGAAAATGGGGTATTGTGCGGCTGCACGCGGCTGCACAGGCGGCGGCAATAATTACAGAGGTAATCAATTATAAAGGGTTGGTGACAAGGCGATGAAAACAGGTCTTATTCTTGAAGGGGGAGCAGTCCGCGGGATATTCACCGCAGGCGTGCTCGACCGCCTTATGGAAAACGGGATTTATTACCCCTATGTAATCGGCGTGTCCGCGGGCGGCGGCAACGCAATGAGCTATGTTTCCCGCCAGAAAGGCAGGACAGCGCGCATGATAAACGCGCCGAAATCCGAAAGCTATTACGGGTTCAAGCAGTTCCTCGAAAGCCACAAAATGATAAACCTCGACAAAATGGCTTACGAATACCCCTACAAGCAGTTCCCGTTTGATTTTGATACATATTTCGGCAGCGGCATTACCACCGAATACGTCTGCACCTGCTGCGAAACGGGCGAGGCGGAATATTTCGGGGAGAACGCCGACGCGCGCCGCCTGCTCACCATTGCAAAGGCGACCTGCTCCGTGCCAATGCTCTGCGAGCCCGTTGAAATGGACGGAAAACATTACCTCGACGGCAGCATTGCCGATTCGATACCGATAGAGCGCGCGCTCCAGAACGGCTGCGACAGGGTGGTAATTATCCTCACAAAGCCCGACAGCACCACTCCCCCCACCGATTACCGCAAATTCCGCACGGTGATAAATTCCATGTATAAGCAGTACCCCGCGTTCGCCGAGGCTTGCATGACGCGCACCGCGCGCTACGAGGAAACGCTGCGGCTTATGGAAAGGCTTGAAGCGGAGGGCAGAGCGTTCATTTTCCGCCCCGAGCTTCCCGCAATATCAAAATTTGAGCACGACACCGGCAAGATAATGGAGTCCTACCGCGACGGCTACACCCAGGCGGACAGGCGCATTGTCGAGCTTATGAAGTGGTCGGGCTGCGATTTCGGCGGCTTGTCCGACAATGAATTTTTGGACAGCGAAAGAGCGGGTGCGGTGTGAGATGTGTAGTGTGTAGTGTGAGGTGTGAGGTGTGGACAAATTGACCGACTATGAAATATTCCGCGCCTGCTTCCCCGGGCTTTCGCTTTCCGAGGGGGAATTTCAGTCGCTCACACGGCACGACAGCCGTTTTGCCGCCGAGGGGGGATTTGCCCTGACAAGCGGCGGCAGGCTTGCGCTGCTGTGCGTTCACCCCGAATATTCGGGCAGAGGAACGGGCTCGGCGCTGCTTTCGCAATGCGAGGAGCACATTGCCGCGAACGGGTACGACAGGGTTGTCCTCGGGGGAGAGCTTTTCGGCGGCGCAGTCGGCGGCGGCTATGATTTTTTCCGCAGGCGGGGTTACTCCCTCGGGAGCGAGTTCTGCGAGATGCGCGTTGATATCCGGGGTTACTCCGACACGCTGCCCGACGTTGACGCGGAGTTTCGGCTTGTTCATGAAACAACAGCGGCGCTTATCAATGCCGTTAATGCCGTTGACCCCGAATGGGCGCAGTATTTCAGCGGCGAGTTCCTCTGCGGCTTCACAAGGGACGGCGGGCTCGTCAGCTTCTGCATTGTCGAGGACAATGTGGTGTGCTCCCTTTCCGACGGTTTGGGGTCAATGGGCAGCGTCGGCTGTGTGGGGACAGTGCCCGCTGCGCGCGGACGGGGCATAGGGCTGAAAATGGTATCGCTCGCGCTTGAGGAGTTAAGCAGGCGCGGCTGCAAAAGCTGCCTTATCCATCAGACCCACCTTTGCGATTGGTACGCAAAGCTCGGCGCCGGGACGGTTTACCGCTTCCGCGAGGGAGAGAAAATTATTGAATAATGAATAGTGAATAATGAATAATGAATAAATGCGGTGTGCCCTGCGGGCACGGATTTTAAGTAGTGCGGTATAATCACATTTTTGAAATAACCGGCGAAGCCGATACCGCCATTATTCATTCTTCTTTATTCGTTATTCAATATTCATTCCTTGGCAAAAAAGTCTTTTTCTACAAGCTGTCGGCTTTCGCAGGAGAGCCGATTTTTTTGTGCCCAAAACTACCGCCATGCCACCGCATTCCTATCCCCAAAAAGAAGAACAGCCGCCGCCCCCACGAACGCGCACAAAACAAAAAACCGCCCGGAAAAATGTTCCGAGCGGATTTAACCGGCAGGGGCAACAGGACTATCGGCTATAGTGAACGGGTCAATTCTGCCCGGCGGCTCATTTTCTTAAACAGTACGACTTCCTCAGCTATTCACTTGTAAATCTGACCTCTGTTATCTGCGTCTGTAACATCTACAAGTGTTATATTACCGTTGATCGGTGACATCTCAAACAGTATTCTGAAATCGCCCACACGCACACGGTACAGCTTCTCATAGCCTGACATCTTCTTAATATCGCCTAACAATGGCAGCGCATATATTGATTTTAAAAGCCGCTCCTGCTGATTTGCGTCCTGTTTCAGAATAAACTTCATTGCCTTTTTTCTGATGTTATATTCGTAAGTCATCAGGATTTAGCCCCAGCTTTCTTGCAAATTCATCAAGCGGCATACTCTCTGCGTTATCCTCTGCGCTATCCCTGATCATTGCTTTGTCCCATTCGTCCGGCTCTTCTTCCTCAATGTTATTCACTCCACCGAACAGCGTCACGAAAGCCGCAAGCTGCTCTTCGGAAAGCAAATTAAAAATGTGAATAGCCTTTTCTCTGGTACTCATGAAATCACCCCTTTACAGTTCTATATCCTCGCCTGTATCGGCTTTATATTGTTCCCTAAGTGCTGCCTTAATATAACCTTGAAGTCTTACGCCCTTATCTTCGGCAGCTTTCTGAAGTACCTGCTTTGAGCCTTTTTTGACTTGCAGCCGCACATCGTCATACGCTTTCTTTGCATAAGCATTTTTTAGTTCGGCTTGTGTTTTTGACATAGTATTCACTTCCCATTGTATTATATCACATTTCTTTATTCATGTACATGTACAAAATAAACGAATATTCATGTACATGTTTATAAATTATTCCTATCGGGATATACATGTACATGCAGTATAATAGAATCAAGCTCAAGAGCGAGCGGGACGACATCACTTACAACAAATGAGTTTATAAACACCGTGAGCGAGATACGCAAAATAGCATAGGATACGTGCACCATTAAAAGAAGAACCGCCGCCATGCACCGCGCTTTTTTGCCCCAAAAACCACCGCCGCGCCATGCACCCCCGCATTCCTGTTCCCAAAACCGCCACCGCCGCCCCCACGAACGCGCACAAAACAAAAAACCGCCCGGAATTGCATTCCGAGCGGATTTCAAGGCTGAAAAGAAAAAACGGGGTCACTGCTTGCCGCAGCACCCTGCCTCTATCCGGGCGCCTTTCAGCCAAATCGCCGCATTTTCTTTTTTCGGATTTGGAGTTGGAGGCATTGTCGCCAGATGAAAGCAAAGCCGCACTCGGTGTCGGGTGCGGCTTGATATGAATATAAAACTGCTCAATAAAATGACATTACTTAAATGGATAATCGTGTCGAAACACTATCCAATAAATGTTCTCATACAGATTTCTG
>JBJFHP010000049.1:0-4278 GCA_051893715.1 Oscillospiraceae bacterium
GATGCTGCTTGAGGAAGAAACAAAGTGCTTCTGCTTCCTGGCAGGTCACGAGTCCTTTGCAGCCGCAGAGGGCGCTATCGGTATCGCAGAAAAGGCTAACAAGGTTCGTAAGGAACCGCTGCGCGTTATCCTGAACGGTCTTGGCAAGGACGCTGCTCAGATCATCTCCAGAATCAACGGCTTCACCTATGTTGAAACAGAGATGGACTACTACACCGGCGAGGTTAAGGAAGTATTCCGCAAGGCATACTCCACAGGTCTGCGCTCCAAGGTTAACTGCTACGGCGCTAACGACGTAACAGAGGGCGTTGCTATCATGTGGAAGGAAGGCGTTGACGTTTCCATCACCGGTAACTCCACCAACCCCACCCGCTTCCAGCACCCCGTTGCAGGCACCTACAAGAAGGAATGCGTTGAAAAGGGCAAGAAGTACTTCTCCGTTGCTTCCGGCGGCGGCACAGGCCGTACCCTCCACCCCGACAACATGGCAGCAGGCCCTGCTTCCTACGGCATGACCGATACAATGGGTCGTATGCACTCCGACGCGCAGTTCGCAGGTTCTTCTTCCGTTCCCGCGCACGTTGAGATGATGGGTCTTATCGGCATGGGTAATAATCCTATGGTTGGCGCTACTGTTGCTTGTGCGGTACTTGTTGAGGAAGCTCTCAAGGCTTGATTTAACACACCGAAATCTATACTAATTATACCGCCCTTTCGGATATCCGGGAGGGCGGTTTTCTTATGCTCGGTTGCCAATATCAAAAAAATCACCCCTGCCTACCGCAAGGGTGATACTGTCATCAGGAAAACGCTTATATCAAAAAATTATCTGTTCATATAATCAAGCGCAGCGAAAAACATTTCGTATGAATCGTCCCAGCCGTCGGGTGTATCAACCCCGCCGCCGTTTACCGAGCGGCACATAGCAGCGCAGCTTTCTTCTCCCTCGTAGATGAGTTCGGCAGCCGTTATCGGAAACCCCTCGGCAGCAGCGAGCTCGCACAAAGCGTTTACCGGATTTTTGTCATCTCGCGTTGCATAAATTCTTTCTGTAAGGGCTTGGTTCTTCGCCGCTTTTTCAAGAAGCATTGTAAGGCTGTTATTCATCATGTCACCCCTTGCTTTTGTTCAATATTTGCACGATACTGATTTTATCTGTTCATTTCGCTCTGTGGTCCCGTCTGGTTATGCTCCTTGATTATTCTGTCGATTTCCTTTAGGTCTGACGAGGGAAGATCTCCCACGATAGTATTCTTTACCGAGCCTGTCGCGTTTCCGTAACGGAGCGCCCTAGCGCAGTCGTTGTCGCTCGAAAGAAGCCCGTACAGAACGCCTGAAATATACGCGTCGCCGCTTCCTATTCTGTCAACCACTTCAATGTTGCGGTACGGTTCTTCCTCGTAAAACTCGCGCTTTTTTGCGTCATAAATTACCGACCCGAAAGTATGTATTTTGGGGCTGTGAACAATTCTTTGAGTTGACGCCACAATAGAAATCGGATAGTCCTCGCAGAAGCTCTTCATGATCTCCCTGACATCACCCGTCTTTCCGAAAGTGAGCCGCGCGGTGTCCTCCGAACAGAAAAAGATGTCCACATACGGGAGGATTTTCTCTATGCACTTTCTCGCTTCCTCGCCGCTCCAGAGATTGAGCCTGAAATTGACGTCAAACGAGATGATCGCGCCGTTTTCCTTAAAGCGCTTTATCATTTCGATAGCCGCGTTTCTTGTCGTTTCGCTTAGCGCGAGCGTAATTCCCGTTGTGTGGAAGCACCTTGTAGAGCGATACATTTCGTTGTCAAAATCATCAAGGCTGATACTGTTGACAGACGTGTTCTGACGGTCATAGACTATCCCCGGCTTTCTGGGGTGCGCTCCGTTTTCATAGTAATATATTCCGAGGCGCGAGTTTTTGCTGTCGTCATATCTTAAATAGTCGTCGCTTACTCCGACAAAACGGATCCTGTTCTTCACAAACTTTCCGATGTCGTTATTCGGGAGCTTTGTAATTATTCCCGTTCGAAGACCGAGCAGCGCCACGCCCGAAACCACATTAAGCTCCGCGCCGCCGACCTGCTTCAGAAAATACTCTCCGTTGGATATTCTCTCGTTGTTGGGAGGGGAAAGCCTTAAAAGAAGTTCGCCGAGCGCCAGAAGGTCAAATTCCTTTTTCATAAAAATACCCCTTTCGCAAATTATGCCATCTGTCTGTATCTGCTCCAAACGTTTCATCGGGTCTGTCATGTCGGGTGAGCAGGAACACATATCGGCAGCCCCGTGGTAAGAATGCCGCCTTTTTGAGCTTATTATATCATAACTAAACTAACAAGTCAAGCTGTTCGCCGTTGTGTATGGGGTCAAGTTGGTCGGGATATAGCCCGTGAAACAGCGGGTTTTACTGCCCGTATCCTGCGTAACAACTCCCCGCAGGCTTTGCCGCACAATGTACCGCTTATTTTGCTTTCACTCATGGATAAATCACTTTCTCAAGAAAAATCCCGATCAATATCTCGGCTCAATATTCGGCAGGGGAATCGCTGCTTGTGCTTTCGGGGTGGGTAAACTGAGTATACTGAGGCGACTTTGCAAATTCGACTATGGTATCAATATTGTCAATAATGAAATGCTGGGCTTCCGGTGAATACTTATTTACCCAATACTCCCTCATCGATTGTTTTGATTGACGCAGCTCGGGGATAATGCCAAGTTTTTCACCCTCCTCCGTCGCGTATTTTGATCCGAGTTCCGGATCGGCAACAAGCAGTCCTATGCTCACAAAATAGGCTCTTATCCACCTGGCGGCAAATTTCTTACAGTTATTTGTTTCGGTCAGCCGGTTTATTTCATCAACAAATTCCCTCAAAAAAACAGGACGTTCGAACACAGTGAAGTTCGCCCGCTGTTCATCGGTCATATAGAAATCTGCCTTTTTTCCCGAACCGCGGGATTTCTTTTCGATAACGCCGTTGTTGTCAATGACCTGCCTTAAAATATCCGACACATAGTAAAGGCAGCGTGTTATACGGACGTTGTTTACCATATCGTCATCGGCGGCAGCTTCGTCTGTGATGGGATTTATTCCGTTTGCCATTTTGCGGATATAGGATTCTGCACGGATCAGCGTATCAAGCTCTGTCATATTTTCACCTCATTACAATTATCGGGGACACTTTTATTCCCCGTTCTTTTTCAGCCAAATCTCGGGCAGTATGACCGCCGCGGATTGACCCGTTTCCTGCTTCACCCATTCAACGATAAAGCACACCCTCGCCTTGTACGGCGTATAGCCCTTTTGCCGCAGAGCCGCAAGCTTTTCGCGCACCGCCTTTGACGGAATGACAAGCTTGTTTCCGTTCGCATAGAGGAAATCTCCCCTTACTTCAAGCTCGTCGCCGCTTTTCAGCGCGAAAACCTCGCCTTTCTTCCCGATAAAGAAATCAAGGAACACATCTTTCATTCCAAGCTGCATTACAAGCTCGTCCGGCTCGGGATAATCCTGCGCGTCGGTTTCGCGTTCAATTCCCTCGGCGGAAATATCGTCGAAAATCGCGCTGTTGCAGTGGATATACAGCTCGTTTTTGGCGCGGGTCATGCCGACATAAATCTTGCGCTTTTCCTCGTCGGTGCTGTCGCTCGCCTGATTGAGCATTATGTAAACATTGTCAAACTCCCGCCCCTTTGATTTGTGGATAGTGGATATCGTCACAGCGTCCTGCTCCTGCGGGGTAAAGGTGTCATAGCCTGACTCAAAAATGAACATCTCAAAGTCCGATCTGTACAGCGTGCCATTGCTCACCGCCTCAAACTGCGACAGCATATTCAGCACCGTTTCAAGGCAGGCGCTTTCGCTGTATTTTTCGCGAAGCTGCTCCTTTGCGCCGTTCCATACGCTTTCGGGAATGATCGGCGAGCTTCCCTCGGAATTACGCTCCAGCAGCCTTTCGAACATCTTCACCTCGGCGAGTTGGCTCATACGTAAGCCGTCGCTGCTTTGGATAAGCCTTGCGGGAATACCGCGCTTTGTAAGCAGCCCGAGCATACGCAAAGCGTCGTCGTTTGTGGTGGTGAGAATTGCGGCGGTGCCGCCCTGCCAGGTGCTTTGCAGGCAGTCGGCAACAGGGATATCCATGTGCTTTGCCGTGTACTTTATCAGCTTTACAACGCCCTCGTCCTCACGCACGGCGCGGATAGGCTCATTCTTCAAGCGGTTGGATATTTTCTCGGCGTAGGCGTTGGCGAGGAGACAGAAACTGGTTCTTTCTTCTGCTTCTGCTGTTGT
>JBJFHP010000050.1:0-4275 GCA_051893715.1 Oscillospiraceae bacterium
CGGTGACATAATAATTAACGATGACGGGCTTGCTGTCATATATATTTTCACTCACGGAAGCCTCCGCGAATGCCGTTACAGCCCCCGAGGGAACTGAAAGCGCCGCGCTCAGAAGGAATGCAGCGGCGAGCTTATGTAGTCTGTTCATCTTTTTCTCCTTTTTCCGCTTTGGTGTCATTTACTATCTTACCGTCGACCAGCGTTACTATGCGGTCTGCATATTTTGCCATTTCGGGATCATGTGTTACAAGCACGATTGTCTGCCTGAACCTCCGCGCGAACGCCTTGATCATGTCCATGACCTCGATCGTCGTTTTTGAGTCAAGGTTACCAGTCGGCTCGTCGGCAAAAACAACGTCGGGCATTGCGACGAATGCCCGCGCGATACCGACTCGCTGCTGCTGACCGCCCGACATCTGCCGCGGGTAATGCTTCAGACGATTGCCAAGACCGACCTTTTTGAGTATCGCGATCGCCTTTTTCGTCCTGAGCCGCTTGCTTTCGCCGCGGAACATAAGCGGCATGGCAACATTCTCCGTCGCTGTCATGAACGGAAGCAGGTTGTAGGATTGGAACACAAAACCGATATGCTTCTGTCTGAAAGCGGCGAGCTCGTTCTCCGAAAGCTGCGTTATCGGAACGCCGCGTATGTAAACGTCGCCGAAAGTTGGCTTTTCCAGCCCCGCGAGCTGATTCAGCAGCGTGGATTTGCCCGAGCCGGAAGTACCGAAAATACAGCATATCTCGCCCTGCATTATATCAAGGTTTATCCTCTTCAAAGCCACGACGGTATCATCTTCCAGCCGATACTCCTTACGGAGATTTCGGACCTTTATCATGACCCTCGGCTTTTTAATTACCGTTTCCTCCAATTATCTCCCCCCCTGAAAGGTATTACAATATATATAACAATATATAAGGCAAAAAGGTTGCATTATTTATCCTTTTAAATTAAGTTTAACACTATATTTTTCCGCTGTCAACACATATTACAAAACTGTAATATATTGTTAAGGAATTGTAACAATTTTTTAACAAATAAAGCGGGAACAGAAATTCTGCCCCCGCTTTAAAATATTTAATTACAAAACGTTATCAGTTGCTTCTGGGCAATACAGACGCAATAGCACCCGCGACATTGCTGATAGGCATTGTCTGGAGATAGATCTTGCCGGGACCTGTAACGACTGTGTTGAACAGACCCTCGCCGCCGAACAGAACGTTTCCGACGCCCTTGACTGTCTGAACGTCCATTGTGCAGGACGCGGACATTGCTGCAAGATAGCCCGTATCAATGACCATCTGCTGACCCGCCTGAAGATCATACTCTACAACGTAGCCGTCTATCTCAACGAAAGCCATGCCATTGCCGTGAAGTCTCTGCATGATAAAGCCCTCGCCGCCGAAGAAGCCCGCGCCTATCTTTTTCTGGAAAGCAATAGAAAACTCTACCGACGGCTCCGACGCAAGATAACCGCTCTTCTGAACGATCATGTCGCCCCGGCTGATGTCAAACGGGATGATCGAACCGGGGAAGCTGGACGCGAAAGCGATCATTCCGGGACCGCCCTCCGCGGTATATGTATTCTGGAACATGGACTCACCGGAGAACATCTTGCTGAATGCCTTTCCGAAGCCGCCTGTTCCTGTCTGCATCTTCATATTGGGTGTCATCCACGACATTGCGCCCTTTTCGCAGAGAACGCTTTCTCCTGCGTCAAGATAGCACAGTACAACGGGCAGCGGCTCGCCTTTGATTTCATACCTCATAAATAATACTCCTTTATACCTGTTACGGGAAGAAAATATCCCTTTTTTATTATATTACACTCGGGAAAAGCTGTCAAGCGGGCAAAATAATTTTTGTGAATTGATACCATTTTACGGTATACAAATTAGAAGATATGATAAATACTCAAACCCTGCCCGACCCGAGAATTATAAAATACGCCGCCGTGGTGATAAGCGTAAAAGGAACCTCGCGCCCGAGAAGCACTGCCGCCGCGGCACATATCAGCGCCGAGGAAATACCCGCCGCCCGCATTACGCGGTCGATTTTTTCAACGCGGCAGCGGCGTATAACCGCAAGCTTCAGCAGGCGCGCCCCGTCAAGCTCCCCGAGCGGAAGCAGATTGAACGCGCCCGTAAAGGCGTTGACAAGCCCGCCCGCAGGCATTCCGCACAAAAAAAGAACTGCCGCCAGAACAAAATTAGCCGCCGCGCCCGCAGCATAAACCAACGCCTGACGAGCGCCCGGAACCTCCCCTATCGACCCGCAGGATATCCGTATCCCCGCCCCGTAAAAGGTTATCGCGTCGGCGCTTATCCCGAACGCTGCCATTACCGCAAGGTGCGACAGCTCATGCACCGCGCACGCGGCGAGCGCCCATATTCCGAAGCCGCTTTCGTCCATAAGAAAAAACATCGCCGCAACTGCAAAGAACGAAAAATCAAACCGAAGCTCCGTCCTTAATATTTTTAATGTTATCATGCTCCCATTTTATGCGGGGGTTGTACAAAAAAGAACGGCGGCAAGACGAAATAATCCGCGCCGAACAGCAGCGGTTATTCCCGCTTATCCGCGCAAAAAAGCGGCAGACCGAAAAGTCTGCCGCCGTGAGTATTTATCAATCGGCAAAAACTGCGCCCGTGTTGGAGGAAGTAACAAGCTTTGCATAGCGCTTGAGATAGCCGTCAAGCTCCTTCGGGGGATTGATGCCCTTCTTCTTTCTCTCCTCGATAACCGCGTCGTCAACAAGCAGCGTTATTGCACGGTTCGGGATATCAATGTGTATCTTGTCGCCGTCCTCGACAAACGCGATAAGACCGCCCTCAGCCGCTTCGGGGGAAACGTGACCGATAGCCGCGCCGCGGGACGCGCCGCTGAAGCGCCCGTCCGTGATAAGCGCAACGTTCCCGTCAAGTCCCTTTCCGACGATAGCCGCCGTGGGAGCAAGCATTTCGGGCATTCCGGGGCCGCCCTTAGGACCTTCGTAGCGGATAACCACAACATCGCCCGCCTTTATCTGACCGCCGAGGATAGCGTCGCAGGCAGGCTGCTCGCCGTCGAATACGCGCGCTGTGCCTGTGAAGTCCATCATTTCGGGCTTGACCGCGCCCTGCTTTACAACCGAACCGTTTTCGGCAAGGTTGCCGCTGAGGATAGCAATTCCGCCGTCCTTGCGAACAGGCGCGTCAAGCTTGTGCACGATAACGCCGTCCGCGTCGCGCGCAGCGGCGATACGATCCTTCTGCGTGCCGCTTACCGTCAGGACGTCCTCGTTTATGTGTCCGCCCTTGGAAAGCTCGCGGATAACCGTCTGGATACCGCCGACAGCATTGAGGTCGGTGATGAATACGCTGCTTGCGGGGTTAAGCTTTGCAAGCTGCGGGGTCTTTCTGCTCATCGCGTCGATGTCGGAGAGCTTGATGTCTACCTTTGCTTCGTGTGCTATTGCAAGCAGATGGAGCACGGTGTTCGAGGAAGCGCCGATAGCCATATCCGTCGCGAGCGCGTTTTCCATGTTCTTTTTGGTGAGGATATCGCTCGGGCGAATGTTCATCTTAACAAGCTCAACAGCTCTTTCACCTGTTTCCTTTGCAAGGCGGCGGCGTGCGGAGTTGACCGCAGGCTCTGTGCCCGCAGTGGGGAGCGCAAGTCCTATCGCCTCGGTAAGGCAGTTCATGGAGTTCGCGGTGTACATACCCGAGCAGGAACCGCAGGTCGGGCAGGCGTTGTTCTCGTAATCCTTGATAACATCATCGCCTATCTCGCCGTTGGAATACTGACCGATAGCCTCGTAAATTTCGGAATAGCCCACGCGCTTGCCCTGAACGCAGCCGGGATTCATCGGACCGCCGCTTACGAATATCGAGGGCAGGTTAAGGCGCGCCGCAGCCATTACCATACCGGGAACGATCTTGTCGCAGTTCGGAATGAACACAACGCCGTCGAGAGGGTGCGCGGTGAGCATTACCTCGATGCTGTCCGCGATAAGCTCGCGGCTCGCGAGGGAGTATCTCATGCCCTTGTGGTTCATCGCAAGGCCGTCGCATACGCCGATGGTGAAGAACTCGAACGGAACGCCGCCCGCGTTGCGGATACCGTCCTTAACGTAGCGGGAGATCTCGTGGAGATGCTGATGCCCGGGAACATAGTCGCTCGCCGCGCATACTACTGCGATAAAGGGTCTGTTCATCTCGCTGTCGGTAACACCGAGAGATTTCAGAACAGCTCTGTGCGGAGTTTTTTCAACTCCTGCTTTGATCAAATCA
>JBJFHP010000051.1:0-18755 GCA_051893715.1 Oscillospiraceae bacterium
CATTATTCAATAAGATAGATAAACACTGTTTTCAGGGTTTATCGACAGTCTGAAAACCGTCCTTACGGACGGTTTTATTCTTTTGGTTGGGCTAGCTGGATTCGAACCAGCGGGATGAGGGAGTCAAAGTCCCTTGCCTTACCGCTTGGCTATAGCCCATTATAACAAAAGGCACAACCTCAGCCGTGCCTTTTTTTTATGGGGTGGGTAGTGGGAATCGAACCCACGGTCTTCGGGACCACAATCCGACGCTTTAACCAACTAAGCCATACCCACCATATATGGCACGCCATGAAGGATTCGAACCTTCGACCTACCGCTTAGAAGGCGGTTGCTCTATCCAGCTGAGCTAATGGCGCGTACGCCGTTCCTGCATGGTATGCAGTGGAGCGGGTGATGGGAATCGAACCCACGCGGCCAGCTTGGAAGGCTGGAATTCTACCATTGAACTACACCCGCAAAGTATCGTTCATTCAACGCTAGATTATTATAACACTTTCCCGAAGATTTGTCAAGGGCTTTTTTAAAATTTATTCCGAATATTTTTTCACACCATAAATCGGCTTATTACACAAAACATCTTGACAATTCGCCCCGAATAAGATAAAATAGTTTATGTATGGATTGATATGATACATATCTTAGTAAGTACATTATGGACATTATGGAAAGGGAGGATATATTTGTTAAAGCTGCATTCGGTAAAGCTGCCGCATTTCAGCGGTTCGGCGGAACATGATACGCGCAAGATACCCGAGCCCGAGCTTGTCGCCGTAAGTATGGCGCAGCATATCGGCGCGCCGTGCGAGCCGATAGTGGAGGTAGGCGAGCACGTCAGGATCGGTCAGAAGATCGGCGACAGCTCCGCGTTCATGTCCGCGCCCGTTCATGCGGGAATAAGCGGCACCGTTAAGGAAATAAAGGACGTCATGAACATCAACGGCAGGCTCTGCCGCACTGTCATCATTGAAAATGACAACAAGTCCGAAAAATACGAGGGGATCGCTCCGCCTGTCATTAACTCGCGCGAGGATTTCATAAAGGCAGTCCGCGAAAGCGGCGCGATAGGTCTTGGCGGCGCGGGATTTCCCACCCACGTCAAGCTTGCCTATGACAGAGAAAAGGTGCATATCGACACCCTGCTGCTCAACGGCGCGGAGTGCGAGCCTTACATAACAAGCGACTACCGCGAGCTTATCGAAAACTCCGAGGGCGTTATCAACGGAATAAAGCTCGTCATGAAGTACCTCGAGATACCGCGCGCCGTTATCGGAATAGAAGCCGATAAGCCCGAGGCTATATCAAAGCTCACAAGGCTGCTCGCAAATACCCCCGAAATAACCGTTAAAAAGCTCAGAAGCTCCTACCCGCAGGGCGCGGAAAAGGTGCTCATTCATTCGCTGACGGGACGTATGGTTGAGGAGGGAAAGCTCCCCTCCGACGTCGGCTGCATGGTCATGAACGTTTCCACCGCGGGCTTTATCTCGTCCTATGTCAAGACGGGAATGCCGCTCGTAAGGCGCCGCATAACCGTCGACGGAAATATCGTGAACGCCCCTGCGAACTTCTTTATCCCCGTCGGAACGCTCCTCCACAGCGTTGTGGGCTTCGCGAACCTCCGCAAGCAGCCCGACCGTATCGTAATGGGCGGCCCCATGATGGGCGGCTGCGCGTTCGACCCCGACACACCGCTCGGCAAGACAAACAACGCCGTGCTGCTCTTCGCGGATTCCCCCGTTCACGAGCCGAGCCCCTGCATTCGCTGCGGGCGCTGCGTGAGAGCCTGCGCCGTGAACCTGCTCCCGACAGAGCTGGAAAGCGCATACGACGCGCGCGATACAAAGGCGCTCGAAAAATTAAAGGTCAATCTCTGCATGAACTGCGGCGCGTGCAGCTTCGTCTGCCCCGCAAAGCGCCCGCTTGCGGAGAAAAATCAGCTCGCAAAAGACCTGCTGCGTCAGCAGAGCGCAAAGAAGTGAGGAAGTGAGGTGCTGAAATGAATAAACTTATCGTAGAGCCCTCGCCGCATATACGCAGCGCATGGACTACGCAGAAAATAATGCTCAACGTCATAATCGCGCTGTGCCCCGCGCTTGTTGCCGCGACAGTCATCTTCGGGCTGCGCGCGCTCGTGCTGACAGTCATCTGCTGCACAGCCTGCATTCTTTTCGAATGGCTGTTCTGCTTTGTCACAAAGCGCCCGAACTCCATTTCCGACCTCTCGGCGGTGGTAACGGGAATGCTGCTCGCGTTCAACCTGCCCGTTGACCTGCCCGTTTATATGGCGGTAATAGGCTGCTTCGTCGCCATCGTTATCGTGAAATGCCTTTTCGGCGGTATCGGGCAGAATTTCGCTAACCCCGCGATAACCGCGCGCATCGTGCTCATGCTCTCCTTCACCGCGAGCATGACAAAATGGACAGACCCGCTCGTGTGGCTGTCCGACAAGCCCGACGCGGTAGCTTCCGCAACGCCCCTCGCAGCAGAGCCCGACGCGCTCCCCACGCTTATGGATATGTTCCTCGGCGTGCGCGGCGGCTGCCTTGGCGAAACCTGCACGCTGGCGCTGCTTATCGGCGGTATTTACCTTATTATAAGGGGAATTATCCGCCCCGTTACACCCATTGCGTTCATCGGCACGGTCGCTGTCCTGTCGCTCATAAGCGGCGGCGGTGACTGGCAGTATATGCTGTATCAGATAATGTCGGGCGGTCTTATCATCGGCGCGTTCTTCATGGCGACCGACTATGCGACAACGCCGATAACCGATAAGGGACGGCTCATATTCGGTATCTGCTGCGGTCTTATCACCTTTGCGATAAGACAGTTCGCGTCGCTGCCCGAGGGCGTTTCTTACTCGATACTCGTCATGAACTGCCTTGCTCCCACGATAGATAAGCTCACCGTGCCCCGTCCTCTCGGCGCGCTGAAGCAGAAAAAGGAGGGCAAGTGATGGCTAACGTAAAACCCATAATCGTGCTGACGCTTATCGCGGCGATAGTTTCCGCGCTTATCATCACGGTATACAACGTCACCTACGTCGACACCTCGGGAATACTCACCGACGCGCAGGCGGCGGCTGTCACCGCAATATACGGCGGCGCGGCGGAGGACTACGAGGTTGTCCCCGCAGATACATGGCAGCCCGTGCTCGCCCTTTCGGACAACGCGGATATCTCCCGCGTCAGCAAGGTCATAAAGCGCAGCTCGGACGGAGCGCTCGCTTTTGAGGTAGTCGTAAAGGGCTACAAGGACGGCTTCGATATTCTCGTCGGGGTAACCGACGGCGCGGTTTACGGCGTGTCCGTCGTATCCGTCGGGGAGGAAACGCCCGGTCTTGGCACAAAAACAAACGACCCCGCGTTCCTCGACAATTTCAAGGGAATATCCGACAATGCCGTAATAGTCAAGTCCGCCCCCGCAGCCGATAACGAGGTTCAGGCGGTAACAAGCGCGACCTTCTCCTCGAAGGGCGTCGCAAAGGCGGTAAATATCGCGCTGGACGCTTACAGAGCGGTACAGCAGAACGGAGGTGCATTCTGATGAGTTATATGAAGGAATTTACAAAGGGACTTATCAAGGAAAACCCGACCCTTGTCACCCTGCTCGGAATGTGCCCTACCCTCGCAATAACCACCATGGCAAGCAACGCCATCGGCATGGGCGCGGCGGCAACATTCGTGCTTATCTGCTCGAACACGGTAATTTCCCTGCTTAAAAAGGTCATACCCAAACAGGTAAGACTGCCCTCCTACATAGTAATAATCGCGGGCTTCGTTACGCTCGTCGGGCTGCTGCTTCAGGCATATGTCCCCTCGGTTTACTCGGCGCTCGGAATTTACCTGCCGCTTATCACCGTAAACTGCATTATCCTCGGCAGAGCGGAAATGTTCGCGGGAAAGAACAAGGTGCTCCCGTCCATACTTGACGGCGCGGGAATGGGCATAGGCTTTACCCTCGCGCTGCTGGCTGTCGGCTCTGTCCGCGAGATATTCGGCTCGGGAACATGGTTCGGCATTCAGATATGCCCCGAATTTATGCAGCCGATGACGATATTCATTCTCCCCGCAGGCGGATTTTTCGTGCTGGGCTGCGTTATCGCATTAGTCAACAAAATATCGAACAGAAAGCCGCCCGAGGCTACAGGCTGCTCGGCTTGCCCCAATAAGGAAGCCTGCTCCGAATGCGCCGAAAAGGCAGAAGGAAAGGGGGCGGATAACTGATGGAGCTTGCAAAAAGCATGATGATCATTCTCCTCACGGGAATACTCACCGACAACTTCGTTCTGTCGAAGTTCCTCGGTATCTGCCCGTTCCTCGGAGTGTCAAAAACAGCCTCCGGCTCGCTCGGAATGGGCTGCGCGGTAACGGCGGTAATGGTGCTTGCGACGGCTGTCACCTACCCGCTGTACCACTTATTCCTCGTGCCGCTGCACCTTGAATACCTTAACACTATACTTTTCATTCTCATTATCGCGGTATTTGTTCAGATGGTGGAAATGGTGCTGAAAAAGTATATCCCCGCGCTGTACAAGTCGCTCGGCGTTTACCTCCCGCTCATCACCACCAACTGCGCGGTGCTCGGCGTTACGCTCCTTAACATCGACAACGGCTACGGCTTCCTCGAAAGCGTTGTGAACTCGCTCGGCGGCGGTCTGGGCTTCATGATCGCAATGCTGATTTTCTCGGGCGTTCGCGGCAGGCTTGAGCGCTGCAATGTTCCCAAGGCGTTCAGCGGTATGCCGATAACTCTCGTTGCGGCGTCTATCGTTTCGCTGTCATTCCTCGGCTTCGGCGGGCTTGTCGACGGGATATTCGGAGGTGTGTGATGGAGATATTCATGTCATATATTCTGCCCGTGATAATTTTCGCGGTCATCGGCGCGGCTGCGGGCGGACTTCTGGTACTGGGCTCGCGCGTCTTTGCCGTTGAAACGGACGAAACGGTCGCAAAGCTCGCCGAGGCTCTTCCCAACGCCAACTGCGGCGCCTGCGGCTATTCGGGCTGCGAGGGCTACGCAAAGGCGGTCGCTTCGGGAGAGGCTCCGACTAACCGCTGCAAGCCCGGCGGCGCTGCGGCTGCGGCAAAGCTTGCCGAAATAATGGGCACGGAAGCGCTTGAAACCGTAAAGGAAGTCGCGTTCGTCCGCTGCAACGGCTGCAAGGACGCCACGGAGGAACGCTATACCTTCACGGGAACGCCCTCCTGCGCGGCGGTTGAGCGGTTCTATAACGGAAAGGGCACCTGCCGCACGGGCTGCGACGGCTACGGCGACTGCGCTGCAGTCTGCGACAATGACGCGATACACATTGTAAACGGCGTTGCGGTCGTTGACCCCGAAAAATGCGGAGCCTGCGGTAAATGCGCCGCTGTCTGCCCCAACCACCTTATCGTTATCCGCCCCGCAGATCAGCGCGTTGACGTGCGCTGCTCCTCGCGCGACCCGGGAAAGACTGCACGCGCAATTTGTCAGAACAGCTGCATAGGCTGCAAGATATGCGAGAAGAAATGCCCCGCCGGCGCGATAACCGTGACCGACAACCATGCGTCCATCGACTATTCAAAGTGCACCGGCTGCGGAGTCTGCGCGGAGGCCTGTCCGAGAAAGTGCATAGTTAACCTAAAATAACAGCGCTCACCTATCAAAATAACCTTAATTAAACAGCAATGCTCCCCCCGAGATGAAATTCACCTTGGGGGGAGCACCGTTTATTTATGAGGAGGTAGGGTAGCAATGGTCAGGCAGAAGCATTACTCGATAGCGATATACTTCGTCTGCTTCTCGGGAATTGCTTCCTTCTTGGGAACGGTCAGCTTCAGCGTGCCGTTCTCGAATTTCGCGGAGATATCGCTCTGGGTTATACCATCGCCGATGTAGAAGCTTCTGCTGTAAGAGCCGGAATAACGCTCGCGGCAGATGTATCTGCCCTTGTCGTCCTTCTCGTCATTGGACGTGCTGCTCTCTGCGCTTATCGTAAGATAGCCGTCGTTAAGCTCTGCCTTGACGTCCTCTTTCCTTATGCCGGGAAGGTCTACCGTAAGCTCATAGCCTGTGTCGTTTTCCTTGATGTCGGTCTTCATCATATTGTCCGTGCTTCTTGCAGTGAAGAACGGAGCGCCGAAGAGGTCATCAAATACGCTGTTTCTGAAAGTGCTTGGCATTAACATAAGTCATTACTCCTTTCGCAATCGTTCGGGTTGCTCTAAGGCAACACCGCACAATTACCGGCTCTGCCTTTGCCGTCCGCTTGCTTGCATCTTTTCCGTCATATTGCACAAAATCGACTTGACGGGCGTCAGCCCGCCTGCGCCGCTTTTGTACAATCTGACGAAAAATCTGCGGCGCAATCGAACGACAATAATTATGCGGTGTTGCCTAAAATATTTATGTGAAAACTCGGGCGGGAGTTTTTTCTTTTTTCTCCCTGTTCCCTTGTTGTGATTATAATATACCACAACTTTTTAGCACTGTCAACACTAGAGTGCTAGTTTTCCTCAAACTATCACTGTTTTCACAATTATTTCAGACAAATGTCGGAAATACGCTTTTTTCGGGGTCAATATTGCATTTATCACGGGAAAATGCTATAATAAAGACGGCAAAATGCGCCGCGCGGAGCAAAAAATACTGCCCCGCGCGGTATAAATAATTGGAAAGGAGTTATCAAGCCATGATAAGACATATCGTCATGTGGAAATTCAAGGAGGACAAGCGGGAGGAAATGCTGATATTCAGGGACAGGCTTCTCGCGCTCAAGGGTCAGATACCCGAGATACGCGCAATGGAGGTCGGAATTAACATCAACCCGAGCGACAGAAGCTTCGACGCGGTGCTCGTGTCCGAATTTGACAGCCTCGACGCACTGAAGTCATACAGCGTTAACCCGCTCCACGTCGCGGTGTCGGATTTCTGCAAGACTATCCGCACGCAATCGGTAAGCTGCGACTATGAGATCCGATAAGGTATTCCATGAGTTCCCGCCCGTTTACGACGGGAACTCGCGCGTTCTTATCCTCGGGACTATCCCCTCGCCCAAGTCCCGCGAGCGCGGCTTCTATTATATGCACCCGCAGAACCGCTTCTGGAAAATGCTGTGCGCCGTCCTCAAAGAGGATATCCCAGCCGATATCAAGGGCAGGCGGGAAATGTGCCTGCGGCGAGGGGTCGCGCTGTGGGACGTGCTTTCCTCCTGCGAGATAAGCGGCGCTTCGGACAGCTCCATCAAAAACGCAGTGCCGAATGACCTTGAAAGGATATTCGCCGCGGCGGATATCCGCGCGGTTTTCACCACGGGAAAAAAGGCGCAGGCGCTTTACGAAAGGTTTTTCCCCGAGGCAATGCCGTCGGTTTGCCTGCCCTCGACAAGCCCCGCCAACAGGACGCTTTCCGAGAGCGATATGCTGGAGCAATACCGCGTTATCGCAGAGTTCCTCGGCTGAACGCTTGTGCGAGCCTTTACCCGATTTTGCTGCTCTTTTGTTTCCGCGATCATATTATATCACATTTCCGCAGGCAATAGTGTGCCGATAAAGACACATTATTCACCCGTTATTCCCTGCTGTGCATTGTATTGTTGTATTTATGCACAAAAAAAATCATGAAAGTTTGGTTAATATTATTACTTTACAAATTGGTTGTTTTAACTTAAAATATAAGTAAGGCAATAATATCCTATCTTTCGGAAAAGGGAAAGGAATTGACACGATATGATCAAAAAAACCGTTACCATGAGCGATATCGCAAAGGTGATGAACGTCAGCACAGTTACGGTATCAAAAGCGCTCGGCGACCGCGAGGGAGTTAGCGAGGAGCTCCGCGAAAGAATAAAGCAGAAAGCCACCGAAATGGGCTACCGTATCCATACCGGCGGACACGGCGCAAAGGACGGGCTCACATATAATATAGGTATAATCGTTGCGCGGCATTTCATAAGCGACGCGTCGGCGTTTTACTGGATAATCTACCGCTATATCGTCGAGCTGCTGCAAAAGCAGAATTATTACGGTATGCTGGAGGTCGTTGACGACGGCGACAGCGGAGCACGCGAGATACCCAACTCCGTCCTCGACAAGAAGGTCGACGGGCTTATCGTTCTGGGTCAGTTCTCCGACGAATACATCGACAAGCTGATGTCCTACTACATACCGACGGTGTTCCTTGATTTCTACGGAAGCCGCGAGGACACGGAAACCGTCCTTTCCGACAGCTTCTTCGGCTCATATATGCTGACGTCCTACCTCATAAACAACGGACACCGCCGCATAGGCTTCCTCGGCAGCATAAGCAGCACCTCCAGCATTCAGGACAGATACCTCGGCTATTACAAGGCGCTGCTCGAAAACCGCATTCCGCTCAGGCAGGATTGGGTGATAAGCGACCGCTCGAACGAAAGCGATATCTTCCCGACCTTCAGCCTCCCGCAGGATATGCCGACTGCCTTCGTCTGCAACTGCGACGAGACCGCATATAAGCTTGTCAATCAGCTCAAGGCTGCGGGCTACAATATCCCCGACGATATATCGGTAGTCGGCTACGACAACCATATCTACTCCACGATCTGCACGCCCCGCCTTACTACTATCGACGTAAACAGCCGCATGATGTCCGCAGAGGCGGTAGACATAATTCTCCACAAGATACGCGACGGCAGCTACAAGCGCGGAAGAACGCTCGTCACCGGAAAGCTTATCCGCCGCGAGAGCGTTAAAAATCTCAACAATGCCTGATCGGCGTTTTGGGAGATAGAATTACATAATTTCGGGGAGGAAGCGAAATTCCTCCCCGAATTTTTATCTCGTTATCATTCCGAGCTCTCTTATAAGCAGCTCCACGTCCTGCGCGGTGGTGAATATTGACGGAGAAAAACGTATCGTCCCTCCGTCAAGCGTCCCTATTTTCCTGTGCGCAAGCGGCGCGCAGTGCAGCCCTCCGCGCATATAGAACCCGTGCCTGCTGAGCTGCGCAGCGCCCTCCGAGGAGTTCAGCCCCTCGATATTGAACGACACGACGGGTGCGTATTTGTCCGCGTTGTCGCGCGTTATATCGTTGTAAAGCCGTATCCTCCCGTTCCTCCGCGCGCCCGCGCAGAACCTCTCGCACAGGTCAAGCTCATGCGACAGTATCGCTTCCCAGCCCCGTCTGCGGACAAACTCCGCGCCCGCTCCGAGGGCAATAACGCCCGCGGTGTTTATCGTCCCGCTTTCAAATCTGTCGGGCATGAAGTCGGGCTGAACAAGGCTTTCCGACGCGCTGCCCGTTCCGCCCTCGATAAGCGTCGATAGCGGATATTTCCCGTCCGTTATCATCAGCCCCGTGCCCATCGGCCCGTAAAGCCCCTTATGACCCGCCGCGCAGAGTATATTTATCCCGTCGGACATTTTCAGGTCAAGCGTTCCCGCTCCCTGCGCCGCGTCAACGATAAAGCAGATATTTTTCCTGCGGCAAAGCTCCGCAAGCTCCTTTATCGGCGTGCGCAGCCCGATAACATTGCTCGCCGCGGTGCATACCAGCGCGCAGGTGTCTCCGCGCATCGCGCGCTCGGCGTTCCACACCGTCTGTTCCTCGTCCTCGAGGGCTTCAAACAGCGTCATTGTGCCGCCGTAGTGCTCCGCTGCGGCGTATATGGGACGTATCGAAGCGTTGTGCTCCATGTCGCTTGTCACAAAATGGCAGCCGTTATGCGATATGCCTTTTATGGCAAAATTAAGCGCGTGCGTGCAGTTCAGCGTGAACACGGTGTTCTCGGGCTCCGCCCCGAAAAGCCGCGCGCACTGCTCCCTGCTCTTGTATACCGCCTGCGCGGTGTCAGCCGAAAAACGATGGCCGGAGCGCCCCGGGTTTGCGCCGTATGCGCTCATTGCCTGCTGCCAGAGCCGGTATACCGAACGCGGTTTCGGATAGGTCGTCGCCGCGTTATCGAGGTATATCACAGTCTATCCCGATCTGCCCCAGCAGAGCGCAAACCTCCGCCGCCGCATCTTCGCCGCTCAGCCATATTTTAAGGCTGAAGCCGCAGCCCCTGCCGCCGCCCGACGTGCGCTCGATCATCGAGCGTATCCCGTGGCGCGCCAGATACCCCCGCGCTTTCTCCGCGAGGGTGAACGATCTTATATATACATTCATTGTTCTCATATCAAATGTCAACTCCCTTATGTGTTGAGGCGCCGCTCATTGTCACCGTGGCAATAAAGCCGCCTCCCTACCCGCCGGGCATAATCGAATATCGTCACATTTCATCAGCCCGTTACATTATTATATGCAGTTGAGCCGCTTTGTGAGAAAAAAGTCAAACAGAGGAATTTCCAAAAAAAGTCTTGAAATATCAAATAAAGTATGCTATAATGAAAAGAGATGTGTTTTTTCAGACTGAGGCTCAGGGGGAGAATGTCGTAAGCGGTTCGGAAGTGACAGTTGTGTATCGTGTGGGTCTGCCCCGATTGGAATATTTACCGGCTATATTTTATAGATTATTATGGGACGGGCATCTCTGTCCCCGGTGATACATTTATCTGTTTTGAGGTGACTTATGAAAGCTGATCTCCACTGCCACACCACCATTTCCGACGGCTCTCTCGGTATTTCCGACGTAATAAGACAGGCTGACAGGGACAATGTCCGCTATCTCGCAATAACCGACCACGACAGCCTGGCGTCGCTCTCCCGCGCGGCGGTACTCGGAAAGCGCTACAACGTTACGGTCATTCCCGCCGCAGAGTTCTCCGCATTTGACCCCGAAAGAGGAAGAAAGGTACATATCCTCTGCTATATGCCGCAGAAGCCCGACAGACTTGAGGGGCTCTGCCTGCGCACCTCCGAGGGGCGCATGAAGCTCGGCAAGAGCATGGCAATGAAGGTGCTGGATAAATACCCGATAACGCTTGAAAGCATTCTCCGCTACTCCGCAGGGAGCAAGGCTATCTATAAATGCCACATAATGCACGCGCTTATGGACTACGGCTATACGACCGACCTTTACGGCAGCGTTTACGAGGAGATATTCGACGCGGCGGACGGGCTGTGCGCCGACGAGGTTCGCTCCGAGGCGGATTTTTACCCCGAGGTCAAATTTGTCACCAAGCTTATCAAGGCGTCCGGAGGTATCTCCGTAATGTCCCACCCGAAGGTTTACGACAGCATCGACCTGCTCGAGGAGCTTGCGAAAGAGGGGTTAATAGACGGCGCAGAGGTATGGCACAGCAGCGCCGACGAAAGATACCGCGGCGAGCTTCTCGACCTTTGCGCGCAATATAAGCTCATCACAACGGGCGGCTCGGATTTCCACGGGTTCTATAACCACTACCCCATACAGATAGGCAGCAACCTGACCCCCGAGGAAAGCCTGAACAAAATTCTGAATTTCAAGGGCAAGGCCCTGTAATATCACATAAAGGAAGTCAGACAACAAAATGGATATCAAGGAAAAAGCATTACAGAAGCACTATGAATGGGGCGGGAAGATCGAGGTCATCTCCCGCGCTCCCATTGAAACAAGGGAGGATCTTTCCCTCGCATATACGCCCGGCGTGGCTCAGCCCTGCCTTGAAATAGCGGCTGACCCCGAGCTTTCCTACAAGCTCACCCGAAGGAGCAACCTCGTTGCTGTCATCACCGACGGCACCGCAGTGCTCGGTCTGGGCGACATCGGCGGCGCGGCGGGTATGCCCGTTATGGAGGGCAAGTGCTGCCTGTTCAAGGAGTTCGGCGGCGTTGACGCGTTCCCCCTTTGCATAAAGAGCAAGGACCCCGACGAGATAGTCCGCACCATTGAGCTTATCTCCGACAGCTTCGGCGGTATCAACCTTGAGGACATCTCCGCGCCCCGCTGCTTTGAAATAGAGGCAAAGCTCAAGGAGCGCCTTGATATCCCCGTTTTCCACGACGACCAGCACGGAACGGCTATCGTTGTCGGCGCGGCAATGATGAACGCAGTCAAGCTTGCGGGCAAGAAAATGAGCGATATAACCGTTGTCATCAACGGCGCAGGCTCGGCGGGCGTCGCTATCGGAAAGTTCTTGCTCAAGCTCGGCATAGGCAACCTTATCATGGTCGATATCGGCGGAATAATCAACCGTGACGACCACTATGTCAACCCCGCTCATGCCGAAATGGCAAAGCTCACCAACAAGAACAATATAAAGGGCGGTCTTGCGGACGCAATGCGCGGCGCGGACGTGTTCGTCGGCGTTTCCAAGCCGAACCTCGTAACTCCCGAAATGGTGAAGTCCATGGCTGAAAAGCCCGTGCTCTTCCCTATGGCTAACCCCAACCCCGAGATAACCTACGAGCTCGCAAAGGAAAGCGGCGCGTACATCGTCGGCACAGGCAGAAGCGACTACCCCAACCAGATAAACAACGTGCTCGTTTTCCCGGGCGTGTTCAAGGGAGCGCTTTCCGTCCGCGCGAAGCAGATAACCGAGGAAATGAAGCTTGCGGCGGCTTACGCTATCGCGGGGCTTGTCACCGATGACAAGCTTGCAGTAGACTACATTATCCCGAGCGCGCTCGACAAGTCCGTCGCAGACGCGGTCGCTAAGGCAGTCGCGGACGAATGGACAAAGAGCCTTATCAATAACAAATAACACAGCAATAAAATAACACAACAGAACAAACAGGAACAGGAGAAACAATGAAAATACCATCATTATTCGGAAAGGGAAAAACCGTCTTTTCATTCGAGATATTCCCGCCGAAAAAAGACGGCTCGATAGACACGGTTTATAAGACGCTGGACGCGCTGACCGACCTGCACCCCGACTTCATAAGCGTTACCTACGGCGCGGGAGGAACGGCGGCAGGCTGCTCCACGGGAGAGATCGCTGCCATTATCAAGGATAAATACCACACCGAGAGCATCGCGCATCTCACCTGCGTTAATTCGTCCTTTGCGGAAATAGATGAGAAGATACGCGAGTTTGAGGAATGCGGCGTTGAGAACGTGCTTGCGCTGCGCGGCGATATCAACCCCGATATCCCCCCGAAGCACGACTTCACCTACGCGAGCGATCTCATATCCTATATGAAAGCGCGCAGCAGCCTCAGCTTTTCGGGCGCGTGCTACCCCGAGGGTCATCAGGACTCCGCAAATATTATAGAAGATGTTCTTAACCTGAAGAAGAAGGTCGACGCGGGCGCGGAGCACCTTATCTCACAGCTTTTCTTTGACAACACACATTTCTACGAATTTCGCGACAGGGCGAGGATCGCTGGCATAAACGTCCCCATTGAAGCGGGGATAATGCCCTGCACCAACGCGCGGCAGATACAGCGCATGGTTTCGATGTGCGGAGCGAGCCTGCCCGTTAAGTTCACCAAGATGATACAGCGCTACGAAAACAACGACGAGGCAATGCGCGACGCGGGTATCGCATACGCGGTCGACCAGATAATCGACCTTGTTGCAAACGGCGTGGACGGTATCCACCTCTACACGATGAATAACCCCTATGTTGCCAGAAAAATAAGCGAAAGCGTTGAAAAGGTGTTAAAGATATGATAAGTGAAGTTAATTCCATCAACAAAACAGAAGCGCTGCGCTACATGGGGTACAAGGAAAAGCCCGACGAGCGCATTATGGAGCTTATCTCCGAATGCGAAAAGGAGCTTCTCAAGGCGGCACGCCCGCAGTATGTATGGCGCGTTTTCAATCTCCAGAGGGTCGGAAAGAGCCTCACCCTTTCGGAATGTGATTTTGAGCTCGAGGGCAGCGATATTGCGGAGCACCTGCGCGGCTGCGATAAGGCTGCCGTTATCTGCTCGACGCTTTCCTCCAACACGGACAGATACCTTAAAAAGCTCGACGTCAGCGACAGCATGAAGGCGCTCATCACCGACGCCCTCGCTAACGCAATGGTAGAGCAGGTGTCCGAGGAAGCGCGTAAGGACGTCATCAACAATATGCCCGGCTACTCCACGACGTGGTGCTACGGCGCGGGCTACGGCGATTTCCCGATAGAGGCTGCGCCGCTGCTTATCGCCTCGGTCGACGCGGTGAGGAAGATAGGCGTCTGCTGCACCGCTACGAATATGCTCACCCCGCGCAAGACTATAATCGGCGTGGTGGGACTTTCGCGCGGAGAGCTTGACAAGAAGCGCCGCAACTGCGAGGATTGCAGCATGAAAAATAACTGCCGTTTCAGAGAATACGGCGTCAGATGCTCGGATTGATATAACGATATTCGGGAGCCGCCTTTCGGGGCGGCTCGTTTTCATTGCAGCTTGTCGGCATTATTTCGGAAATGTTAACAGCCGAATATTGACACAAAGGCAATAATATGGTATTATTAGGTAAAGCCTTTCAACGATATGGAGGTAACATGAAGCATAAAACAGGACTATGCGCGCTTGTAATCAGCGCGGCAATATTACTTTCGGGCTGCGGCGGCAGTGAAAACGGCTCGATTTCCGCGCCCTTGGACAGTTCCTCGGTATCCTCGGTCACGGAGGACGCAGCCGATACGTCGGGCGGCAGCGCCGACAATGGTTCGTTCGAGGTCACAGACGATAACAAGCCCGTCGGGACAGGCGGCTACGAAAAAATAGACGGAAGCGACCTTGAATATGTCGGCGGGCTTGAGCTCGAGCCGACATCTATGTCGGGCATTTCGGGCGGGCAGCTGCTGACTGTCGGCTGCGACAGCTCGGGCAAGGTATTGGCGGCGCTTGTCGACGTTTCGGACGGGAGCTCGTTCAGCGCCGAATGCGACGGGTTAAACGCCGAGGACGCATACTCCAACTCCGCATTTATCCTTAACGGCAGACCCGTTATCGTTGACCGAGCACAAGGCACGGTAAGCGTATATGACGACGCGCTGAAGCTTATCGGCTCGGGCAGCGCCGAAAAAGCAATGGACAACTGCACACAAACGGACGAAAACACATTTATCGGCAGCAGCTACGAGGAAAACAGCCTTTTCATCTGTAAAGTCAGCGCGGACGGCACCGTTTCCGTTGAACAGAAGGAGCTGACCTACGGGAACTATCAGCTTGTCGATTATAAAGGGCAGATCCGCGAGGGCGAGCACCTTATCAGCGTTATAGACAGCGACACGGGTTACTTCCTGTATTTTATTTACAAAACGGCGGACGACAGCTGCGAAATGCTCCGCTGTCCCGAGTCCGAATATGCCGCAGCCTTCGGCGGGAAGGTTATTTTCAGATCCATCGACTGCGACTACATAAAAATTTTCGACCCCGAATTTCCCGATTTAGTGAAAACTATCGGCACTCCCGACTACACCTATTCTCCCGCCTACGCATACGGCAGTGAGCACATTTTCTTTTATTTCAGCCCGTATTACGAGGAGGCGTGCAACAAGCTTTCCCTCAGCTGCTATGACATCGAAAAGGGTACGCTTATCGCTAAGACAGAAGCGGAGATGGACACCGATTACGGAATGGTCACCTACGCAGCAGAGGGCAACGGAAGGATTTTCATGATCGTTCCCGACGGGCAAAAGAACAAGCTTGTCGCATGGCAGCCGCAGACGCTCCCCGCAGGAACGGGCTATAACGCCATTGCGGGAAAGGACCTTAATTCCGAGAACGATATCCTTGCGAATAAAATCAAGGAGAAATACGGCGTTGATATGTATTACGGCAAGGACGGAGTGCGGTTCTTTAACGGTTACGCCGCCGTTGCCGAAACAGACGAGGAGACAATAAACAACGCGCTTACGACATTTGACGGATTTTTCGGGAAATTCCCCGAGGGCTTTTTCAGCGAGCTTTCCGAAAAATCGACCGGCTATAACGCTATCGCGATTTACCTCACCGGAAAGATTATTCCCGACCATAACGAAAGCCAGTCGATAAACGACGCCGCGGCATTTGTTTTCACCGAAAACAGCGAGCAGATAATGGTTATTGACATAACGCAGACATGGGGGCTTGAAAAAACTGTCGCGCACGAATTTATGCATATAATCGAGGACGCAATGTTCGACATAAATTATAACAGCGACACATGGCGCGATCTGGAAACATTCCGCCGCTGGGATATGCTCAACCCCGACGGATTCGAGTACTACTACAGCTACACCGACGAATACGGCAACACCCTGGGCTACGGCGCCGATAACGTCGGCAGCTTGTACTACGACGGCTGCGGCATGGATATTGACACCATATACTTTGTCGACGGTTATTCAATGACATATCAGAACGAGGACAGAGCGCGTATCTTCGAGAATATCGCGACCTGCTCGCCCGAAACGCTCCCCGCATATTTCAAGGGAGTTAATATGCAGCTAAAGGCTGCTTACCTCTGCGCCTGCATACGCGAGTGCTTCGACTGTATCACAGACGACACGGCGGTATTCTGGGAGCTCAGCATTGACCCGAAATACGACATGGAATATTTCAGGGCGAACTACGACCTCGAAAGCTATTGGAACGGTGAGGCAGCGGGTTAACGCGGGATAATTAAAACATATGACCGCCCGAGGACTTTTCTCGGGCGGTTTGCTGTGTTTTTATGATTTTTCGGGCAAATTTTTCTTTTCGGTGACAAATTGGCATTCGGAATTGTTATATATACGAAAGACGTCCTTCAAGACCGCAAAAAGGAGGGAGAGTATGACCGACTGTGACATTGAGAAATATGTCCGCCTGTACCATGCAATGCTGTACAGAGTAGCGTTCAGCTATCTTCGCAGCTCTGCTGACGCCGAGGACGTGTGTCAGGATACGTTCCTGCGGCTGATGGGCTATAACGGGGAATTTCCCGCAGACGAGGACTGCAAGCGCTGGCTGATACGGGTAGCCGTCAATCTCTCGAAAAATCTCCTTAAATACCGCCGCACCCACGGCGAGCCGATGGAAATAACCGCCGAAAGCGCGGTATTTCCCGCCGAAACGACCGCCGAGAGCGAGCTCCTCCCGCTGATAAAAGCCCTGCCGCCCGAATACGGCGCGGTGATACACCTGTTTTATTACGAGGGCTATTCGGCAAAGGAGATAGCAAGGATACTTGACATAAGCGTCACCGCCGTCACGTCAAGGTTGTCAAGAGGGCGCAGGCGGCTCAGACAACTGCTTACCGAGGAGGATCGAACATGAAATACAAAGAGCTTTTTGATAAAATAACCCCGCCGAAAACCGACGACGAGCTGCTGCGCGAGGTGCTGTCCCGAAAGAATGACGCCGTAATTATGTCAAAGGCTTCGCCGAAAAAGCGCCCGTCCCGCGCGGTCATGATAGCGGCAGCGGCAGCAGCGGCGGCTTCGGTGGGAATTACCACTGTCGGTGCTTCTAACGGGTGGGATTTCACACGGCTGTTTGAGGGGTTCTATTCGGATGTACTGAATGATTACCCATGGTATGTCGATACGGGTATTGACCGACAGGTATTGACCGCAGACCTGTCCGAAATGGGCGTTGACCTTGACAAGACCGTCGATTTCGGCTACGGCACAGTGACATTTAAAGGCGCTGTCGCAGACAGCAATGTCGTTATGCTGATGTTTGACATTTATGCCGGCGACGATACACTTCGGGAGTATTACAGCAAGCACAGCGCTGACGGAAAAGCGCCTTGGCTCAACCTCAGCCTTGACATATCAAAACCTGACTGTATCATCACGGAGGATTACGGCTATCCCCTTTCAATACCAAGCGGTACTGTCGGCGAAAACGGAACAGGCTGTTCGAGAACCAACATTTCTTACTATCCTAACGGATTTCTCAACAAGGACAGGGTGCTTAATATAACATTTGACACCTTCTCCATGTATGCAAGCAACGACTCGTTTTGGGAACTGGAGCTTGACGAGCCGATAACGCTCTCGCTTCCGCTTGATTTCATGAACACCGACCGCATCGAGGTTTCGCCGAATGTCGATATTATCCACGACAACTACCGCTATTTCCTTGAGGACGTGGTAATAACGCCGCTGTCTATCCAATGGTACACCCGCCCTGGCGAAAGAATTGAACATCTTCCCATGCATTCCGACCCGCTTATTTACCGTTTTAAGGACGGAACAGAGGTCAAGAATTACGGCATATCGGAAAGCGCGGCATATATGGGCGACCTCGAATATCACTCCGCCCTGCTCGACAAGCCGATAAATGTTGACGACCTCGTGTCGGTCACGATAGGCGACTACACCATTAACCTTGACAACCTCTCATAATAAAAATCCACTAAACACAGCGCCGGCTCCCGCCTTTCAACAATGGCGGGAGCCGGTGTATTTATTTTGGTCAATGCGGTATATGTCGGGGCAAAGCGCCGAATTATCCGTTAACCCCCGTTAACCCCCGTTAACCCCGCATAAAACAAAATCCCCTGCCGAAGCAGGGGCGAAATGGAGCGGATTACGAGGCTCGAACTCGCTACCTCCACCTTGGCAAGGTGGCGCTCTACCGGATGAGCTAAATCCGCGATGGTGGAAGTTATAGGGCTCGAACCTATGACCCTCTGCTTGTAAGGCAGATGCTCTCCCAGCTGAGCTAAACTTCCATATCGTCATCAGATGACTTAATAATTATACAACATTTTTCAGGGTTTGTCAAGGGGGTAAACGCATTTTTTTAAAAAATAAAACGCCGCGAATATTTCCGCGACGAATTACGCAAACCATAACCGCACGTCCGCACGCGCGGGGCACAAAACTGGAGCGGATTACGAGGCTCGAACTCGCTACCTCCACCTTGGCAAGGTGGCGCTCTACCGGATGAGCTAAATCCGCAGTGGCGACCCGGATGGGACTCGAACCCACGACCTCCGCCGTGACAGGGCGGCGTTCTAACCAACT
>JBJFHP010000052.1:0-4234 GCA_051893715.1 Oscillospiraceae bacterium
TACTACGGCGACGAGGCGGGAATGGAGGGCTACCGCGACCCGTTCAACCGCCGCTGCTACCCGTGGGGCAGGGAAAACCTTGAGCTTATCGAATTTACGAAGCAGCTTGCGCGGGTGCGCAAGGGCTCCCGTGCGTTCGCGCAGGGCGTTCTGAAATTCATAGAGGTTGACGACAACGTATGCGTATTTGCGCGCTACGACAAGATAACGCGCGACGCGGCGATCATCTATCTTAACAAGTCCACCCGCGGCAGAACGTTCGAGATAAAGAACGACATGACCGATATGTTCTACGATTTCGAGCCGGCGTTCGACCGCTACGGCAAAGGGATAAAAGACGGAAAGGTTTCCGTATCGCCCTTTGATTACGCAGTAGTCTACTGCAAAGTTTAAGCCTTTTATCGCAAAAGTGACAGTCCCGCTCTGTCGGGCGGAAGTGATGCTAAGGCGTTGCCTTGCGACCTTTTGCAAAAGGGTTCAAGGCAGCGCCTAAAAAGAAAGCGGGGTCAGAGGGGCAGTCGCCCCCGCACAATTTTGCGATAAAAGACTGTCACTTTTGCGATAAAAGGTCTATGCCGTGACCGAAACGGCTATTATGCTTATGTCGTCTTCTCTGCCGTTTTCGGCGGCGCGGGCGGCTCTTGCTATGCGCTCGGAAAGCTCCTTGGGCGTTGACGGCTGCGACAGCTCGCGCGAGAGCCATTCCTCGTTCAGCACGGCGCCGTCGGTTGTCATTATTATCATGTCCCCCGCCGCGACGGTGAATTTCTGCGCGGGTACGGTGAGCTTTCCGCCCGTGCCTGCGGGCGGCGAGGACAGCGACGCGCGTATCAGCCTGTCGGCGGATTTTATATACGTCACCGCCGCGCCCGCCTTGTACACCGCGCATTCGCCCGTGTTAAGGTCAATACGGCAGATATCAAGCGTTGCGTAGCTTTCGTCGGCGCTTTTGACCATCAGCGCGGTGTTCACCGTTTCAAGCGCTGTGGGGAGCGTTATCCCGCTTTTCAGCAGGCGGGAAATGACCGAGCAAGCCATTGCGGAATCAACGCGCGCCCTGCTGCCGCTGCCCATTCCGTCGGAGAGAATGACATACAATATCCCCTGCGCGTCGGTGAAGCTGTCGTAGCAGTCGCCGCATACCCTGTTTTTCCCGCGGCAGAGCTGAAATGCGCCTATTTCTGCGGAAAGCGCCGTGCGCTCCTGCGTCGTCACGCGGCAGCGCCCGCCGCCGTTTGTTATTTCGGGGAGCTCCAGCTCGCGCCCCACCGCTTTTATCAGCAGCCCGCCCAGATATTCGCGGTCGACGTTCGGCTCGGTGCTGCCGTATGCCTCGAAGCGCATACGCCCGCGCCTGTCAAAGGTGATGAACGCCTGCGCGCCCGACATACCGCATTCGCACAGCAGCTTTTCGGTGCGCTTTTCGGCTGTGCGGCTGTGCGCGGCGCTTTTGGGGTCAATTTTCGCGCAGCCCATATCGCATAATATATCGTGCATTCCCTCAAGCTGATCGGTGTAGATACGGCGCATTTCGCGTATGCGCTGTTCGTCGGCGGAGGCGGCAAGGAAGCGCTCGTATTCCTTGGTTACCGCGCGGACAACCGAAGCCTTGTCGACGCATATCTCCGCGCATTGCGGCGAGAGCGAGTGCTCGGTGAGCGTTGTCCCGCTTCTTACCGCCCTTACAAGGCGCGAAAATTCCCCCCGAAACAGCTCGTATTTGTCCCCCCAGCATACCATGCTGTTCGGGCAGGAGCGGCAGGAGCGGTCGGCGGCGCGCTCTGCCGCCTGTTCGAGCGTCAGCCCGTATTTCCTGTCGAGCGTTTCCGCGGCGGCGTCAATGCCCCTGCCTATCCCCGAGATAGCGTCGGCGGCAAAGCACAGCCTTTCCCTCAGCAGCATTGCCACGGTGTTATCGGAGAAGTCGCTCTCGGCGGTTTTTATTTTTTCTACGGGAATAATTGCAAACGCTGCGCCCGCGAGCGTTGTTTCCGCGAGAATACACCATGTCCCGTCGTCCGTCCCCGCGGCGAGCATTCCCGCGCAGGAAATGAAAACAAATCCCGCCGCGCGGATAAATTTGCCGTATCGGGAGAAAATGCAGCTAAGAAGCGCCGCAAACGCGATCACCGCCCCCGAAGCGCCCGTGAGCGGGTCTGCGGCGCACAGCCCGAGCACGGCGGGCGTTCCGAAAACGGCGCACCATGACAGCCCGCGCCGCGCCGTCACCGTGAGCAGAAGCAGCCCGAGCGCCAGTCTGCCGATGTTAATTATCGGGTAATCCAGCATACCGAGCGCCATAAATACTCCGGCGGTAATAACGGCTGCCTTTGCGCAGTCGCGCTCCTCGGAGATATCAAACCCGCGCAGGCTCACGCTTTCGGACAGCAGGCAGACGCAGGCGGCGAATACTCCCGCAGTAACGGCGGCGATTATCCCGAAAAGCAAAGCGGACGGCTCGGTTATTTCCGCCGCCCTCGGGAAGAAGCACGCCAGTGCCGCCGATACTGCGCGTATTCCCGTGCGCAGCGGGAGCTTGTTAAGGTCGGGGATAAGCCGCGCGGCGAGGACGATCGCGAGCGCGGCTGCGCCCATGAAGCAGCCGGGGATACCGCGGAGCATTGCCCCGAACAGACCGCCCGCAGCGGCGGCGAAGCCCTTGTTCCCCGAAAGCCCCGCGGTAAGCGCCGACGCTCCCGGAGCCGCCCCCGCCGCCGACGCCCCCAGCTCCAGCGCGAACCCTGCCAGCGCCCACACCGCATAGTCCGCCAGAAAAGACCTCGCGCGCGTCCATAATGTTTCTCGTTTGATTTCGGCTGTTTTTTCCGCCATATTCAACATCCTTTCGTTTTCACGGGCAGTTCTGCCGTTTTTTTCTTCTGTGACAATTTTAACACTGCGGCGGAGAAAAGGGTGTCATATCTTATCTGTAAATAAATGTAATTTGCGGCGCGATAAGAAGAAAATATAAAAATTCTTTGACAAAACGCGAGTAATATGATACAATATAAAAAAATACATCACACGAAAGGAAAGAATAAATGAATATCAATTTTAAGGCAGCAATGCAATATATTGATCTTGAGGATTACGACGACGCTATCGCTCATCTTAAAAAGGCGATAAGGGAAGAGGAGGACAAGGACAACGAAGCGGACGGAGCGCGTTACCGCTGCGTTCTCGCGGAGCTTCTCGCTAATCTCGGGCGCAAGCAGGAGGCGCGCATGGAATTTGACCGCGTTGTCGCATACTGCAACGACACGATGACTCTCCCCGAGCAGCGCGAGATAGCCATGGCTTACATTCATGACATCGACCACAATATCCCGCTTCCGAACGACATTCAGAAGCGCCACGGCAGCCTTCCCATGATAGAGAAGCCTGTCCAGAACAGAGCGTTTATTGCAAAGAAAATGCGCAGGAAGTGATATTCCCGCAAAAACGAAAGGAGCCGCACCATGCCAAGACGCGACAAGATAAACTACTACCTCGACATATCACAGACCGTAGCGGAGCGCGGCACCTGCCTGCGCAGAAATTTCGGCGCGATAATCGTGAGGAACGACGAAATTATCGCCACAGGCTATAACGGCGCGCCGCGCGGCAGAGTGAACTGCTCCGACCTCGGCACCTGTATGCGCGAAAAGCTTAACGTCCCCAAGGGGCAGCGCTACGAGCTGTGCCGTTCGGTCCATGCGGAGGCGAACTGCATAATCAGCGCGCAGCGCAGCGATATGCTCGGCGCAACGCTGTATCTTGCCTGCCTTGACGCAAAGACGGGCGAGCTTTACGGCGACGTTGAGCCCTGCTCTATGTGCAAGCGCATGATAATCAACGCGGGGATAGCTCAGGTAGTCATCAGGACAGCTCCCGACGAGATTAAGACCATTTCGGTGAACAGCTGGATAGAGAATGACGAAAGCCTTGAGGGAAGCGAGGGGTATTGATTTGCAGCTTACAAACATCGGCGTGATAAAAGACCTGTTCGAGAGGCACGGCTTTTCTTTCACGAAGTCGCTCGGTCAGAATTTTATCGTCAACCCGACGGTCTGCCCGCGCATTGCGGAGCTGGGCGGCTGCGGCGAGGGCGTTTTCGCGCTGGAGATAGGGACGGGCGTAGGCGTGCTGACGAGGGAGCTTGCGCTGCGCTGCGACAAGGTCGCGGCGGTGGAGATAGACACCTCGCTGAAGCCTATCCTTGAGGAAACGCTTGCCGACCTTGACAACACGGAGG
>JBJFHP010000053.1:0-18323 GCA_051893715.1 Oscillospiraceae bacterium
AGTGGAAGCCCATGAAGGTATCGGTGTGCTTGTAATTGAACTTGCCCTTGATGGAGTCGTTGTACATATCGGCGGGAACGGTGTTGTTGATGTCAAGCAGCGTTACCGCGTCCTGTGTTACGCAGGTGCCGATAAACTCGGACAGCGCGCCGTAGATGTCAACCTCGCAGGATACGGGGATACCGCGTCCCGTCAGGCGGGAGTTAACATAGCACGGTACAAAGCCGAACTGCGTCTGGAATGCAGGCCAGCACTTGCCCGCAATGGCAACATACTTTCTGTAGCCCTTGTGCTGCTCTACCCAGTCAAGCAGGGTCAGCTCGTACTGCGCAAGCTTGGGCAGTATCTCGGGCTTCTTATTGCCCGCGCCGAGCTCCTTTTCCATGTCAGCGACAACCTCGGGGATACGCGGGTCGTTCGCGTGCTTGTTGAACGCCTCGAACAGGTCGAGCTCGGAATTTTCCTCTATCTCAACGCCGAGGTTGTAAAGCTGCTTTATCGGCGCGTTGCAGGCGAGAAAGTTCAGCGGGCGCGGACCGAAGGAGATTATCTTGAGGTCGTGCAGACCGACAATTGTCCTTGCAACGGGCAGGAACTCGTTTATCATGTCCGCAACTTCCTCCGCAGTGCCGACGGGGTACTCGGGTATGTAGGCGTTGATGTTGCGGAGCTTGAGGTTATAGCTTGCGTTGAGCATACCGCAGTACGCGTCGCCTCTGCCCTGAATGAGAGAGGTGTTGCTGTCCTCCTCGGCTGCCGCCGCGAACATAACGGGGCCGTCGAAGTGCTTCGCGAGAAGCGTTTCCGCTATCTCGGGTCCGAAGTTGCCGAGGTAAACGCAAAGCGCGTTGCAGCCCGCTTTCTTAACGTCCTCGAGAGCCTGAACCATGTGTATCTCGCTCTCAACTATGCAGATGGGGCACTCGTAGATGTCAGCCGCGCCGTACTTCTCTGTGTAAGCCTTGACAAGAGCCTTGCGCCTGTTTACGGACAGGGACTCGGGGAAGCAGTCGCGGGATACGGCAACAATGCCGACCTTGATTTCGGGGATATTGTTCATGGGTTTTATTTCCTTTCAAAATTATAGTCGTTAACACGGCGATACAACTCGCCACTTATAGGATATCACAAAAAAACACATTTTTCAAGAGATATATTTGCACGATTTACCCAAAAGATTGTACTATTTTTTCAGGGGCAATTTCACCCGTTAATAAGCGCCGCGCCGCAGGCGTAAGTCGAGCCGTTAACGCAGGCAATACCGCGCGATTTCACCCCAAAAAAGCCGCCGCGCACGCGTTAATTAAACCGTTCACGCAGGCAATACCGCGCGATTTCACCCCACGGGAAGCGAAACGCCGCCGCCCGCCCCGACAGCGACCGTTATATCCGCAAGCGCCCTTTCCCCGCCGCGCATAACGGGGTAAACAACGCGGCAGGCGCCGCCCTTTTCCGAAAACAGCTCCGCCGAAACGACGCAGCCGTTTTCCCAGCGGACATTTGCGGTGAACCCGCCGCGCGCGCAAAGCCCCGAAAAGCTTCCGCAGCGCCAATCCTCGGGGAGCGCGGGCAGCAGCCTGATATAACCCTCGTGGCTCTGTATCAGCATTTCAGCCATTCCCGCCGAAGCGCCGAAATTGCCGTCTATCTGGAACGGCGGGTGGAAATCCCACAAATTTACAAACGTGCAGTTTTCCAACAAACCGCGCAGCAGCTTGTAGGTGCGGTTGCCGTCGCCCGTCCTGCTCCAGAGGTTGATTTTGTACGCCCGCGCCCAGCCCGTCGATTCGTCGCCGCGGTCGTTCATGGTGGCAATTGCGGCGTTCATAAGCTCGGGGCGGGTGGAATTTATCTGCTTTCCCGGGTACAAGCCCATGAGGTGGGAGATATGGCGGTGGTTTTTCTGTATTTTGGAGCGGTCAAAATCCGGCTCGTCCTCCTCGAACCACTCCTTAAGCAGCCCCGTTTTCCCGACATGGTAGGGTTTAAGCTGCGGGAGCATTTCCTGCACCCTTTCGCGCAGCTCCTCGTCCTCGCCGAGCGTTTCCGAGGCGGTCAGGAAGTCAATGCAAAGCTGCTCGATAAGGCTCTGCTCGTAGGTGTTGCCAATTGTCGCGGGGCCGTGCTCGGGGCTGTATGTCGGTGTGGAAACAAGCCTGTCCTGCTTCTCGTCGTAAATCAGCCACTGCGTATAAAACCGCACGCTCTCGCGCATTATGGGGTAAATTTTCCCGCGGAGATAATCGATGTCGCCCGTAAACTCGTAATGCTCCCAGATATTCTGCATGAGCCATGCGACAGCCGCCGTTGACCAGCCCCAGTAGAACTCCCACCCCGGCGCTGTCCACCCGAACGGCGAGCACTGCGTATGCGCCGTCCAGCCGTTTTCGGGGTGATCATCGTCGGTGATTATGTTGTAGTATTCCCTTGCGGTGACGCGCCCCGGCTCGCGCAGGCTGTCGAGGAAGTCGACGAGCGGCGGCACCGTTTCCGCCATGTTGGTGTTGTAAGCGCCCCAGTAATTCATCTGCAAATTTACATTTATATGGTAATCGCAGCACCACGGCGGGCAGTTGCTCTCGTTCCACACGCCCTGCAAATTCGCGGGGAGCGCGCCCTCGCGGGACGAGGAAATGAGCAGGTATCTTCCGTATTGGAAGTAAAGCCTTTCCAGTGTGTTCATTGCCGCGCGGTCGCCGTTTCGGTACTGCCCGAACAGCTTGTCAGAGGGCAGGTCAACGACATCTTTGTTTATTTCAAGGGACACTCTGCCGAATATCGCGGAGTAATCCTCGAAATGCTCCTTATAAAGCGCGTCCCAGCCCTTTTCGGCGGCATTGCGGACGAGCGGCTTTGTTATTTCCTTGGGGTCAATTCCGCTGCGGTAGGTCGGGTATTTCATCGCGTAATCGGTCGCGGCGGCGAAGTATATGACCGCCTCGCTTGCTCCCGAAACGGTTATTCCGTTCTCCGAAGCGGCGATATTTCCGTCGGTATTAACCCCGAAACGCGCGTCAAAGCGCATTCCGTTGTCCGCGACAGCGCCCGAATAAACGAGCGTTGTCCCGTCGGCGTAAATCTGCGCGGGGTGAGTTTTCGTGAGGTTAAGCGTGAACCCGAGCGCGCCCGCCTTGTCCGCAGAAAATCGGAACGCGATCACCCGCGCGGGGTAGCTTGCGAACGCCATGCGGGTATAATTGACCCCGCAAAGCGAGAATGCGCTTTTGTAAAGCGAATTGTCGATGTCAAGCTCGCGGCGGTAATTCTGCGGCTCGCCGTCGAGCAGGTCGAAGGAGATTTCCATGTCGCAAAGGAGCAGGTATGTCCCGAAATCGCCGTCCCCCGTCAGCTCGGGAAGAAGCTCGAGCACGCGCGCGTAATTCCCCGCCGCAAGCTGCTCCTGCACTTCTTTGACGTACTTGTAGCGGCCGCGCTTGTTCCCGCCGTAATAGTCGGGGCGGTTGTCGCAGGGACCGCCCGCCCACAGGCTCTTTTCGTTGAGGACAATGCGCTCCTTCCTCACGCCGCCGAACATTGACGCGCCCATGTAGCCGTTCCCTATCGGCAGGCACTGCTGCTCCCACAGCGAAGCGTCCCCCTCCGAACAGAAATATATAACGTTTTTCATATGCTACCTCCAACGGTTAATCGTTTACATAATTATATCATATTCGCTCGGCAAATTCAACACCTTTTCGGGAATTACGGGAAATTTTCCTCGCTGCGCGGCTGCTTGGAAATATGTGGGGGCAATTATTCCCACCAAAAAAGCCCCGCAGGAAAACCCACGGGGCAGCGTATTCAATTATTCTCCCGTTTCAACGGTGTCAAAAATGCCCGTTTCGGCAGCGCCCTCGGACGATACCTCGCCCGTCGACGCTTCACCCGACGAAACCGCGCTTTCGGGCTTGCTGTCGGGCTTGGAGCCGCTGTCGGAGTTCTCGCCCGATTCTGCGGTGGAGGGGGTAACATACTCCGTAACGGTGACGGAATTTATGATGATGTCGTTCACGGGGCGTGTGAGGTTGTTGTTATTGTCGGTGGTAAGCTCCACGGCGGCAATGGCGTCGATAACGTCAAAGCCCTCGAAAACCTGCCCGAAAACGGTGTAGCCGCCGTCCCAAAGCGGGTAGCCGCCGACCGTCGCGTACTTCTCCTTTACCGCGTCGGAGGCTTTGCTTATCATTCCCGTGAGGTTGTTGTAATACGCCTCCATTGCCTCACAGCGGGCGTATTCCTCGACCGCGGGGTCAAGCGTTTCCTTCTGCGCGGCGTATTCCTGCGCTTTCGCGGTTATTTTCGCGGGGTCATACTGCGTGATGTCCTGCGGGGTCTTGTTGTTTACTATGTAGAACTGCGTGGTGTTCTTGCCGTTGGCGTTGGCACAGCACAGCGCGCCGTAGAAATTGCGCGCGTTTTCGCTTACCTCAACGGGGAAATAGCCGTCGTTGCCTATCGCCGCCTTGCCGCCCGTTCCGTCGCCGTTAAGCGAGCCGCCCTGCATCATGGAATCCGGCGCGACGCGGTGTATTTTCAGCCCGTCATAGTAGCCCTGCTCCGCGAGCGTTTCGAAATTCTCCACCGCCTGCGGCGCAATGTCGGGGAACAGCTTCGCCTTAATAACGCCAAAGCCCTCGATGTCTATTTCGGCTATCTTGTCGCCGTCGGCAAAGGTCAGCTCGCCGACATTCCCCGAGGAAGAGCTGCCCGAACAGCCCGCCGCTCCGAAAATCACTCCTGCCGAAATAACTGCGCTTAAAAGAATATTCTTTAGTTTCATCACTGCGTCCTTTCGTCGGAAATACCGCTTAGCCCTCGGCGTAATCCGTCACATACACCTTGCTTATGATGATATCGGACACGGGAGCGGACTGCTCGCCGCTGCCGTTGTCCTCGACCTCGACCGCCGACACCGCGTCGATTACGTCAAAGCCCTCGTAGACCTGCCCGAAAACGGTGTAGTTGCCGTCGAGAGAGGGAGTTCCGCCTACCTCGGCGTACTTTGCCTTAACCTCGTCGGAGGCGCTTTCCGCCCATTCCGCAACGGTTCTGTAATATTTTGCCTGAAACGCGTAATACTGCGCGTAGTCGTCGCTTACGCCCTTCATCTGCTCGGCGTAAGCGTCAAACGCGTCGGCGTTGCTTTTGAAATATTCCGTGTTAAGCTCGGAGATATCCTGCGGGGTCTTGTTGTTTACGATGTAGAACTGCGTGGAGTTGTTCCCCATTGCGTTCGCGTAGCACAGCGCGCCGTAGAAATGGCGCATACTTTTGTTGGGCTCAATGCCGAACGAGCCGCCGTTCACCGCAGCCTCGCCGCCGAACCCGTCGCCGTTAAGCGAGCCGCCCTGAAGCATGAAATCACTGATAACGCGGTGAATTTTCAGCCCGTCGTAATAGCCCGCCTCGGCGAGCTTTATGAAGTTGTCAACGCCTACCGGAGCAGCGTCGGGGTAAAGCTTCGCCTTTATCGTGCCATAGCCCTCTATTTCAATGACAGCTATCTTGTCGCCCTCTTTCAGGACTACCTCGTCGATATTGCCGCCCGATTTGCCGTCGCCCGCTGCGGATACGGTATTCCCGCCCGAGTTATCGCCCGAATTATCGACCGAATTGCCGCTTGAATTGCCGCTCACGCTTTGACAGCCAGTTATTCCCACAAGACAGGAAACCGCGAGCGCCGCGCACATTATAATATTTTTTATCCTCATAAGTTATTGCCTTTCCCAAAAATTATTCCGCGGAATACTCCGAAATAGTCACGCTTTTTATCATGACCTCCTCGGAAGCCCGCCCGTTGCTTTCGGCGGGGATATCGCAAAGCTTCTCCACAACGTCCATGCCCTCGTAGGTCTGCCCGAAAACGGTAACTGTCCCCGAAAGCCCGAAAACGCCGCCCACCTCGTAAAACTTATCGAACAGCGTGAGCAGCTTTTCGCGCTCCTGCTCGTCCTCGCGCTCGGCAGCGCTTTGCTTCAGCTCGTTTATCGCGTCCTCGGTGAGGGATTCGGAGTCGGTGTTGCAGACGAACCAGCGCGAGTCGCTACACCCCGCCTTTTCGGAAAAGGACATCAGCGCGCCTCTGAACGGCCACAGGTCAACGCTGCATTCGTTCGCGATAAGCTCCGCGTCGCTTTTCCTGCCTGTGTAATAGCCCTTTTCGTCCTCCTCGCCGCCCGTGAGGAAGTAGACCCCGCTCATAACGCCGTATACGGGCATATTGTCGTAGCCGCCGCTTTTCGCCTTTTCGACAAACGCCGCGGCGGTATTCGGCGCGTATTCCTCATAAATGACCATGCGGAACTCGCCGAGGTCGGTGTCAACAATCGCTATGGTGTCGCCCTCTTCGGGCTTTTTAAGCTGAACGAAATCTGTGTTCATTTCCTTGAAGTCATAGTCCGCCATGGCGTTGGGGGCGGTGTTGCTTACGCAGCCCGTCATTGTTACCGCAAGCGCTGCCGCCGCAAGCGCCGCAATTATCTTTTTCAAAACAAATTTCCTTTCGATATCAACAGCCGCTTATGCCTTTTATGCCATTTTAAGCCTTTTTAACGACTGTACCCTGCCTTGTTTCCTCGACGATATAGCCCATGGCGGTTATCCTGTCGCGAATGCTGTCCGCGAGCGCGAAATCCTTTGCCCTGCGCGCCGCCTTTCTCTGCTCGACAAGCTCGGTTACCTCCGCGGGAATTTCCTCGTCATTGTTATTATACAGCAGACCGAGCACGTTTGTCAATGCCGTAAATTCGTCGGAATACGCCTTTATGTCGCCCTTTGTTACCTCGGGGGAAGAAAGCGCCGCGTTTATCCTGCGGACAAGCTCGAACACTGCCGCAATGCCGTCGGCGGTGTTGAAGTCGTCGTCCATTGCCTTGACGAAGCTCTCGCGGGCGGTCTTTACGTCCTCAAGGACAGCCGCCGAAGCCTCGCCGTCCTTTGCGGAGGGCATAACGCGCGCGATAGTATCGCGGCAGGTGTACAACCTCTGGAGCGCCGCCTTGCAGGATTCGATGACCTCTATCGTGTAGTTGAGCTGACTTCTGTAATGCACAGAAAGGAGCATGAAGCGGATAGGCTCGTAGCCGTACTTATCGGAAAGGTCGCGCACCATGAAGAAGTTGCCCGCCGATTTGGACATCTTCTTGTTGTCAACGTTTAACATTCCGTTATGCATCCAGATGTTTGCGAGGGGTGAACCCGTCGCGCATTCGCTCTGCGCTATCTCGTTCTCGTGGTGGGGGAAAATGAGGTCGGAGCCGCCGCCGTGGATATCAATGGTATCCCCGATGTAATGCCGCGACATAGCGGAGCATTCAATGTGCCAGCCGGGACGTCCCTTTCCGAACGGGGAGTCCCAGTAGGGCTCGCCGGGCTTTGCCGCTTTCCACACCGCGAAATCCATGGGGTCGCGCTTCTTGTCGCCGACCTCGATACGCGCGCCCGCCTGCAAGTCCTCCAGCGGCATATGAGAGAGCTTTCCGTACTCGGGGAACTTGGCGGTGTCAAAGTAAACGTCGCCGTCCGCCTCGTAGGCATAACCCTTGTCGATGAGCGTCTTTACGATATCGATGATGATGTCCATGTTCTCGGTCACCTTCGGGTGAACGTCAGCCCTGCGGATATTGAGCCCCTGCGCGTCGGTGAAATACTCCTTTATCGCGTTTTCGGAAACCTCCGAGGCGGTCTTTCCGAGCTCGTTTGCCTTTTTGATGATCTTGTCGTCAACGTCGGTGAAATTCTGCACATAAAGCACCTTGTAGCCGCGAAATTCAAGGTAGCGGCGCAGCGTGTCGAACACGCACAGCGCGCGTGCGTTGCCTATATGGATAAGGTTGTAGACCGTCGGACCGCAGCAGTAGATCTTCACCGTGCCCGGTGTAATGGGCTTGAGTTCCTCTTTCTGCCTTGTCATTGTGTTGTAGATATACATATTGTTTTCCTCCCGTTATTGCGGTTATTTTCCGCTCTTTAATTCGTTAATTTCCTTTTTAAGCTCGCTTATCTCGTTTTCAAGCCTGTCGATATACATTCTGTGCTCGCACAGCAGCTGCGACACGGGGTCGGGAATGTGTATCTGGTCAAGGTCGCTGTTCGTGACCTTTACGCCGTTCCTGCGTACTACCCTCGCGGGAACGCCCACCGCCGTGCAGTTCGGCGGCACCTCCTCCAGCACCACCGCGTTGGCGGCTATCTTGGAATTATCGCCTATCTTAAACGGACCGAGAACCCTTGCGCCCGCGCCGACAAGGACGTTGTTGCCGAGCGTGGGGTGGCGCTTTCCGACGTCCTTACCCGTGCCGCCCAGGGTGACGTTCTGATAAAGGGTACAGTAGTCGCCTATCTCGGTGGTTTCGCCTATGACAACGCCCGCGCCGTGGTCTATGAACAGCCCCTTGCCTATTTTGGCGCCCGGGTGTATCTCAATGCCCGTCTTGCTGCGGGAGCGCTGCGAGATCCACCTTGCAATGAAGAAGTGCCCGCGCTCGAAGAACCAGTGCGCGATACGGTAGCTCCTCACCGCCTTGTAGGACGGGTACAGGAACAGCACCTCCCACGCGGAACGCACCGCAGGGTCGCGCGCCTTGATAGAAGCGACCTCCTCTTTTATCCTGTCGAACATGAATTACCTCCGTAAAATGCTGCGGAAATACCGCGCCGAACACGCGGAATTGTCCCCGAAAATGCACAAAAACAAAAGCCCCCGCGCAAAACTGCGCGAAGGCGTAATAATACGCTGTCCCACTTCGCTTCGGGCTAAGGCTTCACACAACCGTGCCGCGCCGCAACGCCCCTCATTATCCTTAACGCGGAAAACGGACGCGGATACAGACACGGCAAAAACGCCGAATGTTCCCCGCGCCGGCTGACAGCCGCACTTCGGCAGCACCCGCCCTCCGCGTTTCACCGACCCGCGGCTCTCTGTGCGGCGGAATTGCTCCTACTCTGACTGCTTCAAAGCCTTTCACTCTATTATATACTATATTCGGAATTTTTTCAAGTGGTTCATGAAATTTTTTCGTTAATTTCTTCCGCTTCAGCCATGGCGGACTTTCTCTTTTTGACCTCCATGCCGCCCAGCAGCATTGTCAGCAGCATCATAACGCCGCCCGTGCTGAGTATCAGCCCCGCCTTTAACCCCGCGGGGAAAAATTCCAGAACTATCTCGTGCTCGCCCTCGGGGACTTCAAGGCATATCAGCGACTCGCCCAGGCAGGAGGAAAGCTCCGTTTCCTGTCCGTCAATGTACGCCGTCCAGCCCTCCTCGAGCGGTATCGTCGTGAACAGCGCGCTGTCCTTGTCGGCGGTGACGTTGATTGTAAGCTCCGTGCCCGAATTGCGGGTGACTGTCGTGCCGACATTCATTGCCTGCATTTCCTCGTTAAAGCGCGCAAGCGACTCGGGCGCGATGTAGTAAAACTGCGCCGACTTGTAGTACACCGCGTTTTCCAACAGGTCAAGGCGCACGTTGAACGTTTCGCCCTCCTTGTAATTCCCGATGTATTCTATGCTGTAATTTTCGTATTTGTAGTAATTCGAGCGGTACTGTCCGTCGACGTAAAGCTGCGTTTCGCGCTCGTAATCCGTCGGGAGGTACATATAAACCTCACCGTCGGCGGGCATGGTGACATCGTAGGATATCCACGCGTCCTCTTCCTCGTCCTTTTTGCGGTAGGAATAGTGCGCGTCGGTCGTGCTGCCCGTCCTGATATTCTCGCTGTCGAATTCAAGCTCGTCTATCGGGCGGAATACCGTCAGCGGCAGGTCGCCCGTCAGCATACACGCAAGCTTGTTCTGCAAAATGAACGGCGAATACTCCTCGCTTTCAAAGCCGATTATCCTCTTATCGGCAAGGTAGGCAATCGGCAGCGCGTCCTTGTTTTCATAGACGGTGACGCCTATCTTGTTTTCAATGTCAACGGTGTCCTCATACGGAACGTAGCACTTGTACTTTGACAGGACATATTTCACGCCGAAAATGTCGTCGGTGAGCATTGTAGAGCCGTCGTAGCGGGTGTAGTGCTCCCTTGAGGAATAACCGAGCGAGCCGAGAAGCGATATTGCTTTCGAGTTGAGCGTGCTGGAGCTGTGGCTCATGCCGTACATTCGGAGGGCAATCTCGTCGTTAACGCAGCGGAAATAGGTCTTTTCCATGCGGTAAAAGCTGTCATCAAGCTCGTGCACCTTTTCGGTTATTTCCCGCGAGAACGGGATATCCCCGCGGTAGGTCGCGCGGTTGGAGAATACAATGTCCTCATGCATATCGTAAAGCGACATCGAGGTGTTAAGCAGCGCCTCAAGGCTCACCGCAGATACCACCGCAATGCGCATTGCAAGGCTGCTCCCGTGCTTTTTGTAAGCATAGGCGAGCGCGCCGATGACCGCAAGCACGACGAGCGGTATCACAATGATAAGCGAGGTGTCATAATATTCATGTCCCGCGTTAAGGTCGCAGTATAGCAGCACCCCGACAAGCGCAACGGTCGTCCCGCCGAGGACTTTCCCCCTGACGGCGCGGATATTCTCGAACGCCTGCGCGCCGAACAACAGCAGCAGGAAGCTTATGATAAAGCTGTATCTGTACGGCAGCCAGTTCGGCAGCTGCCCGCCGTGCCACATCATGTCGAGCGGTCGGATATACATTGATATCACGAGCACGCCGATAAGCATTCCCCCCGCGATACGCTCCCGCGCGGGGAATTTCTTAACGCAGAAATATGCCGCCGCGAAAACAAGCGCAAGCGTTCCGCAGTACAGTATCGGCAGCCCCTCCATGCGCACGGTGTCGTAGGTCGTGGGGAAAAGCTTGATGAATATGTCCGCTATGTTGAAATTCTCGATTGGGGTATAATCGGGCGTCTGGAATGTGAATTTGCCGTTGGAAAGCGACTTGTAGACAGGCAGTATCATGAAGCAGGACATGAGTATCGCCGAAACGGAAGCCGCCGCGTAAACCACCGCCGCCGCAAGCTTCTGCACAAGGCGCTTGTTCACGCTTCTGCCCGAGAAGATGTAATACAGGAAATAAAGCGCGGAGAAAATGCCTATCATGTAGCCGATGTAGAAATTTGCGACGAAAATATACACGAGCGACAGCGCGTACAGCAGGTACTTCCGCTTGTCGCAGACGCGCTCAACGCCCATTATGACAAGCGGCAGCGCAACAAGTCCGTCCAGCCACATCGGGTTCATTGTCTGAACGACGAAAAACCCGCACAGCGCAAACATGACCGAGAAAACCTCGGTCGTAATGTCGGAATAACCGCGGTGCTTTTTCAGCAGGAACGCCATCGCAAGCCCCGCCGCGCCCGCCTTTGCGAGCATCATTGTCAGCAGCCCCTCGGTTATCATCGTCCTCGGGAACAGCCAGACGAGCCAGCTGAACGGGCTCGCGAGGTAATACCCGATTATTCCCATGAACTCGCCCGAGAGGTTCCTGCTCCAGCTGTAGAAAAGGCTCTCTTTTCCCGCAAAAACATCGTACATATAGTCGTAATAGTAGACGTACTGCGCGTTGAGGTCGAGCGAGAGCACCGAGCGCTCCCCGAACGGCCACACGCCGAAAATGATGTAGGAAACGAAAAGAATAACAACGGGCAGCAGGAACGAAAGGAAATATGCCCTGTTTTTATAGCAAAAATAACGAATTTTCAGCAGCCTTTGTTTCATTCAGCCTTTCCCCCGCCGTTTTCCGAAGCGCTCCTGTCTATGCGCTCGGAGATAATGTACCTCGGGCGCTGTTTTATCTCCTCGTAAATTTTCGCGAGGTAGAAGCCTATTATTCCCGTGCCCACCATCAGACACGCGCCGACGATGAGTATAAGCAGAATGACCGTCGAAAAGCCCTCCTGCGCGTTGCCGCAGAAGTAGTTCACAAGCGTCTGAACGCCCATCACCACCGCGAATATCCCGAAAATTATCCCCACAACCGTGATGACGTGCATGGGGAAATTCGTGAACGAGGTTATGGAGTTGACCGCGAACTTAAACAGCTTCCCGAAGTTCCATTTCGACGTTCCCGCCGCTCTCGGCGCGACGTCGAACATTATCGTTTCCGTCCTGAACCCGACCCAGCCCGAAAGCGCTCGGAAGAACGTCATGCGCTCGGGCAGCGCGCACAGCGCGTCTACCACCTTTCTGTCCAGCAGCTTGAAATCGCTCGCGCCGTCAAGATTTATCCCCGAGGAGCGCTTCATTATCCCGTAAAAGCAGCGCGCAAACATTCGGTGAATGCCGCTTTCCTTTCCTCGGGAGGACTTTCTCGCCTCGACGACTTCCGCGCCGTCCTGCCACATACGGTACATTTTCGGGATAAGCTCGGGCGGGTGCTGAAGGTCGCAGTCGATAAGCACCGCGCAGTCCCCCCGCGCCGAATGAAGCCCCGCGAATATCGCGCCCTCCTTGCCGAAATTCCGCGAAAAGCGCAGACCGCGCACCCGAGGGTCGCTTTCCGAAGCGCCGCCTATTTCGCCCCACGTTTCATCGCGGGAGCCGTCGTCCACGAAGATAAGCTCGAACGGGATATCCTCGCTGTCGAGTATCCCCGCAACGACGCGGGCGGTGTTCCTTATGTTTTCATGCTCATTATAAGCGGGAATTATGACGGAAAGCATTTATACATTATTCTCCTATGATCTTGACGATAACATTCTTTTCGCGGCAGCCGTCGAAGTCGCCGTACATTATGTACTGGCGCGGTCCGAGGTCAAGCCTGCCGTCCGTTACGGGGACGGTGACCGAGCCGCCGAGCAGCATCTGTTTAAGGTGCGCCGCGCCCGCGCTGGAGTAGTCCACCTTGTAGCAGGTGTCGTCACTGACAAGGCTTTTCAGCAGCACCTGCCAGTCGAGCTGTAACGCCTCGTTGTCGTTTTCGAGGAACACCGCCGAGGTGCTGTGCTGTGAGATAACGGTGCAGATACCGTCGCTGATATCACACTTTCTCAGGCACGCTTCAATCTCGTAAGAAAGGTTGAAAAACTGCACGGGGGTGTCGGAGGTTATCGTGAGGACCTGTCTGAACTGCTTCATTTTTACTATCCTTTCGTATGGTCAAATGGGTTATCTATCCGTTACGGTCAGCGTTCCGCTGCCTATCGAGGCGGTAATTCTGTGCGCGCCGCCGTTGAAGCTGTAAAGGAAGCTGCCGTATATCTCACCGCTTATCAGGTCGGTGTCGCAGCTGCCTGTTTCCGTCAGGAAGTCGACTGCGGTCGAGCTGCCCTCGGGGATAACTATGTCGGCGTTACCCTTGCGGAGGGTCAGCGTTGTTTCGGGGATAACGGTGTCGAAAACGACGCGCGCATTGCCTGTCGTGGAGGAAATATTCCCAAGACAGCAGGCGTCCTCCCAGAGGATATCGCCGCTGTCCGTCGCAATGGTGAGCAGCTCGCTGTCCACCCTGCCGACCTTTACCGCGCCGCTGCCCGTCGTGATGTAAACGCTGCGGTAAATCTCGCGCGGGAGGTAAACATACAGCCCGTAGTCCTCCTCCGAGCCCGCGAAGAACGAAAATACGAACCTGTCGCTTTCAGAAATGGTTATGCGGTTGTAATCGGTCACGATATCCACGGGGACATCGTTCAGGTATTTTATGGTAATACTGTCGTCGTCTGTCGGTATCACCGTAACGTCCAGCCGCAGCAGCTCAATGTCGATATACTCGCACAGCGGCAGCGTGAGCTCGTCCTTGCACAGGGAGTCGTGCTCGGAGTTTCTGAAAAGGAACGCCAGCGCGCCGAACACCGCCGCGATAATCGCCGTGACGACAAGCAGCCTGTTTACAGCACGTTCCATGCCTACCAGCCCCTCAGCCTGTCACAGCGTTTCTTTGTTTTAAGGAACAGCCGTCCCGCCGCGAACCCCGTCTTGACGGCGAGCAGCCCGAGGAACGCCGAGCCTGCGGCAGCCGATACCCCGCCGAAAGCGAGAATTTCGGGGGCAATTCCCGTTATGACAAAATCAGCCCGAAACAGCACCGTGACCGCGCCGAAAAAGCCCATCATCAGCCCGACGGGAACGCCGATAACCGCAACCGAAAGCAGCAGGAACATCAGCGCGAACACTGCCGCAAAAAATACGGCAAAGCCTGTCCATAAAAGGGCTGCCTTAAATCTGTCCAAAGCTTTTCTCCTTTACTTTTCCCCGCGCAATTTTTTGCCCATCAGAAGCGGCAGCAGCATTCCGCCGACCGCGTTGCCGATTATCACAACGGCGATGAAAGCCGCGTTTTTAAGCGTGAAGGTATTTTCGCCGAGCGCGAGCCCGTTGTAGAACGAATTTGCAATGGAATGGTCGAACCCGCACAGGATAAATGTCGGTATACCGAGGAACATTCCGAGCTTGCTGCCCCTTTTGTTGGTGTCAACGGCTATAAACATGATAACGCCGCAGAACACCGAGGAAAGGAACGCCTTGAACAGCGGCTGCGTAAGCTTCGCGGCGTATATCTCCGAGGCTTTCGCCGCCATTTCGGTGAACGCAAGGCTCATCAGCGCGCCGACAGCGAATGTCGCCAGAAGATTGAACAGCAGAATAAGCGCCACGCGCCCCATATATTTCACATCGCGGAAATCATACGCGATATACCCGACCTTCCCCGTGAACAGGCTGAAGCCGTACTCGCATATCGTGTACAGCCCGAGCGTGAACAACACCGCGCCGAGCCAGCCCAGCCCCGCCATTGAACAGCAGATATAGACGCTGCCGCCGATAGAGATAAGCAGCCCCGAAATTACCGACTTTCTTATTTCCGTTCCCATATGTACCCTTTTCCCGTTTTGTAGCCCGCGGGAACGCCCCGCGCTTTCCGAATATATACAATTATTATATCACATTCCGGTTTAGATGTCAATATGCGGCGGGGCGGTCGGAAAAGGGGCGGGCGGATTTTCGCAGAAGTGTTGTGTGCAGCGGCGCGAAGCTTGACCCCAAAAAAAGAGCCGCAGTTTTACCCACGGCTCAAATATTATCTTACTGTTCAAGGAACCTGTCAAGCTCCGCCTCGTCAGCAGTTTTGAGCACCGCTCCCGCGCCGATATCCGACGGGTCGAACAGCGCGTACTCCCACGAAGCGTCGTACCACTCCGCGAGGATATACCCCCCGCAAAGGCTTACAGAGCCGTCGGCGTAGGCGTACACCGTTTCGGAAACCACCTGCGAGGTCAGCCGCTTGCCGCCCTCGTAAACCGCAAGCACCGTCTGCGCGCCGCCGCTTTCCGCGAGGTTGAAGCCGAACACATAAAGCCTGTCCCCGTCGGAACAGCAGGAAGCGGCGAACAGCCTGTAATCGTCATTACCCTTAGCGTTCAGCTCGTACATTACCCCCGAGCGCTTGCTGTAATAGCACACGTTAAGCAGCTCCGCGCCGTCAATTATCTCCGTCGTCAGGTAGTAATACCCGTCGTCCGTTTCGCCAAGGCGCGCGCCGTCGGCGGTCATTTCCGTCGCTTTTTCAACGTTGTCGATTTTCCAGCCGCCCTCTCTGTCCGCGAACGACACCGCGATCGACTGCTTCGCGCCCGCCCTGCCGTAATAATCCATCATGACCGTTAGGTAGCCGTCGCTGCTGCTTAATATGTAATACGGCGCGCCGCCGTCGGTGTACTCCGTCCCGCCGCACTCGACCGACTGCGCCGCCGAAAGGAACAGCACCGGCAATTCCCCGCCGCGCAGGTTCATCAGCTTGTGCATTCCGAGGCAGGATATTTTTCCGCGGTTGGGGAGCGTCATGTCGGCTTCGCCCGTCCTGCGGTAGACCGCGTAGGGCTCGGTGTCAATGCTGCCGTCGGTGTAGCAGTACATATGCTCCGCGTCGGCGGTGTAGACCGCGAATATCATATTTCCGCCCGTTTCGGGGACAGCCCCGCCCGCATTTTCAAGGACATCGACAGTGATGACGTAGCAGCTGCCGTAATTGCCGTAGCCCGAGTAGCGGCGGGTCAGCCCGTCGTCAAAGAAGTCCTCGGTGTAGGACAGCATGAGGGTGTTTTCGGGGTAATTTTCGTCCGTCCAATCCCCCATGAAATACCGCTCGTAAATGTCAAGCTCCTCGCCGAACGAAAGGTCGGTATTTCCGAGGAAATACTTCCGCCCGTCCGCGTCTGTTGCGCTCCAAAGCCACGAGCCGTCTTCGCTGACAATTATTTCAAGGTATATCCCGCGAACCGTTACGGGGTCGGAAACAAGGCAGAACGGAATGCAAAGCGTAACCCTGTTATCCCCGAGCGACGCAAGGCGCGGCGCTTCATAGCCCGCCCCGTCTGCGCGAATGACCGCCCATTCGCAGCCCTCGTTATCGTTAAGAACACCCTCGGCGATATCGCCGTAAGCGGTGAACAGCGCGCCGCCGAGCTCGCTGTCAAGCCTGCGCAGCGCTGCTCCCGAAAGATAATTCCCCTCGGAAAGCACCCTGTCCGCGTCGCTGCCCGACGAAACGCGCCCGAAAACAACGTCGGCGGGCTTTGTGCCCGAAATGCCGCCGAGGCTGTCGTAGTAATAAAGGCTGTCGCTGTCCTCTGCGGGAATAAAGAGCACCTGCCCGCTCCCGCCCGAAAAATAAACGAGGTAATACCCGTCGTCCTTAGCGCCGACGGAATAAAGACCGCCGCCGAAGCCGGGGTCGCCGCTCTCGCCGATGTAGGAATAGCGCATCACGGCACCGTCCTCGGTCTCCCACTCGCCGATAAAATACTCCTCGAATACGCCGCTGTCGAAATCGTAAAGGCTTAACCCCGAAAGGTCGGCTTCAACGCCGCTTTCCGCCTTGTCGAGCGTTACTCCCGAGGTGGAAACGCTGTCCTGCGCGGTGATAGCTGTGCGCTGCGAAAGCCCCGTCCACACGCAGACCCCTACGACAGCCGCCGCTGCAACAGTTCCGAATACCGCCGCGAACGCCCCGAACCGCTTGCCCGCGCGCTTTTCCTCGCGCTGCGCCTTGAGCTCAACGCCCTTTTCGCTGACATAGCTGTCGTCGCTTTTGTTGAGCCGCTCCGCTGTTTCGGCGATAAATTTCTCGTCGATACCGCCGAGCACCTCGTCCCATAATCTCTTGTCCTTATCCTTCAACTCCGTCCGCCTCCTTTCCCAACGAATAATATGTAATGTTACCCATCATACCTCGACGCCCCTTTCCGACAGGAACGCCCGAAGCGCGCTGCGCGTCCTCGAGAGCCTTGTCTTGACCGCCGCCTCGCTCATGCCGAGCGAATGCGCGATCTGCCGCACCGACATATTGCAGTAATACCGCGCGACAAAAATGCTGCGCGTGTTTTTGTTCTGCTCCAAAAGAAATTCATTAAGAAGCGCGGTTATCTGCCTTGCCTCGTACTCGCCCTCGACGGTGTTCCCCGCGGGAATTACCTCGGAAAGCTCGTCGTAAAGCTCGTCGCAGGAATGGCGCTTTGACCACGAAAGGGCGTTAAGCGCGGCATTCCTCACCGCAGCGCAGAGATACCCGCACAGCGACTGCGGCCGCGCGGGCGGGATAGCGTTCCACACGTTCATATACGCGGCGTTGACTATCTCCTCGGCGTCCTCGCTGTTCGAGAGTATGTTCATGGCGACCTGCCTGCACAGCCTGCCGTACTTCGCATTCATCTCTGATATTCCTTTTTCGGACCTTGCAAAAAACAGTTCAATGATATCGCCGTCCTGCAAGAAGATCCCCCCTCTGACTATATGACAGCCGCCGCGACGAAAGGTTACATTTTTATTTAACAAAAAAGGGGGAACGTCATATTCCCCCCAAACGATTTTCTGAAAGTTACCGCCGACTATTTATTAACAACGCGTTGATCTCACTCGGCGGCAAGCTCCTTGTCCTCAAGGCTCCTTATCGCCGCAACAGCGTCCCAGTAGAAATGCTCTTTTCCGATACGCTCGCGGAAGCCCGCCCTGTCCATCATGTCGCTCACCGCGTCCTGAACGCCCGTGAAGGAAATCTGCGTTCCCTTTTCGAGCAGCCTTTTATACAGCCGCTCCAGCTCCTGAAGCGACATATCGTCCGCCGTGGGGACGCCTCTCATGGAGAGTATGACCTGCGTTGCGCCCTCCAGCGATTCGAGCGCGGAAATGAGCTTCTCCTGCGTTCCGAAGAAAAGCGGACCGGAGAGGTATACCACCTTAAATTCCTCGTGGTGACCCGACTTGACCTTGCCCTCAAGCCTGCTCTCGTCTATATCGCTTGTGACAACGCGCAGCTCGCAGCTCTTGACAACGAAAACGAGCATTGCCGCGATAACGCCGATAACGATAGCAATAGTAAGGTCGAACACTACGGTCGCTATCATTGTGATGACATACTGTAAGATCGAGGACTTGAACTTCTT
>JBJFHP010000054.1:0-18278 GCA_051893715.1 Oscillospiraceae bacterium
GTCCTCTATCGCGGAAATAGGCTCGTTCGCGCAGGAACAGGACGACGAGCTTTACGCCGCCTGTGACCGCGCACAGGCGCAGATAAAGCTGTTTAAGGATATGCAGACGCCTACGCTTTGGAAAATTCTTTAAGGTCACCTCAAAAAACGGGCTATGAAACCCGTTTCGGGCTGTCGATAAACTCTGAAAACAGTGTTGATCTTAATGAATAATGAATAATGAATAGTGAATAAATGTGGTGTGCTCTGTGGGCACGGATTTTAAAAAATGCGATATAAACTCATATATTACGGAAAAATCGGCGAAGCCGATACCTCCATTATTCATTCTTCGTTATTCATTATTCAATTTTCATTTTTTGTCGATAAGTCTTTTTCGACAAGCTGAAACGGGCTCTGAAACCCGTTTTTGTTTTATATGTCACTTCCGATGAGGAAAGGTGTTCCTCTCCCAGAAAACCCCGTCGGAGTAGCCCTGTATGGTCTTGTCCGTTTCCGCAAGCTCCAGCCGCTGCTCCGCCCAGATACAATACTGCTCCTCAAGCTCTATCCCGATGTAGTGCCGCCCGAGCTTCTTCGCCGTGACTGCGGACGTGCCCGAGCCGCAGAACGGGTCGAGAACGACCTCACCCGCGTTCGAGCTTGCAAGGATAAGCTTCGCGCAGAGCTTCTCGGGCTTCTGCGTCGGGTGGGCGGTGTTTTCGGGCATTGACCAGAACGGTATCGTGATGTCGTCCCAGAAATTCGACGGGCAGGTGTCGCGGAATTTGCCGCCCTCCGTCTGCTCCCAGTCCTTCGGGCAGCCGTCCGAGCGGTACGGCGCCATGACCCTGCGGCGCTGCTTTACCGCGTCAAGGTTAAAGGTGTACCCCGCGCCGTTCGTTGCGAACCATATGTCCTCCATGCCGTTTTTCCAGTTGGACTGCGCGCCGCGCCCCTTTTCGCGCTGCCATGTTATGCGGCTGCGGACAGTGAAAAACTCCCCGAGAACGCGCCCGATAACAAGGCTTGACTCCCAGTCACAGCAGACATATATCGTCCCGCCGTCCTTTAACAGCGGCTTCACGAGCGCCAGCCAGCGGCGGGTGTATTTTTCATATTCAGCCTCGGAGCGCTTTGAAAAGCGGCTGCCGTTGTAGTATTTTGTGAGATTGTACGGCGGGTCGGCGATGATAAGGTCCGCGCATTTTTCGGGGAGAAGCGGGAGCGTTTCAAACGTGTCGCCGATTATTATGCGGTCGGTGATATCCCCCGCCGAAAATTTACCTCCGTCCTGCCTTATGCAGCGGCTGAGGTACTTCCCGCCGTCGCTCGGCGCGGTGTCTATCGTGCGATTCCTCGGTGCTTTTTCAGCCATTGGCTATCCCCCTCACAGCCCCGCAAATTCCGCCATGCGGTCGGCGGAGCGCTTGAGCTCCTCAAAGCTGCCGTAATTGTCGCGGTATAATTCAACGATATAAGCGCCGTCGTAGCCCTTGTCCGAAAGGCGGCGCGTAAGCTTCCCGAAATCAAAGCTGCCCTCGCCTATCGGCAGGCAGTCGTGCCCGTCGTCGCCGTCGCTCACATGACAGTGTACGATACTGTGCCCGAGCGCTTCGATATACTCAAACGGATCTTCCCCGCTGCGGCGCGCCTGTTTTAAGTCAAGGACGAACCTCGCGTTATCGCCGAGCTCACGCTTCATGAGTTTAAGGAACTCAAGCTTTCCGCTCATGCAGTAGCACACATTCTCCTGCGCGACGGTTATGCCGTATTCCCGCCCAGCCTCGGACAGCATACGGAACTGCTTCAGATAATGCGAAACGGAGCATTTGCTGCTTAATATCGCGCCGTGGAGCACGAAGATATCGGTGCCGAGGCGGTTCATGCTCCCGAAAAAGCCGCGGTAAAGCGACATCATTTCCTCAACGCGCCTGTCATACGTCGAAAACAGAAAAACGCTCTCCATCGGAGAGGAGAACGGGTGAAACGACGTTATAGTCATGCCGTTTCTGTCACATATGTCTTTTATCATGGAAAGATAAGGCTCCCCCGCCTCCGAGGTGCTGTTCGCGAAAACCTCCGCTGCCTTTACCCCCAGACGCGCAAGCTCCGCGAACGCGTCCTCAACATGGAGAGGATAAAGCGACGCGGTAGATACTCCTATTTTCATGCGGTAAGTCCTTTCATTGGTTATATCATCTCTTTAAAGTATAGCATATCTCCCGCAAAAAAGCAACCGTCTTTCGGTCATTTGCCGCCATTTGCCGCAAAATCAAAAGCCCCGCTGTTATCCGGCGGGGCTGTAGTCTGTCGAAAAGGTCTTTTCGACAAGGAATGAATATTGAATAATGAATAACGAAGAATGAATAATGGTGGTATCGGCTTCGCCGATTGTTCCGAAAAATGTCCCGCACTTTTTAAAATCCGTGCCCGCAGGGCACACCAAAATTATTCATTATTCACTATTCTCTATTCATTATTCATTTAGATAAACACTGTTTTCAGGGTTTATCGACAGTCTGAAGCCCCGCTGTTATCCGGCGGGGCTGAAAAGATTTACTATACGTTCGTAAGACCGCTGTATGTCCGGAGAATATCCTCCGCGATGTCGCGCTGCGGCCTGCGGGAGTCCATGGCAAGCTTCTGAATGTGGCGGTGAGCCTGCTTCTCCGTGAGGTTAAGGTACTCGATAAGGCAGCACTTCGCGCGGTCTATCACCTTAACGTCGTCAAGCTGCTTTGACAACTCGGTCTTTTCCTGCTCAAGGCGGTGCATATTCTCCCGCGCAACAACCGCGAGCCTTATGGTCTGCACCAGCGTGCTCCTGGTGAACGGTCTGCCAAGAACGAACGCTCCCGTAAACTTTATGCGGTTCTGAACGTCGTCCGCAATGTCCATTTTCGCAAGCACAATAATGCAGGCGTCCGTCCTTTTGCAGAGCGCGGCGGTGTAATTAAGCCCGAACTCGCTGCGCAGCGGCGTGGATACTATAACCACGTCGTAGCTGCTCATGTCAGCCGCTTCCGCTTCCTCATCGGTAATGCAGGTCGTTATTTCAGCGTTGAGCTCCCCGAGCGCCGCCGCAATTCCGTCGCAGATCTCCGCACTCCTGGCGTTTATAAATATCCTCATGCAAGCGCCTTTCTGATTATCCGCTAAGCTGCGGAGATTATCCTGTCGTTAATTGTTTACATACAGCTGCTTGTACGGCGAAGCGGAGTTCGGCGTCAGCTTGTAGAATTTTGAGCTTAACAGCTCGTCGGAATTGCCGCCGAAATGCTTGACAAAGCGGTCGACATAGCGCCTTATCGACTCCTTTTCCTCTGCGGTGGCCTCCGCGCAGCACACCTGCACGGGAAGCCCCACGGGAGCCGTTTCGCTTCTGATGTACATTTCGCCGCCGTGCATACCCGTGCCGCAGAAATGCCCCACAGGGCAGCCCTCCGCGCCCAGACCGAGCACGACGATTATTCCGCCCGCCTGATATTCACCGAGGAAATCGCCGACCTTGCCGCCGATAACTATTGTCGGGAACATCTCCTTGTAGCTCTTCATGTGAATGCCGACGCGGTAGCCTGCGTTGCCCTCGACGTATATCTCGCCCGAGCGCATAGCATAGCCCGTCGTGTCGCCGCAGTTTCCGTGGACGATTATCGCGCCGTCGTTCATGGTGTCGCCGATAGCGTCCTGCGCGTTGCCGTGGACGATAATCTTGGAGCCGTTGAGATACGCGCCCAGCGCGTTGCCGGGGGTGCCCTTTATGAGTATCTCCTTGCCGGACATTCCCGCGCCGATGTAGCGCTGACCGAGAACGTTGTCAAGGTCGAACCTCTCCTCGGAGCTTTCCTTTATCATTTTATTAAGCTCGGAGTAGCCTATGCCCTTTGCGTCAATTTTCATCTTATAATTCCTCCCAGCTTCTCTTCCCGTCTTTCCTTGCCGAACATCATCATCTGCGGCTTTTCCTTGAGCAGCTCGATATCTACGTCCGAAAGGTCAATGCGCTCCTTTATCATTGAGGTGTAAATGCCCGCGCGCTTTACGTCGCCCATGAGGATAAAGCCCTTGAGCATTCCCTCTCTGAATACCAGCTTTTTATATGTATTCTCCGTTTCCTCAACATATTCCTCGCCGTCATAGCTGCCCGCGGTTATTATGTGGAGCCCGAAGAAGCCGATAGCGTTCATGGGGATAGCGTTGAGGTAATAGGTTTCCTGACCCGCCATGTTCTTGCCCGCGATCTCACCCTGCATATATGCGTTGGGGAGCAGCGCGAGGATCTTGCTGGTGTCGGAGGAGGCGTCGTAGCTTACGGTGCAGTCGCCCGCCGCATAAACGTCGGCAAGCGTCGTTTTCTGCGTCATGTCGCAGATTATGCCGCGGTCTACCTTTCCGCCCGCGTCGGAAACAAGCTCGGTGTTCGGGCGAACGCCTACCGCGATTATTAACATATCAAAATCAACGGTCATGCCGTTTTTCAGCTTTGCGGAATGCCCGGAGAACTCGTCAACGGACGTTCCGAGGATAAAGCGCGTGCCCTTGCTCTCGATGTGCTTCTGCATTTTAGCGCCCGCTCTTGCGTCAAGTATCGAGGGGAGTATCCTGTCCGCCATATCGACAACGGTTATTTCGGTCTTGTATTCGTTCAGCGCCTCGGCAGCCTTCAGTCCGATAAGACCCGCGCCGATAATGAGCACCTTCATGCCCTCGCGCACTTCAGCCTTGATAGCCTTAACGCTGTCGTAGGTCATGAACGTGTGGTAATTCACCTTGTCCAGCCCGTTCATCGGCGGGACAAACGGCTTGGAGCCTGTCGCGACCATCAGCTTGTCATACCCTATGACGCTTCCGTCGTCAAGGACAACTGTCTTTCCCGCCGCGTCTATCTTTGTGACCTTATGCCCGAAAACGGTTTCAACGCCGTTCTTCTCATAGAAATCGGGCTCGCGGTAATATATGTTCTTGTCGCTTACCTTGCCCATGAGCCAGTAGGAAATGAGCGGGCGGGAGTAGGTGTGATAATTCTCGTCGGAGATAACGGTGATCTTCCCCGTCTTGTCTATCTCGCGGATACCGGAGATCGTTCCGACAGCCGCAGCGGAGTTTCCTATAATAACATAGTTCATATCCCGTCACCTCATCTTTCTTCGTATACTATCGCCTTGTTCGGACAGCCCTTTACGCAGGCAGGCTCGCCGTTTCCGTTGGAAAGGCAGAGGTCGCACTTGCGTATCTTGTGCCCCTCCTCGTCTATGACGATAGTACCGTAGGGACAGGACAGCACGCAGGTGTAGCAGCCGACGCAGCGCTCCTCGTCGCAGACGATAACGCCGTCCTTAACGGAAAGCGCGCCTGTTATGCAGCCCTTAACGCAGGGGTGAGCCTCGCAGTGGCGGCACTGTACCGCGAAGTTTACGCTGCTTCCCTCCTCGACCTGTATACGGGCGACAGGCTTCTTTCCGCTGCCCTTGAAAGCCTTTATCATATCGGGTGCGCCGCTGTTCGCCGCTGCGCAGTGGAACTCGCACAGGTGGCAGCCGAGGCACCAGTCCTCATTTACATATACCTTTTTCATCTTATCCGTTCCTTTCGCCGCTTATTCGCCCGCGTGCTGTATCCCGAGGATATCCAGCTCCTTCTGAGTAAGACCGATGCCCCTGAGCATGAGCCTGTTGCCGCGCAGCGCCTCGATAGAGTTGATACCCATTCCGCCCATCATTTCCTTTATCTCGTGATCCCACGCATGAACGAGGTTGATAAGGCGGCGGTAGCCTATCTCGGGGTTAAGGCGCTTTACAAGGTCGGCGCGCTGGGTCGCAATGCCCCAGTTGCACTTGCCGGTGTTGCAGCTTCTGCACAGGTGGCAGCCGAGCGAAAGCAGCGCCGCGGTCGCGATGTAAACTGCGTCCGCGCCGAGGGCTATCGCCTTTACAACGTCCGCGCTGGAACGGATAGAGCCGCCGACAACGATAGAAACATCGTTTCTTATGCCCTCGTCGCGCAGCCGTTGGTCAACGCTCGCGAGCGCAAGCTCGATAGGAATACCCACGTTGTCCCTGATTCTTGTGGGGGCAGCGCCCGTGCCGCCGCGGAAGCCGTCGATAGCGATGATGTCCGCGCCCGAGCGCGCAACGCCCGACGCTATCGCCGCAACGTTATGTACCGCCGCGATCTTTACGATAACAGGCTTTTCCCAGTTGGTCGCTTCCTTGAGCGAAAGGACGAGCTGGCGCAGATCCTCGATAGAGTAGATGTCATGGTGCGGCGCGGGGGATATCGCGTCCGTTCCCTTGGGTATCATACGGGTGCGGGATATCTCGTCGTTTATCTTCATTCCGGGAAGATGTCCGCCGATACCGGGCTTTGCGCCCTGTCCCATTTTTATCTCAATAGCCGCGCCCGCGTCAAGGTAGCCCTTGAATACGCCGAAGCGCCCCGACGCAACCTGCACTATCGTGTTGTCGCCGTACTGATAGAAGTCCTGATGCAGACCGCCCTCGCCCGTGTTGTAGAACGTTCCGAGCTCCCGTGCCGCTCTCGCGAGGGATTCGTGCGCGTTCTTGCTTATCGAGCCGAACGACATCGCCGAGAACATTATCGGCGTGTCAAGTTCAAGGTACGGCGTCTTTTCAAAATGCGCCTTTCCGTTTTCGTCGTAGGAAATGCTCTGATTTTTCTTTCCGAGGAACGTCTTTGTTTCCATCGGCTCGCGCAGCGGGTCGATAGGGGGGTTGGTTACCTGCGAAGCGTTAAGCAGTATCTTGTCCCAGTAAACGGGATAGGACTTAGGGTTGCCCATTGCGGAGAGGAGAACGCCGCCGCTTTCCGCCTGCTTATAAACCTCGTCCATTACGCTCTGAGTCCAGTTTCCGTTCTCGCGGAACTTGTTCTCGTTGGGCTTTATTTTCAGCGCCTGCGTCGGGCAGAGGCATACGCATCTCTGGCAGTCCACGCAGGTCATCGGGTTCGCGGTCATTTTATCAAGCTCGGGATCGTATTTATGCACCTCGTTGGCGCACTGGCGCTCACAGACGCGGCACTTTATGCAGCGGTCGGGATCGCGCACTACCTCAAAAAGAGGGTTCATGAAATTTATAGCCACTGTTTACTCCACCTTTCTTCACTTATCAAGCGTTACGATGATAGGCTCGCCGCCGCGGGGGCTCCATATTCTGTCCACATCGGGGCACATCGTCCTGATAGAGCATTCCTCCGAGGAGATGTATACCGTGTCGCCCTTTTCCGCTGCGACCATGGAGCGGAGCTTGAGTCTGTCGTTAAGCGCCATGATACCGTTGTTGAAGCCGAGGATTATCGAGAAAGGTCCCGTTATCAGTAAGCTCGAATATACATTTCTGAAATGCTTTATCTTCTCCGTTTCCTCCGGGCTGAAGCAGCCGTTTTCAAGCTCGCTCCAGAACGGGGAGGCGATGACCTTTGCAACGTCCTCAAGCGGCATATTCAGGCGGCGGTTGAGGTAGTCGATGATGTAGGTGATAACCTCCGTATCGGTCAGCAGGTTGCACTTGTAGCCGAACATCTCGATAAAGCGCCTGTTCGCGTCGTAGGAGGATATTTCTCCGTTATGTACTATCGTGTAGTCAAGGAGCGAGAACGGGTGCGCGCCGCCCCACCAGCCGGGGGTGTTCGTAGGATAGCGCCCGTGCACCGTCCATGCCCAGCCGTCGTATTCCTCAAGGCGGTAGAAGTCGCCGACGTCCTCGGGGTAGCCTACAGCCTTGAATACGCCCATGTTCTTTCCGCTGGAGAAAACATACGCGCCGTCGATAACGTCGTTTATCTTGATAACGCAGCGCGCAACGTATGTCCTCTCGTCAAGCTGGCTTTCCTGAAGCTTTGTGGGGAGGGGGTTGACGAAGTAGCGCCAGATAAGCGGCTCGTTTGTTATGTTCGGGTGCTTTCTGGTGGGTATCCTTGAAAGATTTATAACATCAAAATGCCTGTCGATGAACGCCTCTGTCTTAATGCGCGCCTCGTTTGTGTCGTAGAATACATGGAACGCGTACTGATCCTTGTATTCGGGATAGATCCCGTAGCCCGCGTAGCCGCCGCCCAGACCGTTCGAACGGTCATGCATACAGGCGATGGAATTAACGATAACGCTGCCGTTAGTTCTTCTTCCGCTTCTGTTTATAAAGCCCGAAATAGCACAGCCGGCGGGGATCCTTACCTCTCCCTCTCTCTTTAACATAAGCTCACTCCTTAAAATTCTGCCGCATTTCATGTCCGCGTCCGCGCAATGGACGGCGGTGCGAAATTTCAGCAATGATATGCCGCGCGCTCAAATTTATCATGGTCGTACAATGTCATAAATCCCGTTGTGCCAAAGCACAGATAAATTTAGTCGAGGCTGATTGACAAACTTATTATAACACTATAAAGCCCTCTTGTCAAGTCGTTTTTGCAAGAAAATTTTTCTCAACTTTCATTTCGAGGTATATAAAGCATACATATAAAGTTATTGCTGCCTTAATCTTCCATATAAAGGAACAGCTTTTCGTCACAACCGGGCAAAGCAAGCGTCCGCGGGCGGGTGAATATGTATTTTTTGCAAGAACAAAGCGTCCCGCGCTTCAATATTTTTGGCAGATTATCCAAAATCGCTCCGAGCGAAATATTTATTTGCGGATTTGCCGAATTGCACTTGAAAATCCGCCGAAAATAGGATATAATATATAGTATTGATAAAAACGGACAGCCCACTGTTTACACGAGGGTTGACCCATACAATAAAAAGAAAGGAAATCTCCATGGCTATTGAACTGAAAACCATTCAGCACCTCTGCGAGCTGAGCAAGCTCAACTATGACGAGGCGGGTCTCGAAAAGGTTATGGGCGAGATGAGCGATATAATCGACCTTATGGACGAAATAAAGAGCTTCGACCTGACCTACGATGACACCAAGGACAACAACAGCATTAAATTCTGCGACACCCGCGAGGACGTTGCGCAGCCCTCTTTCCCCACGGAAAAGCTGCTCCGGAACGCTGAAAATACCGACGGCTGCTACGTTGTGCCGAAAGTCGTTGAATAAGGAGGACGCACATGGATATAACACGCGCAAAAATACGCGACCTGCGCGCCGCGCTCGATTCAAAGCAGATAGGAGCAGCAGAGCTTTGCGACGAATACTTAAAAAGGATAGAACAGAAGGACGGCGAGGTAAAATCCTTCATCACCGTCACCCGCGATATCGCCATGAAGCAGGCTGCCGACGCGCAGAAGCTTATCGACGCGGGCAAGGCGACCGCCCTCACGGGTATCCCGATAGCCGTCAAGGACAACATCTGCATAGACGGCGTGAAAACCACCTGCGCCAGCAGAATGCTCGAGAACTTTATCCCGCCGTACAACGCGACGGTAATCGACAAGCTTAACGCCGAGGGCTACGTCCTCCTCGGCAGGACAAGCATGGACGAATTTGCAATGGGCGGCTCGACCCAGACCTCCGCTTTCGCAAAGACGACTAACCCCTACAACACGGAATGCGTTCCGGGCGGTTCCTCGGGCGGCTCGGCGGCGGCGGTTTCCGCTTCCTTTGCGCCCGTTTCCCTCGGCAGCGACACAGGCGGCTCTATCCGTCAGCCCTCCTCCTTCTGCGGCGTTACCGGCATTAAGCCCACCTACGGCAGAGTTTCGAGATACGGGCTTGTCGCTTTCGCAAGCTCGCTCGACCAGATAGGACCTATCGCAAACGACGCGCGCGACTGCGCGATAATGCTCAACGCTATCTGCGGTCACGACCCGCACGACGCGACCTCCGCAAGGGTTGACGTCCCCGACTTCACCGAAAAGCTCGGTCAGTCGATAAAGGGAATGAAGATCGCAATGCCCAAGGAGTTCTACTCCGACGACATCGACGACGATGTAAAGCAGGCGGTAGTTAACGCCGCAAAGTCCCTCGAGGCGCAGGGCGCGCAGCTAATCGACTGCTCCATACCCGGGCTGAAGTACGCTATCCCCGCGTATTACCTTATCGCCTGCGCGGAGGCGGCTTCCAACCTCTCCCGCTTCGACGGCATAAAATACGGCTTCCGCGGCGATGGCAGGACGTTCGACGAGCTTATCCGCGACAGCCGCTCACGCGGTTTCGGCGAGGAAGTCAAGCGCCGTATCCTGCTCGGAAACTACGCGCTTTCCAGCGGCTACTACGACGCATACTATAAAAAGGCTCTTGCGCTCAAGCAGGAGATAATCAAGGAATACAACGAAATATTCGATATCGCGGACGTTATCCTCACCCCCACCGCCCCCACTCCCGCATACAAGATTGGCGCGCAGGACAACGACCCCGTAAAAATGTACCTCGCGGATATCTGCACGGTAACGGTCAACATTGCGTCGCTCCCCGGAATAAACACCACCTGCGGCTACACCGAGAGCGGGCTGCCGATAGGTATGTCGGTGATCGGCAGACGCTTTGACGAGTCGACCATTCTCCAGTGCGCGGACGCATTCGAGCAGGGCTTTACACCCGTTGCTCCCAAAATATAAGGAGGTGCGAAAATGAGCCGTTATATACCAACGATAGGACTTGAAACACACGCGGAGCTTTCCACTTCCTCAAAGGTGTTCTGCACCTGCTCCGCAGAATTCGGCGGAACGCCCAACTCACGCTGCTGCCCCGTGTGCAGCGGTCTGCCCGGCACTCTCCCCGTGCTCAACAAGCGCGCGGTGGAATACATCATCAAGGCGGGCTATGTCATGAACTGCGATATCTCCCGCTTCACAAAATGGGACAGAAAAAACTACTTCTACCCCGACCTCCCCAAGGCTTATCAGATATCTCAGATGCCCCGTCCCGTCTGCCTTGCGGGCAAGGTAAGGATAAATGTTGACGGAGAGGAAAAGGATATCCGTATCAACCGCATACACCTCGAGGAGGACGCAGGCAAGCTTGTCCACGACGAGGTGAACCGCATTTCCCTCGCGGACTACAACCGCTGCGGCGTGCCGCTTATTGAAATTGTTACCGAGCCGGACTTCCACAGCGCGGACGAGGTAGTTGCATATATCGAGAAGATAATGCTGCTGCTGCAATACGCGGGTATCTGCGACTGCAAAATGGAGCAGGGCTCTATCCGCTGCGATGTCAACATCTCCATTGCCCCCAAGGGCAGCACAGAACTCGGCACAAGAACGGAGCTCAAAAACCTCAACTCCCTCAAGGCAATAGCGCGCGCTATCGAGGTTGAGATCGAGCGTCAGGAGGAACTGCTTGACAACGGCGAAAAGGTCGTTCAGGAAACACGCCGCTTCAACGAGGCTCTCGGCGAAACTACCGCAATGCGCTCCAAGGAGGACGCGCACGACTACCGCTACTTCCCCGACCCCGATATCCCGCCGATAATCTTCACGGAGGAGGAGCTTGCGGAAATAAAGGCGTCTATCCCCGAGCTTCCCGAGCAGCGCGTTGCGCGTTATGTTGAGGAATATTCCATAAGCAAAAAGGACGCGGACATCATTGTCGGCAACAAGAGGATCTGCGACTTCTTCGACGAGGCAATAACCGCCTACAATAACCCCAAGGCAATAGCGAACTATATCATCGGCGAGCTTATGCGCCGCATTAACCTCGGCGAGGCGGACATGGAGAACCTTAAATTCGGCGGCGCGGAATTTGCGCAGCTTGTCGAGTTCATGCAGACGGACAAGGTTTCGCAGGCAAACGCCAAGACAATACTCCGCGAGATGATCGAAAACGGCGGCACTCCCAAGGACATTGCCGACGCGCAGGATCTCTGGATAAAGGAGGACAACGATCTCCTCGCAAAGGTAGTCGATGAAATAATCGCGAACAACCCCAAGCCCGTCGAGCAGTACAAAAACGGCGATCAGAAGGTGTTCGGCTTCTTCATGGGTCAGGCGAACAAGGCGCTCAAGGGCGCGGCTTCACCCAAGGCTATTCAGGAATACATCAGGAAAAAGCTCTCGGAGTAAACGAGCAGTTATAACGGAAATTTCCGCCCGACGGTACGCGCTGTCGGGCGGTTTTATTTTTGGTACAAGTCAAGTGACCGTCATTTTTCAGGAATATGCTTCATATTATTTATCAGTCAATAAAAAAATAAGGAGAAATTATGGGCATAAAGGATAAGCTTATCTCGTTCGAAAACGAGGCTTCGCGCCACTGCACCGTTACCATGCACGACGGGCGGGAGCTGTATGTGGAAAACTGCCGCTGCGTTAAGGAATGCGACGACAATTTCATAACGCTGTCGGTCGCCGGGGCGGATATTCGGGTAACGGGCGCGCCGCTTACGCTGGAAAGCTTCGGAGTTAACGGCGTGAAAATAAGCGGAAAGATCCATTCGCTGACCATAGAGGAGCATTGACATGAAAGGCATGAACAAAAAAACGGCGCGGGAAAAAAGCCGCGGGCTGTATTTCGGGAGGGTCAGCTTCCGCGGCTTCGGCGGGTTTCAGGAGAAAATGATAACCGAGCTGCTGGAAAGCGGGATAGTTCTGCGCAGGGTGAAAACAAACGGCAGCGAAATATCGGGCGAGGTGTCCCCGCTTGATTATTACACCGCCGCAAGCGCCGCCCGCCGCAACGGAGTAAGGCTTCGTGCGGGGCAGCGCCGAGGGCTGTATTTCACGCTTTGCCGCTATAAATCAAGGGTCGGGCTGTATATCGGGGCGCTTGTGTTCGCGCTTATGCTGTCGGCGTTTCAGTCGCGGGTCGAGGCGATAACCATTGAGGGGGACGTTCCGCGCGGGCAGATACTCGCAATATTAAAGGAAAACGGCATTGAGGAGGGCGCGGACAGGTACTCCCTTAAAATGTCCCGCGCCGAGCAGCAGATAATGCTGGAGGTGGAGGACTGCTCGTGGGTCGATGTGTCCTGCGTCGGATTCAGGGTCAATGTCCGCGTAGAAAAGGGCACTCCCAAGCCCGAAATGGAGGAGCATTCCCCCCGAAACATCGTTGCTTCCCGCGCGGCGGTGATAGTTGAGCAAACCGTGCGCGAGGGCGCGTCCGCTGTCACGGTGGGAAGCGGCGTACCCGAGGGCGCTCTGCTTGTCAGCGGGACTGTCCCCGACGGCGGCGAGAACGTCCTGTTCGTCCGCGCCGACGCGGAGATAATCGGCGAGTTCACCGAAACGCAGGAGTTTTACGTCCCCTATAACGAAACGATACGCCGCGCCGACGGCGAGCAGACCAAGTTCAGCTATCTTGTGTTCAACGACGACGAGTACCCGCTTTTCTTAGGGAAAGCGGCTGTTCCCGACGCGGTTTATTCCGAGGAAACAGAGCTTGTGCATATTTTCGGCGCGGAAATGCCGTTCCGAATTAAAACAGGCACATACACCGCCTACCGCGATATCGAAGTCACAAGAAGCGCGGACGATTGCAGGCGCGAGCTGGAGCGCCTTAAAACGGATCACGAGCAGAATTTCTACTCGGAATACGAGATTGCGGCGGCACAGGAGAAGTATCTCCCCGACAACGGCGGGATAAAGCTCGTTGTTGAGTACACGCTGCGCGGGGATATCGCAAAGCCTGTCGCTATCGAGATGGGAGATGGGTTTGAGGGCTGACGGGGTTTTTCCTGCGGGATATTTTCGTGTAATAATTACATATCCGCTTACGATATGTTACGTCGGGAGCGGATATGCTTTTTGTTGACTTTTTCTGATGAATTTGGTATAATTAACTGAACGATAAATCGAAATTTGAAAGGGAATATATATGAGGGATAGAAGTGTTGTCTTTGTAATCAGAAATAAAAAAATACTTATGGAAAAACTGTGTTATGAAGGTAGATTTTTTTACTCAATTCCCGGAGGAGGAATTGAGTATGGCGAAACTCCAGAGCAAGCTGCAATAAGAGAACTTAAGGAGGAGTGCGGTCTTGACGGTACCATAGTAAAAAAATTAGCGGAAGTATATAGTAACGGCAGAACAGAATACGCATTTGAAGTAAGTGTTCCGGATAATCAAAATGCCATTAAAGGTTATGACCCCGAAGAACCTATAGATAATCAACCGATAAAAGAGGTCCTTTGGATGGAGTTGAGTGAAATGCCAGAAAAGGACAGGGCATTTATGTGGAGATATGGCTTGTTGGAAATAGAAGGTTTTTTTGATGAGGTTATATCTTGGGGGAATGAAATCAGTTACCCACGAAATAATTTCTAAATTCCCATTTTTCGGTGAGTAAATAATTTTTATTATGTCCCGACAACAAATAAAAGAGAACCCCCTCGTTCCCCCTATCCCTTTAATCCAAATTTGCGCAAGCTGTTTACAAATCAAATGCCCCTGCGACACCGCGGGGGCATTATGTTATGGAATTAAAACCGAAATTTACTTGAGCAGTTCCTTAAGGCGCTCCATTGCCTCGGCGGTAGCCTCGTGAGTGCCGAATGCGGTGAGCCTGAACCAGCCGTCGCCGTTCTTTCCGAAGCCCGCTCCCGGCGTGCCGACAACCTGTATTTTTGTCAGCAGCATATCAAAGAAGTCCCAGCTTCCCATGCCGTTGGGGCACTTGAGCCAGATGTAGGGCGAGTTCACGCCGCCTGTGTACTTTATGCCAAGCTCGTCGCAGGTCTTTGCAATAACACGCGCGTTCTCCTGATAATACTCAATTGCCTCGCGGGTCTGCTTCTGTCCCTCGGGGGTGAATACCGCTTCCGCGCCGCGCTGAACGGGGTAGGAAACGCCGTTGAACTTGCTGCCCTGACGTCTGCCCCAGATGTCCGCAAGCTTGACGTCCTCGCCCGCGCTGTTCTGCTGAACAAGGTCGTTCGGAACAACGGTGTAGCCGCAGCGCGTTCCCGTGAAGCCCGCGGTCTTGGACAGCGAGCATATCTCGATAGCGCACTTCTTCGCGCCCTCGATACAGAAAATGCTCCTCGGGATATCGGGCTGTGTAATGAACGCTTCATATGCCGAGTCGTAAATGATAACGGCGTTGTTCGCGAGCGCGTAATCTACCCATTCCTTAAGCTGCGCGGCGGTGTATACCGAGCCGGTAGGGTTGTTCGGGGAGCAGAGGTAGATAAGGTCAGCCTTGACGGATTTGTCGGGCATTGCCGCGAAGCCGTTTTCCTCGGTGGAATCGGCGTAGATAACGTCGTTTCCGTTCATTATGTTGGAGTCAACGTATACGGGATATGCGGGGTCGGTGACCAGAACGGTGTTGCCCGTGCCGAATATGTCGATTATGTTGCCGCAGTCGCTCTTTGCGCCGTCGGAAATGCGTATCTCGTCGGCGGAAACCTCCGCGCCGAAGCTCTTGTAGTAATTTGAAACAGCCTCGCGCAGGAAGTCGTAGCCCGCGCCGCTGTCCTCGTAGCCGCGGAACGTTTCCTTAACGCCCATCTCGCGGCACGCCTTTTCCATTGCCTCCACAACAACGGGCGCAAGCGGGCGCGTAACGTCGCCGATACCCATGCGGATAAGGCGCTTTGCTTCCTCGGGATTTTCGGCGGAATACGCCTTGATCCTTTTCGCGATCTCAATGAACAGGTAGTTTTTCTTGAGCTTGAAAAAATTTTCGTTAAGCTTTGCCATTTATTTATAGTCCTTTCTTTCCTGCATTTCATGCAGATATTACTCCACCTTATATTTAATCATAAAAATGTCTTTTTGTCAATCCTTTATACGGAATTTCGACGTTTCGGGATTAAAAAATAAATCGCAGACAATAATATAAACGGGCGGCAATTTAGGTGATTTTGATAAGGTTGGAAAATATTTTTATAATTACGGGCGGAATTTTAGTGCATTATAACAAAATAGCATTTATGACGAAATTTTTTGTGCTTTGACCTTTAAATTTTTATTAAAGTGTGCTATAATATATCAGTATGAGTAACCATGCGGCGAAAATACATATCAATTGTTATGAATTTACAAATGCGGCTTAGCATTCCATATTGCCGTTTTTATAGATATACATACAAATATAAACATAGCTCCGCATTTTCGGGGCGAGGGGAAGTGTTTTTTTGGAGAAATATGTTATCAGGGGCGGAAAGAAGCTGAGCGGCGAGGTCGTTATCAGCGGCGCAAAGAATGCCGTTGCGGCGATACTTCCCGCAGTAATTCTTTCCGACGAGCCTTGCGTAATTGAAAATATACCGAATATAAGCGACGTGAACATCACGTTACAGATAATGTCAGAAATGGGCGCGAATATCCGTATGCTCAACAAGACCACCGTTGAGATCGACACGCGTCCGCTGAAAAACCTGCCTGTTCCCTACGAAAAGGCAAAGCTCATGAGAGCGACCACCTATTTCCTCGGGACGCTGCTCGGGCGCTTCCGCGAGGCGCACGTTTCCATGCCGGGCGGCTGCAACCTCGGCGACAGACCTATCGACCAGCACCTCAAGTGCTTTTCCGCGCTCGGCGCTACCTATGACATCGACGGCGGCATGGTCAACCTCCGCGCGGACAAGCTCACGGGCAGCCAGATATTCTTTGACAAGAACTCCGTCGGTGCTACCATAAACGGCATTATGGCGGCGGTAAAGGCTGACGGACTGACCATAATCGAAAACGCCGCAAAGGAGCCGCACGTCGTTGACCTTGCGAACTGTCTGAACTCAATGGGCGCGGACATTCTCGGTGCGGGCACGGACGTTATAAAAATACGCGGCGTAAAGTACCTCCACGGCACGACCTACAGCGTTATCCCCGACCAGATAGAGGCGGGCACGTTCATGGCTGTCGCGGCGGCAACGCGCAGCGAGCTGCTGATAAAGAATGTTATCCCGAAGCACCTCGAGCCGATAACCAACAAGCTCATCAAGATAGGCGTTCAGGTCGAGCAGTACGACGACGCGGTGCGCGTTATCGGCGGCAGCGAATATGTCGGCACGAGCATAAAGACCCAGCCGCACCCCGGCTTCCCGACAGATATGCAGCCGCAGATGGCTGCTGTGCTGACCTGCGCAAAGGGCACGAGCATGGTGACCGAGAGCATTTTTGACAACCGCTTCCGCTATGTAGACGAGCTTCGCCGCATGGGTGCGAACATTTCCGTCGAGGGCAGAGTTGCCGTTATCGAGGGCGTAGAGCGGCTCAAGGGCGCGCCGGTAAAGGCGACCGACCTGCGCGCGGGTGCTGCGCTTATCATTGCGGCGCTGAGCGCGGAGGGTGTTACCGAAATTTACGACATATTCCACGTTGAGCGCGGGTATGAGAACATGGAGATAAAGCTGCGCAGTCTTGGCGCGGACATCGTTAAGGTTGACGAGCCCGACCCTGCCTCCGATACTCCCGCGAAAAAGGCGATATAATGGCGCGGGTATTTCCGATATGCTCCTCAAGCGAGGGAAACTGCACCTTTATCGGCACGCGCGGTCACGGCATACTTGTGGACGCGGGGTGTTCCTTTCGCGCGCTGAAAAACGCGCTGTCGCTTATTGACACCGATCTCGGCGGCATTGAGGCAATTTTCATAACGCACGAGCACTACGACCACATAAAGGGCATGGAGCAGCTTTTCAAGCACACGGCGCTGCCTGTTTTTGCCTCGGGGGGAACCATTGCGGCAATGGCTGCGGCGGGGCGCATTCCCGAGGGGCGGGCTGTCTACAACATAAACGAAACGGGGTACAAGAGCGCGTCGTTCGAGGTCAATGCGTTCGGCACGTCGCACGACGCGGCGGAGAGCGTCGGATATCGCATTGAATTTAACGGGCGGAGCTTTGCGGTCTGCACCGACACGGGGGTTATCACCGACGCGGCGGAAAAGGCGCTTGCGGGCTGCGAAACGGTACTTCTTGAAAGCAACTACGACCCCGATATTCTTCGGCGTAATATGCGTTACAGCTTTGACCTGAAGCGGCGCATATCAAGCAATATCGGGCATCTTTCCAACCGCGACTGCGCGGAATTTGCGGAGAAGCTCGTCCGCGGCGGCACAAAGCACCTTATCCTCGGGCACCTCAGCAAGGAGAACAACACTCCCGACACGGCTTACGGCTGCGTTTCCGAGCTGCTCGCAAAGCGCGGGCTTGTAGTTGAGAGGGACTTTACGCTTGATGTTGCGCCGGTCGTTACCGAAGGGCATTACATAGCGGTTTGATTTTTTATTGCAAAATTCTGCGGGGGCTTTGCCCCTCTGAACCCCTCTTTTTTAAGGCTTTGCCTTGAACCTTTTTATAAAAGGTGAAAAATTATTCTTGGGGGCAATTGCTTTTTTATTGATGTGTTGTTTGTTGTTTAATTGATAATTTTTTGTTTTGTGTTGTCACACGGTTAGTGGGGGAAACCCTTCGGGAGAGGGAAAAACTGCGATTTTTCCCTCTCCCTACG
>JBJFHP010000055.1:0-1952 GCA_051893715.1 Oscillospiraceae bacterium
GATTAAGACCTCCTCTGTTGTCGCTGCAGGTTGCCGCGGCTTCGCAGACATAACGGTGGTCTCCGCCTAATGCGATCTTGTAATGACCGGTGTGCTCGATAATTTCGATTCCTGTTTCCTTGAGCGCCTTTGTTACCTTTGCGGTTTCAAAGGTCTTGTAACCGTCAAGCGCAGCCCTGATTATCGCCCTGTACTTTTCGGTTGTTCCGACGGCAGGGTTCGCTTCGATCACCGAGCGAATAATATCCGCTCTGCGGGTTCCGTCTGCGACAGACTTTGCAAGATACTACTTAATAATATCAACAATGACTTCATACTGTTCATTATCATAGAGATCGGATTCCGAGCCGCGCATGATAAGCGGTACTCCCCCGCCAGAAAGGCGCTCGTTTTCCAACTGAAGCCTTGCATTCTCGGCAATAAGCATATTGTTTTCATAGCTCAGCCGATCCCTTAACTGCGCATCCTCAGCCATCTTGGTTTCAAGCTCGGAATACATCTCTGTAAGGATATCATTCTCCGAGGAAGCATCTCTGTATCTGCGAAGAAGCTCCGCATTTGCGATATTTGTCCTTTCGTTCCGGATACCGTCCCAGGTTTCAAGCTTTCTGTATTCCCTGCCATTAAGATAATTTACAACACACGCCTGAATATCCCTGTGTAAAGGATATGCGCCGAATGCCACGGGAGCAATGTTCCTGTGGGGGAAGAACACATATATCGGCTCGGGGTAATCCTCCATAATACTGTCATTTTTGTCGCTGACAACGATCGCAAGACCTGCCAGCTTTGAAGCAAGCAAATCTGCGTTGAGCTCAGAGCGCGAGGAAAGATAAACCATAGGCAGAGAGAATCTGTCGGACGTGTTTATCGCCTTAAGAATTGACTCTTTGTTATCGGGCTTTACCGAAGTGTTTGTGATAACAATGCCCATGCTCTTATCAGCATAGCCGCTGTTAATGATCTGTGAAACAAACTGCGGAATAAATGCCTTAGCAGAAGGGTTATGGGTGCTTTCGCTTAACGTTCGGTTCACATAAACGGACAATACGTTTTCCTTGTAATTTAAGACAATGTCCGTGTTCCACACGCCGCCGTTGTTTTCGATGTGCATTCTTGCAGCAATAACGCTTGCAGCCTCAAGGTCTGTTACTTCAAGATAGTTGCTGTCATCTCCCGCAATGAATGAAAATGAGGCTTCTTCAACATTATCAATAGAATACTGTCCGTTTCTGTTCCATTCGATGACGCTGCTTACAAAGCGCTTTCTGTCGAAAGCAGGTACAACTCTGAATCCGGTAGAATAAATAAGCATGAAGTTCTCCCTGGTCGTGAAATAAACTGTTAAAGGAACGTGTTTCCTTTATGAATACAGTATACCACCATTTTTTTAATTTTCAATTGTAAAATCTATACCCAATACTCCCGATGATCATAGTCACACTTGTAGTTGTATATTATGTGCTGTTCGAAAAGAATTATAAATTGAGCGAATATTTTCAATAGATAAGTGTTCTTTTTATGGAACAGATACCGGCAAGGATATGATTTTCATAAAGGATATTTTAAAATCATTACGTCATTCCAACCGAATATGTATCAAAAAAGGCACACACAAACGCGCCGCAATATGCTATAATAATCTCAAAACTACAAAGGAGGTACCAAATGAACGACATCAAGAACACAGAAATTATCGGCTTTCACAAGCCCGACGAGCCGCACGGCTGCTTCAGCAACCGGTATCCCGCGGAGTTTGAGCTTGCGGGAATCTGCTATGCAAACTCCGAGCAATACATGATGTATCAAAAGGTGCGGCTCGGGAAAAGGTTAGACCTTGAAGATATGATAATGAGGACCCGCTCCCCTGCTAAGGCTAAGGAGTACGCGGGCAAAGACTATTTCACGAATTTCAGCGATATACAGCCCGTCTGGGACAAGATTTGCAGGAA
>JBJFHP010000055.1:2052-4177 GCA_051893715.1 Oscillospiraceae bacterium
AGGACGTTCGCAACTGGCGCGGCAGAAACTACCTCGGAATAATTCTGATGGAACTGCGCGAGGAGTTCAGAGCCGAAATTGCGCGCAGCGGTGCGGTTAAGTTCGAGTGCTTCTTCGAAGCCGAGGCAAACGAGGTGTGGAAAATGACAGCGGGTCACCTGCGTATGTTCCCGCAATACTACACCGCAATTCACACCTACGCGGATACGCTCCCTGTCGGGCAGCTGCGCGACAGCTTTTATTACGGCAACACGCTTGAAGGCTGGGAAAACGCAATGCGGACGACTTTCTCCGGCGGGCTGCCGGGTGCGGGGTTCTATGAGATGAAGCAGGAAGTTTATGAGATATTCCGTAGGGGTGAGTAACATGAAATCCGAGGGTTGCGGTCCTCGGATTTTGAGTTTTGTTGTTTTTGGGTATGGACATTCTTTGTGATATCTGATATAATTATAGAAGCAATTAGTAAATGTCACCAAAACCTATACCGACAACGAAACGGAGTGATATTATGACCGACCTTGAAATACTGAAGCACGCACAGGAGTACATAGCAAAGCTTTCGCAGGGAATTAACCCGCTGACGGACGAGCTTGCGGCAGAGAATGTACAGTGTATATTGCAACCTGCAACGGCAGAGGCGAGGAGCTTGTGAACCTTATAGATGCGTATAGGATAAACGGCTAATAAGATACGGATACAATGAATAACAACAGTGCCTTGAAACGACCTGTTGATATAAGAGTACTTATCAAGTACTTTTGGGGCAAATTTCGGGTCAATTTCTTATTGCTTTTTGAAATTTCTTGTGCTATAATTATAAAAATGACATTAAATTCTATTATTCGGAGGCGCCTATGCCAACAATAACACACAACAAACTCGTCCGCGACAAAATCCCCGAGATAATTGAATCTGCGGGAAAGCAGGCGGTAACACGCGTATTGTCCAATGAAGAATACCTCGCCGAGCTTGACAGAAAGCTCACCGAGGAGTGCGCCGAGTATCAGGCGGACAAGAGCATTGAGGAGATGGCAGACGTGCTCGAGGTGCTGTATGCTATCGCCGAGGCGCGGGGGTATTCCGTGGAAGAATTGGAGCGCGTAAGGGCGGCAAAAGCCGAAAAGCGCGGCAGGTTTTCCGAAAAAATATTCCTCGAAAAGGTTGTTGAATAACAGGAGAGTGCTATGAAACCCGACTACCGTTCCGCCTCTGGCAGCGCTGCCGAGGATTTGTTCATAGAGCTGTTTTCCGACACCTTCGGCGCGGAGAAGGCGGGCTATCTCTACACGCAGTACCATTTCTGCGACATCTATCAGAACGACCGCTACGCGGATTTCTTTCTCGAAAACGGCTCGCAGAAAATCGCGATCGAGATTGACGACGAGGCTTCGCACAACCCGAAGCTGGTGAGCGAAAACAAGTTCTATGACGACCTGCTTAAACAGAACAGCATGATCCATCTCGGCTGGGACGTCTACCGCTGGGCAGTGCGGCAAATGCAGCTTCAGCCCGATACCGTAAAGGACGAGCTGCGGCTTTTCGTGGGAGCAAACCCCGCTTTTCGCGAGGCGGCAGATTATCTCCCCGAGCAGCGCGGAAAAACACTTGACGGCAGCAAGCTTGAATTAAAGGAGCACCAGAAGCAGGCTCTCGCGGCATTGGAAGAAATGCGCTTGCGCCACGAAACCATTGCCCTTCTGTATCACGCGACAGGCACGGGCAAGACCGTCACCGCTGTGTCCGACGCAAAGCGTTTCGGCGGCAGGACGTTGTTCCTCGCGCATACTCACGAGCTTGTTGAGCAGGCTTATCACACATTTAAGAGCCTGTGGAGCGAGGTTTCTGTCGGCAGGTTCACCGACGGAATAAAGGAACAGGACGCATTCGTTGTATGCGGCGGAATACAGAGCGTTGCGCTTAATCTCGAGCGCTTCCGCGAAACGGATTTTGATTATCTGATAATTGATGAAGCGCACCATGCCGCCGCCGAAACCTATCAAAAGGTACTCGGCTATTTCAAGCCGAAATTCACGCTCGGACTTACCGCAACCCCCGAACGCGCGAACGACAAGGATATCCTCGAAATATTCAAAAACACCGCCCACAGACTGGATATTCAGACTGC
>JBJFHP010000056.1:0-18189 GCA_051893715.1 Oscillospiraceae bacterium
TTTTTTCTTGGCGTTTTAGGGTTGGGTGGCTCAGGTTTATTTTAGCAAATATACGCAAACACGATATTCCGGTTGCGAGAATACATAATGCAAGCGCCAATGCGCTGAAAAGTGTGTTGGAGCAATATTGCGGTTAAAATAATATATAGCAGTTAGCCGTATCTAGGGCAACACCGCACAATTACCGGCTACGCCTTTGCCTGGATCGACACAGTCATCCCGTCCGCTTGCTTGCATCTTTTTAGTTTTGCGCAAATTATCACACAACTGCTTAACTGTGATGTTATGTGTTGCGCAAAACTTGCATATTGCACAAAATCGGCTTGACGGGCGAGATCTCCCCCTGCGGGGGAGGTGTCACGAAGTGACAGAGGGGCTGACCGACAGACCAGCCCGCCTGCGCCGCTTTTGTACAAACTGCCAGTTTGGTGCAAAATGAATGTTTCTGCTTATGTGAAAAGTCATATGTTGCACCAAACTGAAAATCTGCGGAGCAATCGAACGACAATAAATGCGGTGTTGCCATCTGTCGCTCCGGGGTTCACTTCACCCAATAGATCCAGTTTTCCTTTCGGGGTTTACCCTCGGGGATATCCTCCGCCGCGTAACCCAGCGCGCAGTTGCCCACGCCGACATAATCGCCCTCGATACCGAGCGAGCGGAGTATTTCCTTTCCCTCGGGGCTTTCAAATTCCTCCCGCGCGCGGTGTATCCAGATGCTCCCGACGCCGAGCGAATTTGCCGCCAGCATGAGGTTTTCCATGACGAGTGAGCCGTCGTACACCGCGGTCGGAGCGTTCCTGTCCGCAAGCACGATCATTATCACGGGCGCGCCGTAGAACGGGTCGAAGCCCTCGTTCCAGCCGCCGATGACCCTGTTCATCTCGGAAATTCTGTCGCGCAGTTCCTTGTTTGTCACAGCAATTATTATGGGGGACTGCGCGTTGCGCCCCGTCGGCGCCCATGTACCCGCCTCGGCTATCTGCCGCAGTATTTCCTCGGGCACCATGTCGGGCTTGAACACGCGGACGCTGCGCCTTGTGCGTATGTTTTCCAGTACCTCGTTCATAACAAAGCCTCCATTCACACCGGAACGACCGTTTGTGCAAGTATTCGGTCGATTATCTGCCCGCTTGTCTTGTATTCCGTCTGACCCGCCGCCATGATAACGCGGTGCTCAAGCACGGGCTTCGCAACATCGCGCACGTCGTCGGGCGTTACAAACGAGCGGTTTCTGACAAGCGCCATTGCCTGTGCCGCGCGGAAAAGCGCAATAGATGCGCGCGGGCTCGCGCCAAGCTTTACCTCGGGCGCAGTCCTCGTCGCGCTGACTATCATGAGAATATACGCGCGCACCTGCTCCGCCGCGGTTATCCTGCCCGCCGCCTCGCGCAGCACGCAGAGCTCCTCCAGCGACATCACGGGCGACACGTCCATTTTATGCGGCATTTTGTCCAGCATAAGCAGCTCCGACGCGCGGTCGGGGTAGCCGATAGACAAACGCATCAAGAAGCGGTCAAGCTGCGCCTCGGGCAAATGATATGTGCCGTAGGTTTCAATAGGATTCTGCGTTGCTATCGTCATGAACGGCACGGGCAGCTTGTGCGTAACGCCGTCGACGGATATCTGCAATTCCTCCATTGCCTCAAGCAGCGCGGACTGAACCTTCGGCGACGAGCGGTTTATCTCGTCCGCAAGGAGGAAGTTGCACATCGCCGCGCCCGCGCGGTACTCGCTTCTGCCTTCCCTGTCAATAACGGTGTAGCCCACCACGTCCGACGGCATAAGGTCGGGCGTGAACTGAATGCGCCCGAACGAGCCCGAAACCGACCGCGCGAGCGTTTCCGCAAGCAGCGTCTTGCCGACGCCGGGAACGTCCTCGATCAGCACATGACCGCCCGCGAGCATTGCGCAGACCACCTTTTCAACAACGTCCCGCTTGCCGATTATTACGCTTTCGATATTGGAAATAAGCCGTTGAATCTTGTCATTCATATTATTCTCCGATAAGTATAAAAGCGGCGCAGCCTGTTCAGCCGCGCCGCAGTTATTTCAGCATTAAGCCGTTCGCTTCAGCCTGTTATCAGTTGAGCAGGGAGTGCTCGTCGGAAGCGTCGAACAGGTGGATCTTGTTAGGATCGAGAGCGAGCTTAACAACGTCCTGAGGACGAGCGGTGCATCTGGGAGATACGCGGGCTGTGAGCGGAATGCCCTCGCAGGTCAGATACAGATATGTTTCTGCACCGAGCATTTCTGTTACATCAACAGTAGCCTCGATGATACCGGTCTTTGCGTTGGAGAGGAACATTTCCTCGTCGTGAATGTTCTCGGGACGAATGCCGAGGATAACTTCCTTGTCAACGTAGTACTTGAGAGCCTCGTTGTCAGCCTTAGCGGAGGGCAGCTCTACATAGAACTTGCGGCCTCTGGAGGTCTTGGTGTCCTCGGAACCAAATTCGATGGTGTACTTGCCGTTCATCATGAGCAGCTTTGCGTTGATGAAGTTCATCTGAGGAGAACCGATGAAGCCCGCAACGAACTTGTTTACAGGGTTCTCGTACAGGTTGATAGGAGAGTCGATCTGCTGGATGTAGCCGTCCTTCATAACAACGATACGGTCACCCATCGTCATAGCCTCTGTCTGGTCGTGGGTTACGTAGATGAAGGTTGTACCAAGCTTCTTATGCAGCTTGGAGAGCTCGGTTCTCATCTGTGCACGCAGCTTTGCGTCCAGGTTGGAGAGCGGCTCGTCGAGCAGGAATACCTGAGGATCACGAACGATAGCACGGCCGAGAGCAACACGCTGTCTCTGACCGCCGGAGAGAGCCTTCGGCTTTCTGTCGAGCAGGTGGTAGATGTCGAGTATCTTTGCAGCCTCTTCAACAAGCTTCTTTATCTCGTCCTTGGGCACCTTGCGGAGCTTCAGACCGAAAGCCATGTTGTCGAATACTGTCATGTGGGGGTACAGAGCGTAGTTCTGGAAAACCATCGCGATATCTCTGTCCTTAGGAGCAACGTCGTTAACAAGGCGGTCGCCGATGAAGAGCTCGCCCTCGGAGATCTCCTCAAGACCTGCAATCATACGCAGAGTAGTGGACTTACCGCAGCCGGAAGGGCCTACCAGAACGATAAACTCCTTATCCTTGATGTTCATGTTAAAATCGGAAACAGCAACTACTCCGCCGGGGTAACGCTTGTATATACCTCTAAGTGCCAAACTTGCCATGTAAATATGACCTCCTGATGTACAATTATTCTGGCAGAGCCGAACGCACACAATGACGTAACGACCCTATTTGCCGCTAATAATATAATACCAAAACTCGCCCCAAAATAAAAGAGCCTAAGTCAACAAATATTTTTAAATGCGTTTATCTATTTTCACTAACGTTTACAAAAAACTGTAATAAAAATCGGCTTCCAATGGTGTTATTGCACAAAAAAACGGCTATATTTTGCGGTTGTGATAACTTTGTGAAGATTTTTTGGCGTTTATAACAAAGCCATTTATGCCTTTTTGTTTATATTACCACCTGCGTTAGTCTATGCGACAGTTTACGCATAATATTTTGTGAATTATGCCCAATTTCAGCGGCATGGAATATCCCCGCGAGCTCTGTCATACAGATAAGACAGGCTATTTAAAGGAGGAATAACCATGACGGAAAGAAAGCATCGCTCGGGAAAGACGCTGCTTTTCGGCGTCCTGCTTCTGCTTGCGGCGGCGATATGGTGCATAATAAGGCTGTGCGCGGGCAGCGCGGACGGGATAAGCGGCGCGACCAACGAGCAGCGTATCGCCTACATAAACAGCTTCGGCTGGGACGCGGGGTTAACTCACACCGACGTAAAGGAGGTGCGCATACCCGTGCGCTTCGACGAGGCATACGAGCAGTACAACGCGCTCCAGAAGGAGCAGGGCTTCGACCTGCGGAAATACCGCGCCTGCTCCGTAAAGCAGTACACCTACTCTATCGGCGAGGACTCCGCTGTGCCCATATACGCGCACCTGCTCGTGCTTGACGGCGAGATAATCGGCGCGGACATTTCTTCCGCCGAGGCGGACGGCTTTGTTACCGTGCTTGCGAAGGACAAGGACAGCCCGTAATTGCGCGGTGCTGCCCGAGTATTGACAAACCGCCCGCGTTGTTGTACAATGTACAGGTAACATTGTACGGCCGGGGGGTGTCCTTTATTAACAGAAGAAATATCGCCGTGCTTGCGGCGGGGGCGGTCGTTGTGACAACTGCGGTGGTTGTCGGGGCGAATTTTTGCTCCCGCCGCAGCGTTCCGGAGTTTACATACAGCACGCAGTCGGGCGCGGCTACAGAGAACGCTCCCGAGAGCAAACCCAACGACTCCAACAACTCCGAAAGCTCCGACGGTTCCGCGGAACAGCCCGTCACGGATAATTCAATTTCCGCCGAGGCGGTAACCGAAACGGCAGCGGGAGAAATTGACCCCGAAACAACGAACAGCGGCGCAACGGACATTGACCCCGCAAACGAAAGCAGCGAGCCCTCTCCGCCCGAAACCGATACCACAGCTTCAATAATGCTCTGCGGCGACCCGCTGAACTCGGTTTTTGTGCGGTATGACGGCTCGCGCGTTATCGTGAGCGGGACTTGTCCCGAGGATACGGCGCTCGACGCAGAGCTGACCTTCGGCAGTACCGTTTATCCCGAAATTTCGCGCAGCGGCGCGGATTATGAGCTTTTTTTAACCGTTGACGGAATTTGGGCGCATGATACGCTGAGGATCTCCGTCACATTCGGGGAGGACAAGCTTTCGTACACCCTGTTCACCTCGGCAGACGGCTTTTCCGACGGCGGTTTCTCGGAAATTGCGGCAATAAACAGCGCAGCCGTCGACAACGTTTCGGAATTGTCGGCGGAATATACCGCGGAATACATTCTCCCCGACGGTACGCCCGAACAGCGCGCACAGATAATGGCGCAGATAACGGAGCTTTCGGGCAGGATTTGCGGCGGTATCACCGACGATTACGACAAGGCGCGGGCAATAGCGCGGTGGGTATCGCAGAACATTTATTACGACCTTGACGCCAAAAACGACAGGGTCGACCTTGAAACGGTGTCGCTTGCGCATATTCTCGAAACTCACAGGACGGTCTGCATTGGGTTTTCCAACCTTTACTCCGCGCTGTGCGCCGCACAGGGGCTGACCTGCTATAATGTTAACGGCGACTGCCTGCGCGGGGCGCTTGACTACGAAACGCGGGTGAACAATACGGGGCTGCACGAATGGAACGTTGTCGTGATCGACGGCAGAATAATAAATGTTGACACCGTGTGGAACACCTCAAATTCCTACTCAAACGGGCAATATACGGACGGAACGGTAACGGCGGAATATTTCGACATCGGCGATATCGTTTTTTCGCAGGCTCACCGCGCGCGGAAAGCGGAGCACAGGGATTACTTCGGATAACAAAAGGGCGGCATGACCGCCCTTTCAGCTTGTCGAAAAAGTCTTTTCGACAAGGAATGAATATTGAATAATGAATAAAGAAGAATGAATAACGGCGGTATCGGCTTCGCCGATTGTTCCGAAAAAAGATTATTTCGTCCTTTTTAAAATCCGTGCCCGCAGGGCACACCAAAATTATTCATTGTTCACTGTTCACTATTCATTAAGATCAGCCCTCTCCCCCTCGCGGCGCTTCGCTTCCCTTTTCGAGAATACGCAGCCGCAGTAGTTCTGACGGTACAGCCCGTATTCACGGCTGAGTTCAATGGAACGTAGATAGCCGCCGTGCTTCTTGAAATCATTCGGCAGATTTTTCACGCCGTATATTTCCGACAGCTCGCCGCCTATGCGGTTGAGCGCTTCGCAGTTCTTCATCGGGCTTATTGATAACGTCGAGCAGAAATAGTCGAAGCCGTTTTCCCGCGCGTATTGCGCCGCGCGCTCCAGCCGCAGGCGGTAGCACCGCATACACCTCTCCCCGCCCTCGGGGACATTTTCATACCCTTTCACCGCGCCGTAAAACTCGGCGGGGTCGTATCGGTCGGGGACAAATTCCACTCTGTTTTTCACGGGCAGGCTCTGGATAAGCCGCTTCTGCTCGCTGACCCGCTTTGCATATTCCTCCTCGGGGGAAATATTCGGGTTGTAATAAAGCACGGTAACGCTGAAATACTGCGACAGGTATTCAAGGCAATAGCTCGAGCAGGGCGCGCAGCAGCTGTGCAGCAGCAGGCGCGGAGTATTCCCCCCGAGCGAATTTATAAGCTCGTCCAGCTTTCGGCTGTAATTTGTTTTCTGTTCCGTTTTGTTCACCGCCCCGCGAAAATATCTCTCTGTGCAACTGCGAGCCTGTCGCAGCGCTCGTTTTCGGCGTGACCCGCGTGACCCTTTATCCAGCAAAATTCCACCTCGTGCCGTTCAAGCTGCGTCAGCATCCTGTCCCACAGCTCGGGATTGAGCGCGGGCTTACCGTCGGATTTCTTCCAGCCGCGCTTTTTCCAGCCTGCCGCCCAGCCCTTGGTCACCCCGTCGACAACGTACCTGCTGTCTGTAGTGACGCGAACCTTACAGGGGTATTTCAGCTTCTCCAGCGCCGTAATAACGCCGAGCAGCTCCATGCGGTTGTTTGTGGTATGCGGGTCGCCGCCGCTCAGCTCTAGCTCTTTCCCGTCGCAGCGGAGTATCGCTCCGTAACCGCCCGGACCGGGGTTGCCGCTGCACGCGCCGTCGCTGAATATCTCGACAAATCTTGACATTTTCCCCTCCGTCAAAAACAGCCCTCGACTGTACGAGGGCTGTTCAGCTTGTCGAAAAAGTTTTTCGACAAAAAATGAATATTGAATAATGAATAACGAAGAATGAATAATGGTGGTATCGGCTTCGCCGATTGTTCCGAAAAATGTGCCGCACTTTTTAAAATCCGCGCCCGCAGGGCGCACCAATATTATTCATTATTCACTATTCTTTTTTCATTATTCATTAAGATAAACCCTTTCAGGGTTTATCGACAGTCTAAACAGCCCTCGACTGTACGAGGGCTGTTTCTTTGTAGTATTGCCGTATTCCTTCGGCAGCATTCTGCCGAGCTGTTCCGCAGCCGAACAATCAGTTTGCAAGACCTGCGCGCTCGATACCTTCCGTGAAGTACTTCTGCAGGAAGATATACATGATAACGATAGGCGCGATCGCAAGCAGACAGCCTGCCTCCATCCAAACGATGTAGTCGGAAGCAACGCCGACCTTACCGGTGAGGTACATGGAGATGATGTTGGAGATGTTCGCGATTTTCAGCGAGATGGTGTTCGGATCGTTGAAGAACATCGAGCTTACATAGTAATCGTTCCAGTACCAGACGATGGAGAAGATGAATACCGTCAGGAACGAGCTTGCCGCGTTGGGGACCATGACGCTGATGAACGTCTTGAACGGCCCGCAGCCGTCGAGGTAAGCCGCGTCCTCGAGCTCCTTGGGAAGCCCGCGGAAGAACTGCCTGAACAGGTAGATAAACAGACCCGCACGAATACCGTTGCAGAAGAGGGCGGGAATGTACATCGCGAAGTTAGTGTTAACAAGGGAGATGGAATCGCCCATGAACGCTGTCAGCAGACCGAAGATATCGAAGTATCTGAACTGCATATACTGCGGGATCATGATGATCTGAGTAGGAACGATGATCTGAAGCAGTACGATAACGAACAGGAAATTCTTGCCCTTGAACTTGAAGCGCGCGAAGCCGTAGCCCGTCAGCGCGCAGGTACCAACCTGAAGCACCGAGGCAACGATGTTAAGAACAAGCGTGTTCCACAGCGTGGTGGGATAGTTTATTGCCGTCCATACCTCTACAAAGTTGTCAAAACGTATCGTTTTGGGTATCCACATTACCGAGGGGTCATTCATCTCGACCTGCGGACGCAGCGATGTGGAGATCATGTAAAGGATAGGATACAGAATGACGAACGACAGACCGAAGATTATGATAAATCTGAACAGCGGCCATACATAACCCGCGATGCGGTGCCAGAAGATGTAGTTGTAATGCTTTCTCTCCTTGGCGTTGTAGTGGCGCCAGTTCCTGATAATATCAAAGTTGCTGACTCTGTAATCGTCCTTTTTCTTCTTCGCCTTGGCAGGCTTTGCGGGCTTAGAGGCGCTCACCACGTTGATGTCCGCCATTGTTTCCGCAACGCTCTCGAGAGTTGCCTCCTCTGCCTCGGCGGCAGAGGCTACAAGGCTCTCCTCAGCGGTTGTTACATTTTCAGCAGGCTGATTAGCAACATTTTCGTTTCCCTCTGCGGGAAAAATATTATTTTCTGTCACTTCTCTAACCTCCTTATTCATTCTCATAGTAAACAAATCTGTTTACGATAAAGCATACCAGACCGAGCACTGCTCCGACTATCGCGAAGTAGATCCAAGCAAGGGCTGCGGAGTAGCCGTATTCCCACTGTCTGGACTGCGCGAGAACGTACTTCATGACCACGTTGTCTGTGGATACGAACGCGTCGATAATTGTGTAAACAAGGTTTGCAAGGATCATCGGGCTGATTATCGGGAAGGTGATCTTCCAGAAGAACTCCCATGCGGTAGCGCCCTCCATATTTGCCGCTTCCTTTGCGGACGGCGGGATATTCTGCAGCGCCGACAGGAAGATCAGAATCTGGATACCCGAGTTCCATACGAGGTTCAGGACGTTAGATGTGATATCCTGAATAAATTCCGTAAACGTCTGGTTAATGTTGTAAATTCCGATAAACTCCATCAGCTCCGTTACAAGGTCTGTCTTGAACAGCGTGCTGAACTGCGCCGCGTCGGAAACGCCCTGCGACGCCATATCACCGTTGATAACGGAGATAACGGGACCTGTCGCGATAAGCACAGGCAGGAAGAATATCGCTCTGGCGAGGGTCCTTCCTCTGAACTTCTGGTTCAGGATTACCGCGATGAACAGGGAGAATATCAGTATTACGGCAGCCTGCGGCAGGATCTCACCCAGCGACTGCGCGAGCAGCTGCGGGAAGTCGGTGTCGACGGTGAATGCCTTGATGTAGTTGCCGAAGTTGTTCCACTCGGTGTAGATACCCGCGGAGGTCATGCCGACCTCGAGAGCGCCCGCCTTATCGAGCAGCTTTGTATTACACAGCGAGTACCACAGAGAAGTAAGAACGGGGATTATGAACAGCCACAGCGTGCCGATAGCCCACAGGGCGATAAATCCGTAGCCGTACAGCCACTTCTTCTTCTCGTAGGGGATCTTGTTTGTCTTGATCTTGCGCTGGACCTTCTCGCCGTCTTTTCTGCGTATGTCAACCTCCTCGTTCGCCGCGTTGAATGCTGCGGCGGCAGCGGTGTTGTGTGCGGAAACCCTGACGGGAGCCGGAGCCTCGGCAATGACCGGTGTTTCTTCAGCTGCTGCTTCCGGAACTTCATTGAAGGCGTTCATTTCGGGACTGCCCTCAATGTTGAGATTTCTTTCGTCACTCATCAGTCAGTTGTCGCTCCTTTCAGTCCGTATTGAGCAAGGTCAACTGCCTTGCCGTTAACCTCGAGCGTGTAGTTTGCAAGGTCAGCCTTGAAAACCGTGCCGTTGGAGAATGTCGTCTGAACAACGTCCTCGGAGAGATACTCGAAGTTTGTGATAGTCGCCTCGGAAACCTTGGATACAATGTCCTTGCAGAGCTTGTATTCATTGCCCGCAGTTTCTACCCAGCCCTTGTAGCTTGTGTAGAACAGCTCATCATAAGCGCAGTCGGTAAATTCGTTGGGATCCTCGTACATTACCTCGTAGTGAACGGGAGTACCTGTAGCAACGGAGAGCAGGAACAGCTCGTCGGCGCTTGCGCTCGCGTTCTTTGCCTTGGTAGTGTAGGGAACGTAACCGTGGATAACTATTTCGTAAAGCGGAATGTCGTAGTCGTATACGTCAAAGCCGCTGCTGTAAAGCGGAACGTCCTTGATGTAGTCCGCATAGGGGATCGCGTAGTCGTTGCAGGCAGAAGCAACAAAGGTCATGCCGCTGTTGTTTATCATCTCGTAGCACTGCTTGAGATTTTCGATAGCCTGCTGTCTTGATGTCGCCTTGTTCGTGTTGCCGCTGAAGTCGCTGTACAGCATATTGGTGCCGTCAGCAACGGATATCGCGTTCATTCCCTCCGAAACATAGCTGGAAACCACTGCGCCGTATGCCTTTGTGAGATATGCGGGGGTAAGTATGTACCAGCCTGTTCTTGTGTCGTGGGGAGTACCGAATGCGCGCTCGTAAACGTTCTGCATTGCGTAAGCCTTTGTTACGCCGATAACGGAAGCGCCTGTCTTGGAGAAGCCGTTGCCGCTTCTCTCGTAATTCATAAGGTCAACGTCGGGAACAAGCGTTGCGCCGATGCCCGCGCAGTAATCCCTCAGTGCGGTGAACTGGCTCTTGCCGCCGAGAGTGCCGGAATATTCAACGGAGCCCGATATCCTGCTCGTTATGCCTGCCTTGTTGAAGTCGACATAAGTCACCATCATATCTCCGCCGATGCCCGCGCGGCTAAATTCCTCGATTATCAGCTTTGCCTGCTCGTATGTTGTCGCCGCAGTTTCAAGCTTTACGGGGAAGCCGAGTATGGAGCGCTCCTTTATTGTTCCGCCGAAGATGTCAAGATAGAACGGCGACTGGTCTGCCGTGGTCTTCTTGGTCATTCCCTGCTCCTCGACAAGGTACTTCTGATAGCGCAGCGCAACGTCAACGTAGCTTGCGCCCTCCTTGGCGATGGGGTAGTATCTGACGGATACTCTGGATTCGGGGATCTTGTTCGTCTGGTAAGCCTTCAGAGCAGCCGCGTTGGAGCCGCCCATGTAGTAGCTGTCGGTAGAGCGCAGCGAGAACTTGAACCATGCGGAGTTATAGCCTGTCGCTCTCTGACCTGCAACGGAGGCTCTCGCCGTCGCGTAAGCCGAGCCCTCGGTAACGACTGCAAGCAGCGCGCTGTCCTTCTTTACGATACCCATTATGGGGAGATACGCCTGCTCGGTCTTTTTCGGAGCCATATCCTGGCTTATCGCGAGATCTCTGCCGTAAAGCTGCTGATTGTATTCGGCAGCGCCGGTCTTGCCGTTGTTGAAGTTGATGACCGCACCGGAGCCGTCGGGGGTAACGATGTAGCCTTCCTCATCGAGATAACCTGCTCCGAGATCCTGGAAGAGGTTGAGGTCGACGATGGAGCGGGACGATTCCCTGACGTTCTCGGGATCGTTTATCTCGACCTCGAAGATCTCGTCAACATTGACGGTAACGTCAAAGTGATCGTCGGCAACGGTAACGTAATAAGGAACCGTGATGCCCTCGTTTTCAAAGGTAACGGTAGCCTTAAAGCCGTTCTGCACCTTTTCTATGCTGATATCGCCCGACTGCGCGGAACGCAGCGTCGAGCTCGGAGCCTCCGTATCGGTGACCTTAACGGAGTCGATGACCATTGCGGATTTAAGCTCGCTCTTTTTGGTACCGCTCTTTATTGTGGGGTCATTGTCCGAATTGTAGGGATTGCTCCATGTGTACTTTCCGTCTGCCAGATTTTGAACTGCAAACACGCCTGTCTGCTCGTTGACCATCAGGACAAGACTGTCTGTGCGCGCGTACTCTTTCATCTCGGCGAGAGCGTCCTCCTCGGTAATCGGGGTGACCTCTTCCTTATCGGAAGCCGCCTCTCCGCTGCCCTCGGACTCTGCCTCTGCCGCGGTGTCGGTCGTTTCCGCCGAATCAGCTGCGGTATTCTCTACCACGGCGGTTTCAGACCACGCGCTCTGGCTTGCCGAAAGCACCATTGCCGCGCAAAGCACTCCGACAAGTATTTTCTTGCGTAATTTGAGCATTTTTACACCACCATTTTCAATATTCAAAGCCGTATTAGTCATTACGAATTGAGTTTCTTCATTTCTTTCTTCAGCTTAGCCTTTTCAAAAGCCGTATAGCCCGCGATAACCGCGGCAGCGATCAATACGATGACGCCGATGAATATGAATATCAATGCCGTAGGCTCGAGGTTCGAGAACCTGTAAAGCAGCTCTGTATAAATAGAGTATATGAAAAGGTAAACCTGCTGGAAGAGGGAAACAAGAAGTACCAGAAGAATGATGATTACCACCATTGCCAGCAGCGTAATGAGCATGAACAGAAGTGTTTTGGGGATTGAATACTGGTGAACGGTCTTCATGCCTGAAATAAGCAGCATTGCTGTCCACGCGATCGTAATATAGCTTACGAAGGTGAGGAACGCGCCCTCGCTTTTGATAAGGCAGTTGGAAAGGATAATGTTTACTACCTTACCGATGATATACGGCACAAGGGCATATGCTGAGTTTACGCAGATATTCTTCATCGTGCCCTCGCCGTCGAACAGCGTGCACAGCGCCCAGTTTCCGACTACCCATGTAAAGAACAGTACGATAGACTGGATAACGATAGGAACAATGTTAAATATCTTCACATAGCTGGTATTGAAGGGGAAACCCGTCATCAGCTGATCGCATACGCTGACGATAAAGAACAGCGCAACGATGACCATAGCCACCTTCATATTGTAGGCTTTTTTCCACCTGAGGTCCTCAAAGCCTTCAAAAGGATGACGCATGATGTAAAACGGCCATTTCCAAGCCGGCATATCAAGATCAAATCTCATGACTTACTCCTCCTTCTTCTGCTGAGCTCTCAGCAGCGCGTCAGCCTCGGCGCGCTTCTTTGCTCTCTTCCTGCCGCGTATCGACGAAATTACGTAGATACCCGCAAGGAGCAGCAGAATGATTATTGCGAAGAGCGTGAAATTATCTCTGATGAAATCCATTCTCCAACCCTTGAACGCGTCGCTGTAACCGTTCCTGGAGTTGTAGTAGAAATACTTCATCGCCTGCTCGTAATTGCCCTCGTTAAGATAAGCGTTACCCAGACCGATGTATGCGAGCCAGTAGTTGGAGTCGCGGCGGAGAACCTCGTTCCACGGCTCGCGGGCTTCCTCGTACTTACCCTTGTTGAACAGGTCGATCGCGTTGTGAACGATCGCGCCAAATTCCGTCTGCTCGAAAACGGTTATCGTGCACTTACGTCCGTCGAGGACATAAACGTTTGTGCCGAGGCTCTCAACGGAGTTTACGGTCGTGAATGTACCCTTCTGGTTGCCTATTCCGCCGAAGATGAACAGCAGGTTGCATTCGTCATCGTACTGGAAAACACGTCCGGTTTTCAGGTCGAGAAGGTTTATAACGCCGTTGTCGCCGATATCGACGTCGGTGATCTGCGACGAGTAGGTCTGACCGCGGTAATACTTCGTGAGCGGGTCGCCGAAGTCATAGTCGGAATAACCGAGGTTCGTGAAGATGTTCGTACCTGCGGAGTTGAGCTTTTTCAGCACGTCGGTGTTTGCGCTCTTGGACTCCGTTACGGTATAAACGAAGTTGTCGTCGTCGATGTCAAAGTTGGAGATCTCGACGGGGACATTTCTCTTCATCTTCTTTATCTGCTCACGGTTGAATATGAGCTTCCAGAACGCGTTGAGGATAACCTCGCCGGTCTGCTCGACGCGGTTCGCGCCGTAGTATCCGCTGAACTCGCCTTCCTTGGAGAAAACGACAGCGCCCTTTGTTATGGACTTTATGCAGACGTAAACGTTCTTTGCCGCGTCAACAAGCACCTTTGCGGGGTTGAAGGTCGTGGTGGAGTCGTAAACGTTGGACTCGGGACGGGTATAAACGGTAATTACCTTGCCGTAGCCCATTCCCTTGCTGTCGACATCGTGAGTGAAGGCAACAACTCTTTCGTTCTCGTTGTCGGCAACATATACCGTGTCGTCCTCGTCAACGAAAATACCTGTCGGGCCTTTGAAGTAGATGTTGGTTTCCTTGGCATATCGAACGGAGTCGAGCTCGCCTCTGTTGAGCTCCGCGTCCTTTTGTTCAAGCCAATCTCCGACATTCGAGAAATCAAGGTATTCAACCGTATTTATAAGGTTGAAGTCCTTGTCGGTAATAACTATTCTGCCCTTCTGATTAGACGGGTCGATAGAACCTGCGAAGTTCGTATCAACGATGTAAAGCTCCTCGTTATCCGAGAAGAACATATCAGACGGCTGGGAAAGAGCGCCGCAGCCTATGTCAAGACCGGAAACTACCTTCTCAACGACATAGCCGTTCTGTGAGGGAACGGGATCTCCCCACCAGTCGTAGTTGTATCCGGTATAAGGCTCATCGGCATATGCAACGCTTGTGGCTAACATTGCCGCCGCCATGATCGCGGAAGCTGCGCGCACTGCGATGCGTTTAATAGATGGCACTGAAATCATCCTTTCGTATATATTTGTATCTCGTAAGCTTAATCCTTTAGACCGGAATGAGCCATTGTTTCTACGACGTTGCTCTGAAGTATCAGGAACAGTATCATAGGAGGGAGCATAAGAACAACGACCGTTGCCGAAGAAACGCCTGTTCTTGCGATACCTGCCGCTGCGATCTGCTGCATAACGATAGGAATAGGCTTCAGCTGCTCACTATAAACGAAGAGATAACCTGTTATCTGCCATGCACCCTGGAACGCGAAGATCATCAGGGTGAGCCATGCGGGCTTTACGTTCGGCATAACTATCTGCCAGCAAATTCTCAGATGGCTCGCGCCGTCGAGCTTTGCTGCCTCGATCATGCTCTCGGGTATCTGACCCATGAACTGACGCATGAGGAAGAGTCCCATAGGAGTTGCGATGTACGGGAGCGTGATGGCCCAGTAGGTATCGATCATTCCGAGAGTTGCCATTACGATATACTGTACGATGTATGTAACGGAGGAGGTGAACAGAAGAGCGACCTCGATGGTCTTGTTCATCGCCTTGATGCCGGGCGCCTTGACCTTTGCGAGAACATAAGCCGCAGAGGAGGAGAACACCAGCTGAGCGAGCGTTACAACGATGGAAACGAACAGCGAGTTGAAAACGTATCTCGAGAAGGGAACGTCAAGGCTGCCTGCTACCTTGAGCATATCCTCGAAGTTCTGAGAGGTGGGGTTCTGAACGTAGAGCTTAGGAGGGAACACGAACAGTTCCTCGACAGGCTTTATAGACTGAATTATCGAGAAATAAATGGGGAACAGCATGAACAGACCAACCAGCACGAGCAGTGTGAATATCGCTATATCACCGCCGCGGGATCCGCCCCACTTTTTTCTTTTTTTGATCAAACGCATTATCCTGTCCTCCTTATGTATCCAGAATTCCGCTCATCGCCTTGCGGATCACGTTGTTGACCAGCAGCATGACGATAAACAGGAAGAAGCAGATCGCGCAGGCATAACCCATTTCGTAGCGGATCGAGCCGTAGTCGAACGCGTGGGTCATGATGGTGTGCGCCGCATAGTCCGTTGACGGGAACGCGGTCAGGAAACGACCGATATCGCCGGCAGTGAAGGACGAGGTTATCTGCATAACGGCGGCAAACAGGAGCTGCGGACCCATAGAGGGAACAGTGATGTAGATAAGTTCCTGAAATCTGTTCTTGATACCCTCGATAGCGCCCGCCTCGTAGCCGGACTTGTCGATGCCCTGAAGACCTGCTCTGAGGGCAAGGAAGCCTGCGCCGAGCGACATCCACATCTGTACGATGATAACGCACATGAGGATATATCTCGAGTCGGTCAGCCACTGCTGAGCGCCCTTGATGATACCGAGGTTCATCAGAACGGAGTTAAGGAAGCCGTAGGTATCGCCGGAGAAGATGAGCTGCCATGTCGCGTAGATGTTACCCGCGAGCGTCGGCGCGTAAAAGACGTAGGTGAACACTGTCTTGAGCGGGCCGGGCATCTCATTGATGAGCCATGCGAGCAGGAAGCAGAGAATGTAGCTCACAGGGCCTGTGATGATAGCGAAAACGAGCGTATTCTGAATTGCGATAAGAAATACGTCGTCCGCAAGGAATAACTGATAGAAGTTGCTGAGTCCTGTCCACTGCGGGAACTGAACCATGTTGAAGTTCGTGAAGCCGATAGGAAGCGAGATAACGACCGGTATTCCCGTAAAGATCACGAACAGAATGAAGAACGGAAGAGCGAGAATGTACGCGCTGCCATTCTTTTTCATTTCACGCATCGTATATCTGAATTTGTTATCTTCGATATACTGCGATTTTTCTTTACCGAACAAGCTGATTCCTCCTAATTTTTATTATGGGCGGAATGCGGAGCGTGCTCCGCACCCTGTCACCCCTCGCTGTAATAGCCAAGATCTTTCAGCTTTCTGATGATCTCCTCGTTGATATCTCTGTTGTAAGAGCTGAGCTGATATCTCGCGTTCTTCTGGTTGTTAACGACTGCTCTGAACGCATTGTAAACGTTACGAGTTACCGCGTAGGAAGCGGGAATTATCGGAACCTCGCGCAGGTTGTTCATCTGGTCGGCGATCTTTTCGTATTCTGCCGTAGACCAGTTGAGCTTGGAAAGCGCCTCGCGGTTTGCCGTGTCGTAGCGTCCCATCGGGCCCATGATAGCCTCGATCGTTCTGCCGTACTCAACCTGAACATCGGCGGTCGTGAACCACTTGATGAAATCCCATGCTGCGGAGATATCCGAGCAGGATGTGAAGATGACCGCGCCGGAGGAACCGGAGTTGGATGTGTAGTCAAGTATCTTTTCGCCGTTCTCGCCTGTTCTGACTGTGCCGGGAACGTGCTTGAAGTCCCACAGACCCTTTATTTCGGGTGCGGCAACATTCAGCTGGCTGTAGAATGTAGCGTAGTTCTGTATAAGGATAGGCATCTCACCTGTTCTGAAACGGGTGAATGCGTCGTAGGTCTGGTCGAAGTCGTAAACCGTGTAGAACTTCGTCCAGTTGGTGAACGCCTCTACTGCGGCTTCGGTGTCGAAGGTCGTGGAGGTGTACTGACCGCTTACGGTGTCAAAGTTGTAGAGATCCTGACCCGTCTGGAGCATCATCAGCACGAACGTGTTGCCTGCGTCGAATACCTGAGAGGATATGTTCGACGGAAGTATCAGACCAACCTCAAGGTACTTTCTCTGCAGGTCGGGCAGAATGTTGATAAGCTCTGTCCAGCTGTCGGGGGCTTCAAGTCCGAGCTCCTCGAGAACGTCGGTGCGGTAGAACATCATCGGGAAGTTCTCCGTCAGCGGCAGACCGTAAACGCCGCCGTTGAACTCATAAAGCGTGGTAACGTCGGGAGTGAAGCGCTCAACGATCTCGTTGTAGTCGGGAAATTCCTTCATATTTACGAGCAGTCCTCTGGACGCGCATACAACGGGGAAGTCACCGCCGATAAACAGCGCTACCTCAGGACCCTTGCCCGCAAGCGTTGCCTCAAGAACGGCGCCCTGAACAAGTCGGACGGAGATCTGCGTGCTGTGGTCGGGGTTGTATTCGGAAGCGACAAGCTCGTTTACAACGGTTGCCTGGTCACGGCCGAGGGATACCCATACGTTAAGGGACTTTGTTGTTGTTTCGGAAATAGAGGTGTAATCCTCAAAGAAAGAGCCGATAAAGGACTGGAAACCGAACGCGAACTGCGCGAAGAAGTTGTTGGACGCGTCCTTGTAGTTGTCGTGAACGGTCTTAACCTCTATGTAGTCAAGCTCGAGCGGCTGATCGCGGTAGTCGCGCATCCACGCGGAAACCGCGGAGATCTGATCCTTTATTGAACCGATCATCTGGGGGATATCGTCGGGATCCTTGACTGCCATCTGGAGAATGACCGCCATCGTCTGGAGCGTGGAAGCCTCGGAGCCCTGACCTGTCAGCGCCTCGATACCTGCCTTCTCCGCATAGAGGGAGTCGATCGTGCTCTTGAATACGTCGATAAGCTCAGGGATCTGCTCATCGAGGAAGTAGTCGTTGAACTCGTCGGGGCTGGGACCCGTGATCATGAGTATACGTCTGTAATAGTAGTTGAGGTTGAAAATAACATCGTCAAGTCGCTGCATAACTGCGCCGATGTCACCGGGTATCGCCTCAAGTGCGATAGTGTTAGCGCCTGCTTCAAGGTAGACATATATCTCCTGACCGTTCGCGTCGGTGAGGTTAACTGTCTGCCAGTCGGGGCTGTACTTTATTTTAATATCGTTAAGCTCCTCGCAGGGAACAACGCCGTTGATGTAAACGCGTCTGTTGGAGAAGAAGCCGCGCATCGTGCTCTGGCGTGCCTTGAGGTTAATGCTGTAATAACCCGCCGCGGGCACCTCGACCT
>JBJFHP010000057.1:0-4136 GCA_051893715.1 Oscillospiraceae bacterium
GTCGCCTGAATCTGCATGAGCGCGTCGTTGGTCTTGTTGTTCTTCATCACTATGATGAGCTCCTCGCCCGCGCCTATCGTGACGTCGGGGAGCGCGAACCTTGTGAGGTTTTCGGGGTCGTCGGTAAGGTACAGCCCGTTCGTGCTTACCGCCTCGGCATTGGGGTTGAAAAGCTTTATCCACCCTGCGTTCTTTTCGGTCGAGATCTCGCTTATCCTGAGCGGAACTCCGCGGAGCTCCTCCTTTTCAACAAAAAGCTTTATTGAAACCTTCCCGTCCTCAGCCATGCCGGAGGTTATCCTTACAGTCGGGTCGGTGTATTCCCTGCCGTTTATCTCCCACTTTTCAAAGCGGTAACCCTCGTATGTATCAACACCTATTTCCACGCCGTATGCCGTGTAATAGCTGCCGAATACCACTCCGCCCGACGTTTTCTGCGAGCCCAGCCGCGCTTCTGCACCCACTGTTCCCGTAAGGGTAATGTCGTAGTATTCCTCCGCGATCTCGAACTGCTTCGCAATATACCGCCTTAACACCGTTTCGCGCCGCTGCGCAAACTGCCGTATCTGCTCGCGGCTGTCCGCAAAGGTCCCCTCGTTCGCCCATGTGCTTGTGATACCCTTGCGCAGCGCGTACATCTGCTCGCTGTCGCTCTTTTCGATCAGCATATCCAGCGTTTCAAGTATGTTGTCGGTGCCGAAGCCCTTTGCCATGACGTCGCAAAGCGTGTCGGCAAGCAGCTCTCTCATATCCTCGCGCGCCAGCAGCGCGATAAGCGCACGGCTCTCGCCGCTCATGTGCGTGCCATTGAGCAGGTCGGACAGCGTGTTCAGGCGGAAGCCGTCGCCGTACAGCCCCCATGCAAATTCCGCGTCAAAGAAAAGGTAACGCCATTTCCCGTCCATGTATTCCGAGGTGATCGCTTCGCCGTCCTCGGGGTAGTAGCGGAACGCCTTGTAGTTGTTCCCCGGCCAGTCCTTGTTGGAAATAAATATCTGCATCGCATAATACTGCATGAAATTATTAATATCCACAAGCTCGCAGAACTCCGCAAAGGTCTTGTCGTTTGTCAGATCCTTGTCGAAATACCCGACTACCTTCGCGTAGTCGTTAAGACCGCGCTCGTTGCCCTCCTCGGGTATCTCGGTGTTGCTGACTATCTCGTACTGCTCCCGATTGCCGCCGAAATGCGTTTCAAGGTAGTCCTCGTTGTAGTTTTCGTGAACCCATGAGAAGCCGTAGTATTTCCCGTTAAGGAACACCGCTGCGGGCGTTGTGCACTGCGTCGCCTCGTAGCCGTAATCGCGCGCCAGCTGCTGCGATAGCTCGTCGCGCACGCCCGCAAATTCGCGGTCGTTAGCGCCGTTGCGCAGCACTATCCTGTCAAACTCGCTTATCGGCTCGCCGTTGCAGTCCACCGCGTCGGGGAAGAACGAGTACTTGAATTTCCCGTTGTCGGGGTCATATTCCTTGCGCGCGATAAGCCGAAGCGATTTCTGGTCGACAACGCGGGAATAACCCCCCGAAAGCCTTACACCCGCCGCCTGCGAGATGACCTTGTTGCCGCTGCTGTCGAACACCTCGACATAAATGTCGCGCTCCGCTTCCCTGCCCGACATATAGTAATTTCCGGGGGCATTGTAGGGTATTTCCTCCCCCTCATGCTCCTTTACATAATCATCGTATATCTTGCCCGGAACGGCAATTCCGTATTCGTAATCATAAAGGTTGTAGGGGTCGGTCGACAGCACGAAAACAAGCGTGTCCTCGCCGAAACGCTCCTTAACATTCTGCCCGACAACATAGCTTCGCGTGAATATGTCCGAAACCTCGCCGTCCCGCGCCGCGACTGCCTTTATCGTGACAGCGGACGTGTCCGCGCCCGCGTTTATCTCAATAGCGCCCGTGTAAAGCTCCGACGAGGTATCGGGGTCGCTTCCGTCAAGCGTGAAATATATCTCCGCGCCGTCGTCGGCGAAAAGCTCGACGGAAATGTTCTCGTCGTAAAACGTCGAGGGCAGCGAACAGGTCACGGACAGCGAATGCTTCTCCGCGGGAGGATCTTCCTCCGTCACCGCCGCTGTGGTCACCGGCACGATCTCAACGCCGCCGTCCTCAGTGGGCTGAGTCATGACCTCCATGGGCTCGTAGGGATTTTTTATGATAATGAACGCCGCCGCTGCACCGACAAGTATCAGCGCGGCAAGTATGATGATCCTTTTCATTGCGCCCCCGTTTATTCTGCGTCTGCCGCCGCGCACTGTTCCATCTTCTCATACAGCGCGGGCATTTCCTTTCTGAAATTGAGCGGGCGGAAGTTCTCCGCGTCCACAAAGCCGTGGGAGCTTGTTCCCTCGGCAAGCACCGCGTCCCCGCCCTTTTTCCTCACGGTATAGGAAAACTCTATCCGTGCGGGCGTGAGCCGCGTTACCTTTGCGGTTATCGTCAGCACATCGTCATATTTCGCGGGCAGGCGGTATCGGCAGGATATACCCGTCACGGGGAGCATTACCCCCGCGCGCTCCATATCCGCATAGCTCATTCCCGCCGCCTTGATGTAATCCGTCCGCGCTATCTCGAACCATACCGGATATACCGCATGGTGCACAACGCCCATGCAGTCGGTTTCCGCATAGCGGACGGTTATCTCTGTCTGTGAAGGCATTGCTTTTCCTCCTTAAAATGTCTAAAACGTCTTGCGTATCGACTGCGAAAGCCTTGCCCCTATCGCAAGCAGGCTGTCGGGAACAAGCTTCGCGGCATATATCGACGCCTTGTTTAAGGGGTCGGAGCATATCATCAGCTCGCCGCCGAACATTCCGCGCACCGCCTTTTCCGCAAGCTTCTCGGACGACGCCGCAGGTATCGAAAACTTAACGCGCGCCTTTTCCTCAAATTCGGTCGCAACAGGCCCCGGACAAAGCATGGAAATATGCACGCCGCTGTGCTCCGCGCGAAGCTCCTCGGCGACAGCCTGCGTCATGCGCACGATATAAGCCTTGCTCGCGTAATAGGACGAGAAATAAGGTCCCGGCAGGAAGCCCGCCGCGCTCGCGGTGTTGAGTATATAACCGCAGCCGCGCTCCCTGAAATCGCGCAGGAAAAGCTTGAATAAAATGTGGAACGCGCGGATATTCACGTCCAGCATATCAAGCTCGCTCTCAAGGTCGGTTTCGCTGAATTTGCCGAACACACCGAACCCCGCGTTGTTTATGAGTATGTCGATGTTGTATTTTCTGACGCGGCTGTAAAGCTCCATGCACTGCCGCTCGTCGGTAAGGTCTGCGGCAATGCACATCACCTTAACGCCGTATTCGGCGATAAGCTCCTTTTTGAGCTCCGCCAGCCTGTCGCGGCGGCGCGCCGTTATTATTACATTTATGCCATGCTTTGCAAGCGAGCGCGCGATATCTCTGCCAATTCCCGAGCTTGCTCCCGTAACAAGTGCTATCATTTTTTATTCCTCTTTCCTTTGTTCAGGCTGCTGCGGGTCATTCCGCAGTTATACGAAACGGCGCCAGCGGCAGACCCTTTCTGCCGTAAATATGCACCTCCGCATAGTTCGTCCACAGGTATCTTACCCCGCACGGGTCGGTTATATTATCCGCGGAAACGATTATCCGCTCTCCGTTTATCTCAGCCCTTGCGGGGACGTAATTCCCGTCCTCGCCGCATATCTCGAACCCGTCGATACCGTCCTTTACGACAAAGCCGCCCTCGGCGTTCTTAAAGGACAGCTCCGCGCTGTACGCGCCCCAGACTGCCCCCGCGATAACGGGAGCGTTCGCGCCGTCGCAGCCGCCGTAAAACTTATCCAGCGCCTGCAATGCGAAGCGGTGACCCACGGGCGCCTTGTCCTTAGGGTGTATCTCGTTAAACTCGCCGCAGTCGATGAGCACCGCAATGCCCATGTTCTTCACGGTGTTGAAAGCGCGCATCTGCGCCTCGCGGATAAGGCACCAGTTCTTCCTGTCCTCGTCGCCGCTGTAGCGGTGCATCGGGAGCTGCGCGCAGATGAAAGGCAGCTCGTCGTCGTGCCAGTCCTCGCGCCAGTTTCTGATAAGCTGCGTGAACAGCGTGTAGTACATCTCGGGGCGGTGGTCGTCGCTCTCGCCCTGATAGTAGATAAAGCCCGC
>JBJFHP010000058.1:0-4112 GCA_051893715.1 Oscillospiraceae bacterium
GCTCCTCCTCCATTTCGGACGGGTCGTAAAGGCTCATGTAGCTCGGGAAAATATTGTCCTCCGCCGCTACAAGGAATACCGTGTCAAATTCAAGTCCCTTTGCGCTGTGCATTGTCATAAGCGACACTCTGTCCGTTTCGGTGTCGTAGCTGTCAAGGTCGGACACAAGAGCGACCTGTTCAAGGAAATCCGGCAGCGCTGCGTCGGGGTTTTCCTCCAGCATAAGAAGCGCGTTGGATTTCAGCTCGTTTATGTTGTCTATCCTCGGCGCGCCCTCCTCGCCCATTGCTTTCAGCGACTGAATATAGCCGCTCTTCACCGCGACTGCCTCGATAAGCTCGTCAAGCTGCGCCGTGTCGGCAAGCTCGTCCAGCTCCTCGAAAAGATTTGCCGCCGCGCGCAGAGCGTTCGCCTTCCGCGACAGCGTTTCATACTCCGCCGCGTTCGCGCAGACCTCGATAGGGCTTATCCCCAGCCCCTCCGCAATGCGCACTATCTCGTTGACGGTCGCCTCGCCGATACCGCGCTTCGGCTCGTTTATTATGCGGCGGAAGCGTATCATATCGTACGGGTTGTTGATAAGGCAGAGATAGGACATGATGTCCTTTATTTCCTTGCGGTCGTAAAACCGCAGGCCGCCGACTATCTTGTAGGGTATTCCCGAGCGCGCCAGCGCATTCTCAAAGCTGCGCGATATCGCATTGTTGCGGTACAGCAGCGCGAAGTCGGAATATTTCTTCCCGTCCTTAACGCCGTCAAGTATGGTGTCCGCGACTGCCTTTGCCTCCATTGCCTCGTTCGGATAGAGATTTATCTGTATCCTGTCGCCCTCGCCGAGGTCGCTCCAGAGGTGCTTGTCCTTGCGCTGCGTGTTGTTTTTGATAACGGCGTTCGCCGCCTCGAGTATCGTTTCGGTGGAACGGTAGTTCTGCTCCAGCCTTATTACCTCGCAGTCCTTATACTGCTTCTCGAAGCTCAGGATATTCTCAATGGTAGCGCCGCGGAAGCGGTATATCGACTGGTCGTCGTCGCCGACAACGCAGAGGTTGCCGCTTGTCCCCGTCAGAAGCGAAACAAGGCGGTACTGCGCAACGTTGGTGTCCTGATATTCGTCCACCATAATGTATTTATATAGATTTCTGTAATGCTCGAGTATTTCGGGATTGTCCTCAAAAAGCTTTACTGTCAGATAAATTATGTCGTCAAAATCCAGCGCGTTTGCGGCAATAAGGCTCTGCTGATATTCCGCATAGACCTGCGCGGTCTTTATCGCGGTCAATTCCGCCGTTTCATGCGCGCTCGCCGCGTATTCCCGAGGGGAAATCATCTTGTCCTTGCAGCGGGAAATTGCGTTTCTGAACATCTTTACGCCCATTATCTTCTCGTCAATGTCCAGCTTTTTCATGACTTCCTTTATGACCCGCTTGGAGTCGTCGTCGTCATATATCGTGAAGCCCGATTTGTAGCCGACGTGCTCTATCTCGCGGTGGAGTATCTTAACGCAGGCGGAATGAAACGTCGACGCGTTTATCTTCTCCGCGCCCTCGCCTATCATGGAAACAAGCCTTTCGCGCAGCTCGCCCGCCGCCTTGTTGGTGAATGTTATCGCAAGGATATTCCACGGGTTGACAGGCTCGGCGGAAATGATGTCCGCCAGCCGCTGCGCGTTTTCCGCGTTGTGCTCAAGCGAGGGGAACTGTTCAAGGAATCGCGCGTCCTCGGGGGACAGCGAACGCTCCTCCGTATCGTGATACGCGTTTCCGAATTTCATCATATTCGCTATTCGGTTGACAAGCACCGTTGTCTTGCCGCTGCCCGCGCCCGCGATGATGAGGACGGAGCCCTTTACCTTGAACACCGCCTTGCGCTGCATATCGTTCATTCGTGAGAAAAAGCTCTCCAGCGCGCGCTTTTTCAGTTCGGTATAGTTCATATATTACCTTCCTTAAAGACTGCTTACGGGGGGAAAACAATGTTCTCCCCCCAAAGCATTGCAATTACTTTGTGTTAATTATTCCGCGTCCGTTGCCGTGGGCGCAGTCGTTGTCGTTGTCGTGCGGGTTGACGTGGTGTAGTCGCCGCTGCCCAGCGCTAGGAACGGATTTACCTCCGTGCCGATAGCCTGCGGGAGCACGCCGTTCCAGTTGGACACCTTTAGGTATTCTATGTAGTTCGGGCTCTTTTCGAGCTGCTCCTGAACAGCCTTGATAGCGTACGCCTCGGCGTCAGCCTTTATCTTCTGAGAGTCAGCCTCCGCCTGCGCCGCGATGACCTGCTGCCTTGCCTCTTCTTCCTTTTCGGCGGTCTTGTTCTGCATTTTGAGCGCGTCCTGCGCGGCAATTACCTTCGCCTGAATGGACTGCTCGAACGCCTCGTCGAACGAGAGGTTTTCTATCGCAAATGCGGTGACGATTATCCCCTGCGGTTCAAGCGTTACCTTTAGGGACTCGTATATCGCATTCTGAACGTCCGAACGGTTCTGAACGAGATCCTCCGCCTTGACCTTGCCTATTTCGTCCTTGGATATCTTCGCAACGTTCGGAACGAGAAGCTTTGTTTCAACATTGCTGATACCGATGGAGCGGATTATTTCGGGGAGCTTTGTCCCGTCGTAGTAATAGTTGAGCTTAAGGTGCAGGCTGTCCACCGTCTGCGTGTCGCTCGTGTAGGCGTCGGTCTGTACCGAGTAAATCTGCTCGCGGGTGTCGACCTGCTCTATCTCCTCAACGAACGGGATATGGAAATTAAGTCCCGCCGACATATCGCTCTCGACTATCTTTCCGAACTGATACTTGACCCCGATAAAGCCCTCGTTGACCACCGTGAAGCTGTTGAAAAGCACGATGATAACCAAAACCGCAACGACCCCCGCGGCGATCCAGAAGCCTATGTTCTTCTTGCCGCTGTTATCCGTATTACCGCTTGTAGAAAAACGCTGTTCTGCCATAATTTTCTCCCTTCATCACTTACCGCTGTTACCCGCGGAAACAAGCTCCGAATACTTATCCTCTGCCTTTATTTCGGGAACAACCACGTCGCGCCTGCTTATGCCCGCCCGCGCGAACGCCTGCGTCAGCATGAGCTTTATTCTGTTGACCTGATTTACCTCGGAAGCGCCCGGGTCGAAGTCTACCGCGACAATGTTGCTCTCGGGGTGCTGCCTGCGTATCTCGCCGATAACGCCCTTGCCGGTGACATGGTTCGGCAGGCAGGCGAACGGCTGCATACATACTATGTTCGGCACGCCCTCGTCGATAAGCTCCAGCATTTCCGCCGACAGGAACCAGCCCTCGCCCGCGATGTTGCCGGGGGAAACTATCGACTTAACTTCCTCGCGCATTTCGAAAATATCGCCGGGGCAGCCGAACTTCGTCCCCTTGACCGCCTTGCGGTAGCTGTGCTCCATAAATCTTATCGCCTTTATCGCCGCGTTCTGAACGAATTTCTTCGTCGCGGGGAGATAAAGCAGCTCCCTCTTTGTTACGCCGTGAGAGCAGATGTAGTAGAAAAATCCCATTAAATCGGGGACAACGACCTCGCAGCCCTCGCTTTCCAGCAGCCCGATAATGTCGTTGTTCGCAACGGGGTGGAACTTGACGAGTATCTCCCCGACAAGCCCTATTTTAGGCTTCTTTATGTCAAGCACGGGGAACTCCGAAAATTCCTTTACGATGTTCCTTACGTTCTCGTTGAAGCGCTTCATAGACAGCGATTTCAGCTCGTCGCGCAGGAAAAGCCGCCACTTTTCATAAAGCGCGTTCGCGCTCCCCTTTGTGACCTCGTAGGGGCGCACCTTGTAAAGGCAGCGCGACAGCACGTCGCCGTAAACTATTCCCATAAACGCGCGTATCGCCATCGGAACGGTTATCTTGAAGCCGCTCTGCTTTTCAAGTCCGACAACATTCAGCGATATCAGCGGAACGCTGTCAAAGCCCGCGTCCTTGAGCGCCTTTTTGAGCATTCCGACATAGTTTGTCGCGCGGCAGGCTCCGCCCGTCTGGGTTATCATGACGGCGGTCTTATTAAGGTCGTATTTGCCGCTGTTCAGCGCGTGGATAAGCTGACCGACAATAAGTATCGACGGGTAGCAGGCGTCGTTGTTGACGTATTTC
>JBJFHP010000059.1:0-4089 GCA_051893715.1 Oscillospiraceae bacterium
CAGCACGGCGAGGTGTTCGTCACCGACGACGGCGCGGAAACCGACCTTGACCTGGGCCATTACGAGCGCTTTATCGACGAAAACCTCTCGGTGAACAGCAATGTCACCACCGGCAAGGTCTACTGGACTATCCTTAATAAGGAGCGCCGCGGCGATTACCTCGGCGGCACCGTTCAGGTCATTCCCCATGTCACCAACGAAATAAAGAGCAGGGTCTACCGCGCGGCGAACAGCGGCGCAGAGCCCGTCGACGTTGTTATCACCGAAATAGGCGGCACCGTCGGCGATATCGAGTCCACCCCGTTCCTTGAGGCTATCCGTCAGGTAAGCTACGAAAAGGGCAGGGAGAACGTAATGTATATCCACGTTACGCTGCTGCCGTTTATCTCGGGGAGCAATGAGCTTAAAACCAAGCCTACCCAGCACAGCGTAAAGGAGCTGCTCTCTATCGGCATTCAGCCCACCGTGCTCGTGCTGCGAAGCGACGCGGAAGTCCCCGTTGAAATGCGCGAGAAGATCGCGTCGTTCTGCAATGTCCGCAAGGAGGACGTTATCCAGAACCTCACCGCTTCCTCGCTGTACGCCGTTCCGCTTATGCTGGAGAACGAGGGGCTTGCGCATTCCGCGTGCTACCACCTCGGTCTTGAGGACAGAAAGCCCGACCTCACCGAGTGGGAGGAAATGGTGCGCAGGACGGAAACCGCGTCCAAGCCGCTTACTATAGGTCTTGTGGGTAAATATGTAGCCCTGCCCGACGCGTATATCTCCGTTATGGAGTCAATTCGCCACGCGGGCGCAAACAACGGCTGCAATGTTGACATAAAGCTTATAAATTCCGAGGAAGTAACCCCCGAAACGGCAAAGGAGCTGCTCGGCGGGCTTGACGGAATATGCGTCCCCGGCGGCTTCGGCGACCGCGGTATCGAGGGCAAGATCGAGGCGGTTCGCTACGCAAGAGAGAACAAGCTGCCGTATTTCGGGCTGTGCCTCGGTATGCAGATGGCTGTTATAGAGTTCGCGCGCCATGTCGGCGGGCTTGAGGGGGCAAATTCCGCAGAGTTCGGCGACTTCAAGTACAACGTTATCGACATCATGCCCGACCAGAAGGGCGTTGACATGGGCGGAACAATGCGCCTCGGGCTATACCCCTGCAAGCTTGACGAGGGCACTATCTCCCGCAGCGTTTACGGCGAGGAGCTTGTTTACGAGCGCCACCGCCACCGCTACGAGTTCAACAACGCTTTCCGCGAGCAGCTTTCAAGCAAGGGGCTGAAGTTCGCGGGTCTGTCCCCCGACGGCAAGCTTGTCGAGATAGTCGAGCTGTCAAAGGACGTTCACCCTTGGTTCGTGGCTGTGCAGTTCCACCCCGAGTTCAAGTCCCGCCCCAACAGACCGCACCCGCTGTTCAACGACTTTATTAAGACGGCTTCCGAGCTGAAAGAAAGCAAGAAGTAAGTTAAGAATAATCGCGCCCGATATAAGAAATGTCGGGCGCTAAGCTTATCGAAAAAGTCTTTTCGCCAAAGAATGAATATTGAATAGTGAATAAAGAAGAATGAATAATGGCGGTATCGGCTTCGCCGATTATTATTAAAAAAGTGATTATACCGCCACTTTTCAAAATCCGTGCCCGCAGGGCACACCACATTTATTCACTTTTCATTATTCACTATTCATTATTCAATAAGATAGATAAACGCTGTTTTAAGGGTTTATCGACAGCCTGTATATACGGAGGAATTTATGGGTAAATTTTACGACAACAGAGAGCTTTCATGGTTAAAGTTCAACGAGCGCGTCCTTGAAGAAGCGCGCGACGCGGACACTCCGCTTTTCGAGAGATTGAGGTTCGTGCAGATATTCTGCTCCAACCTTGACGAGTTCTTCATGATAAGAGTCGGAAGCCTTGCGGACAAGAAAACGTTCGACCCGAAAGACCGCGAAAACAAGACGAATATGACCCCCGCCGAGCAGCTTTCGGAGATAGCGGCGCGGGTCAAGAAGCTTATCCCCATGAAGGACGAGGCGTATTCCGACATCATGAAAGGGCTGTCCGCCTGCGGGGTTGAGCACATAAACACGGCGGAGCTTACGCCCGAGGAGGATTCCTTCCTGAAGGCGTATTTCAACCGCGAGATAAGCCCGCTGCTTTTCACGGGGATAGTCGACAACAAGCACCCCGTGCCGTTCCTCAAAAGCGGGGAAATATACGTCGGCGCGGTGATCCGCAAAAAGGACGACCCGAACGGCAAGCCCTCGTTCGGCATTCTCCCCGCGTCGGAAAATCTCCCGAAGATAATATTCCTGCCGAACACGGGGAAATTCATGCTCTGCGAGGAGCTTATCAGCCGATATGCGAAGCAGGTGTTCTCGAATTTCGAGATAAAATCCAGCTGCATTTTCCGTGTGACAAGGAATGCGGACATATCGCTTGACGAGGGGCTTTACGACCACGACGTCGACCTGCGCGACATAATGAGCAAGCTCATCAAGAAGCGCAAGAAGCTGCGCCCGGTAAGACTTGAATTTCAGGGAACGCCCTCGCCCGAGGCGGTGTCTATCCTCTCGAAAACGCTTGACATAGGAAAGGAATTTATTTTCACGCAGAAAATGCCGCTTTCCATGGGATTTATGTCCGCGATAGAGCGCAGGCTGGAGAAGCAGAGCGCGCTGTTTTTCGAGCCGCTGACCCCGCAGCGCTCGGCGTACATTCAGCCCGACATACCGGTGATAGAGCAGGTGAAGCGGCATGATATCCTGCTTAGTTACCCCTACGAAAACATAAATCATTTCATAAAGCTGCTGGAGGAAGCGGCGGAGGACCGCAATGTCGCGTCGATAAAGATAACGCTGTACCGCGTTGCGCGCGACAGCAAGATAATCAACGCGCTGATAAGAGCGGCGGAGAACGGAAAGGACGTTCTTGCGCTGGTCGAGCTGCGCGCGAGGTTTGACGAGGAGAACAACATCGGCTGGTCAAAGCAGCTCGAGGAAGCGGGAGTTACGGTAATATACGGGCTCGAGGGAATGAAGGTGCACTCAAAGCTGCTGCTGATAACGCTGCGCGACGGCAACAACGTCAGCTACATCACGCAGGTCGGCACGGGCAACTACAACGAGCGCACCTCAAAGCTGTACACCGATCTCACGCTGATGACGGCTGACCGCGACTTCGGCTCGGACGCGTCGGTGGTATTCAACGCGCTTGCGGTCGGGGCGACAACGGAGAGCACGAACAAGCTGCTTGTTGCTCCCAAGGGGTTAAAGAGCCGCATTGTCGAGCTTATTGACAATGAGATAACGTTCGGGCGGGACGGTTATATCGGCATCAAGATAAACTCGCTGACCGACCGCGACATTATTGAGAAGCTTGCGGAGGCAAGCCGCGCGGGGGTAAGGGTGGAGCTTGTCGTGCGGGGAATATGCTGCCTTGTCGCGGGGGTAAAGGGCGAAACGGAGAATATCCGCGTTATTTCCATTGTGGGGCGCTTCCTTGAGCACAGCCGGATCTACATATTCGGCAGGGGCGAGCGCCGCCGCGTTTACATTTCGAGCGCCGACTTCATGACAAGGAACACCGAGCGCCGCGTTGAGGTTGCCGCGCCGATACTTGACCCCGCGCTTGCGGACAGGGTTGTCGGGATATTCAACACCATGCTCCGCGACAACGTTAAGGCGCGCGAGCAGGGCAGCGACGGGCTGTACCGCCGTGTAGAGCGCCTTGAAGGGGAATCCCCTCTCAACTCCCAGATTTTCTTCTACAACCGGGCATACGAGGCGGTAAAGCCCAATGCGGGGGCTAATGCGCCGCTTGCCGGCGCGGGGGCAACAGAGCCCCATGCGGTGGGGAAAGCGCCGTTCGCGGGCGCGGGCGTAACAGAGCCCAATACGGGGGCTAAAGCGCCGTTCGCTGCGGCGGCAGCGGCAGCGGCAACAGCGCCCCATGCGGTGGGGAAAGCGCCGTTCGCGGGCGCGGGCGCGGCAGAAGCGCCCCGTGCTGGGGCAACAGCGCCGCTTGCGGCGGCAAACGCACAGAAACCCTCTGTAAAGGTGAAAATACGAAAGGTCAGACCTTTTAATAAAGGGTGA
>JBJFHP010000060.1:0-4065 GCA_051893715.1 Oscillospiraceae bacterium
GGCAATGTCGTAGCTGTAATTATAAACGTTGTCGTCAAGCAGGTAGGACATTTTCTGTAGGATAGCGCAGCCCTTTACGGTGTGACCCTTCATTATCTCAAATTCCTCGGGGGTAAGTCTGCCGGGCTTGTTGAGCATGCTGTCCGAAACAGCAATCTTTCCGACGTCGTGAAGGACGGACGCGGTGACTATCTTGTCTATTTCAGCCTTGGGCAGGCGGTATTCGGGGAACATATTGCTGACCTTGTTCATGAGGATATCGGTAAGGCTGCAAATGCGCTTGATGTGCCCTCCCGAGTCGCAGTCGCGGAACTCGACGAGCGTCGCGAGGGTTTCGACCATGGAGCTGTTGAAACGGCTCAGCCGCTGTACCTGATCGTTGACCATTCCCTCCAGCTCGTTTCTGTGGCTGTATAGCTCGATGATATTCTCTATGCGGCATTTCAGAAATTCCATGATGAACGGCTTTGTTATAACATCGACAGCGCCGAGGCTGTAAGCCTGCATGAGCTCCTCCTCGTTGTCGGTAGCCGTGACGATAAATGTCGGGATATGAACGATCGACCCGTCGTCGTTCATTCGCCGCAGCACCTCCAAGCCGTCCGCCTCGGGCATTACCATATCGAGCAGCACCGCAGCGATATCGAGCGACTTGTCCCCGATATATTTCATGGCAGCGTTGCCGTTGTCCGCCTCGATTATTTCATACCTGTCCCTGAAAGCCTCGGCGAGGATCTCCCTGTTGATGTCCATATCATCAACGATGAGAATGCACCTTTTCATATAATTTCAACCTCTTTCACAATATCACAATGCGTCAGCAGTACCTTTTTATGCAGTCTGTCATCTTCTCCTGAACCGGAAGTATCCCGACAAGCACACGGCGCGCCTCCACGGGCTTGTCCGCCCTTAAAAGATCAACTATCTCGGTGTACGCGCCGTACATGGGTGTGAGCGAAAGGTTTCCCGCTATGCCCTTTATCGTGTGCGCGTTTGCGAGCGCGGCAGCGTTGTCGCCCGCGTCGAGATAGCCCAGCACCTCGAGCTTTTCAAGGTTGGCAGGCACCTTTTTCAGCAGCTTCTCATAAAGCTCGGGCTTGTTCATGCACCTTTCGACGGCTTCGGCGGTGTCTGCACCCAATTCCTTCAATTCGGTTATAAGATCCATTATATCGTACCTCCTATATATATATATATATATATATATCATGCCAATGCTGCGGGATTTTTGCGGGCTGGGGTATATAATATAGATATAAAAGTATTTATTGCACAGCGGGGTCGCTTGTCAATGCGGGAGTTCCCTCTGTAATTTTCGGTAACACTTGCCGCCGAATAAATATCCGGTCGGCGAATGACAAGCCGCAGCGGTCATTTGCGGCAAAATAATACAAAGTACTATAAATCATCTTATATTATACAATATAAACTGCATTTATTCAAGACATTTGACAAATTTGTCACACAAAATGATGTGTAATTTTTTGTGACAAATTTTGTCGGGAAACTATTGAAAATCGTCGAGGAATAATATATAATATATTTAACGGATATAACACCAAAAATGACAAAGAGGTCGCGGAAATGGAATTTTGCAGCAAATTAGACTTTCTCATGAATCTGACCCAAATGAAAAACAAGGACCTTGCCGCCGAAATAGCGGTAGACCGCTCGCTTATAAGCCTGCTGCGAAGCGGAAAGCGCGGTATGCCGAAGAACAAGCTCCATATCCGCCGCATGGCGGGCAGCTTCTCGCGGCATATTGTCACCGACTTTCAGCGGCAGGCGCTCGCCGAAATGTCGGGTTTCCCGGGAATGCGCACGAGGATGTCCGCGGAGATACTGGAGCTGCAGCTGGAGCGCTGGCTGCTGGGCGATTCCGATATAGTTGACAATATCCTTGACGGGATAAAGCAGGACGCGGCGGCAGATTGGGAGATAACGCCCCCGAAAATAACCGCGCCCGAGGGAGAAACCTTTTTCTTTTACGGAAGCGAGGGGAAGCGCGAGGCGCTGCGCTTCATTATGGCAAATGTCAAAGAGGGCATGATCGGAATTTTCGACAACACGGATCTCGACTGGCTCGTTTCCGACCCCGTGCTGAGCGCCGAAACGCAGGCGGTGATAATGAAGCTGCTCGGCAAGGGCTCAACCATTACGCATATTATCCCGTCAATATCGGAGATCGTCAGCTACACCGATTCGCTGCGCTTTATGCTGCCGATATACACAAGGGGTAATGTAAACGTGTATTATTACCCCCGAATAGTGGATATGGTGCGCAAGCTGACGCTTATCGTTGCCCCGGGGCAGTGCGTTTCCTATTCCTACGGCTCTCATTCCGAAAGCAGAAATCTCATCACGACAGTTTCCACCAATAAGGAATATATAAACGCCCATGCGGAGCAGTTCCGCGAGTATCTCTCGCAGTGCAGGTCGGCGCTGACGGTGCACCGCGAGCCGCGGGAATTTTTCGGAACGGTCAGCGATTTCTACACCCCCGGCGGCGATATCATTCAGAAATTGCAGCCGCTCTCCACGGCAAGTATGCCCGCCGAGCTTGCGCTGCTGTTTGCGGAGCAGACGGAGGATCCCGTATGGAAATATGAGTTCCGCAGGACTGCGGAGCTGCTCCCGTCGATTGAAAAGCGAATGGCGCGGTACAGGCACATCGACATTTCGCCGCTAAGCTCCGTAAAGGATATCGCGGCGGGAAAAGTCCCCGTCGCCTGCCCCCACCCCAACGGAAACTGCCCCTGTTACACCCCCGAAACCTACATAATGCACCTGAAAAACATAATCCGCCTGATTGATACCTATGAGGGCTACACGTTCATTCCCGTTGCCCCCGAGGAATATTTTGACTACGACCTTATGGTGAATGAGGGCGGCCTGGCGCTTCTTCCGCACAGGAGCGAGAACAGCCCGATGATAATGGAGTTCCGCCGCCCCGAGATAGTGCTGGCGTGCAGGGAGCACCTCATGCGGATCGTTGACAAGGCGGGCTTTTCCGAGGCGGCTCGCGGCAGGACAAAAGCAAAGCTCGGCGCGCTTATCGCCGAGCTCGAAAAGACGACAAAATCGCCCAAAAAAGGCGGAAGAAGTCGGTAGGCAATGGGGCAATGGATCAATAAACAATAAAGGGGGCACGGCTGCCCCCTTTCAGATTGCAGATAAACCACGATCAGTGAATAATGAATAATGAATAGTGAATAATGAATAATTTCGGTGTGCCCTGCGGGCACGGATTTTAAAAGAAGCGGTATAATCATTTTTTCAGATCAATCGGCGAAGCCGATACCACCATTATTCATTCTTCTTTATTCATTATTCAATATTCATTATTTGTCGAAAAGACTTTTCCGACAAATAAAATCGCCGACCCTCCGTCGGCGAAGTAAAAATCGGAATTTTCCGCAACTTTTTGTTGCGGAACAACGCTCCCATGCCTAGCAAAGGCGCCCCGAGATTTTTACGGTTTTGCGGTCAAATTTAAGTGACACCGCAAATTTATATCCACACAGCAAAATCGCCGACCCTCCGTCGGCGAAGTAAAAATCGGATTGTTTTCCGCAACTTGCGTTGCGGAACAACGCTCCCATGCCTAGCAAAGGCGCCCCGAGATTTTTACGGTTTTGCGGTCAAATTTAAGTGACACCGCAAATTTATATCCACACAGCAAAATCGCCGACCCTCCGTCGGCGAAGTAAAAATCGGATTGTTTTCCGCAACTTGCGTTGCGGAAAACGCTGTGACTTCATCGATAAGCCGAGTTCTGTCGCGTATGACCATCTATCTAGCCCCGCCGTCGCCGGCGGGATCAAGCCACCTTTCAACGAAGCGCGCCGAGCAGACGCGTTGCTCTCCGCACCAATCGGTGTTGCATCGGGTAGGGTTTACATGGCAGCGCAGTCTCCTGCGCTCCGGTGAGCTCTTACCTCGCCTTTCCACCCTTACACGCCCACGAAGTGAGCCTGCGGTATATCTCTGTTGCACTTGCCCTAAGGTCGCCCTCGGCTGACGTTATCAGCTACCCTGCTCTGTGATGCTCGGACTTTCCTCATG
>JBJFHP010000061.1:0-17609 GCA_051893715.1 Oscillospiraceae bacterium
TGCCAATGACGACGAAAACGACGGATTGGACATATTTCCCATAGAGGACAGTATTATTGCGGCGGACTCGGAAATATACGACGGGGTCACCTTCTCGCAGCTGCGGAAGGTCCGCGTCCTCATGGACTCCGACTTTTCCGGCAATGTCACGGGAATAAAGGATAACGGCTCCGACCCGCGCAGAATATATATGTTCGACCCGTTTTCCGCGAAAACCGCGGAATATCCCGAGGCGGGCTTTGAGATATACAAGTGCGTATTGGTGTTCCTTATCTGCGCGGCGGCAGTGTTCGCGGCGGCGCTTTTGACAGGCTTTCTGATAAGGCGGCTGCTCGCCGTAAGAAAGGTGATAGTAAAGCAGATAATGCTGGTCACGGCGATCATTGCTTCCGTTTCGGTTATGTTGCATTTCTTCCTGCTCGACTGCATGAATAACCTTGTCTACTCCGAGGCTGCGGCAATGTTTCAGGATACGCTCGACTACATAGAGCTGAGTATTGACAGCGACCAATTCAGGGACAGCGGGCTTACCGAGCAGCAAAGGGAGCTTTTCAGGAGTTATGAATACCGCGCCACCTCGGATATAAGCAACAAAAGCGATTTCATAAGCCGCTTTATCAAGACGAATTTCCATATCTGCTTTGTCGAAATAGCAAGGCTGACTGACGACGGATATAAGTACGAATTTTACTCCAATCAGCTCCGCGGCGCAAGGGTGTCCTATTTCATCACCGACGAGGACCGCCTTGAACGCCTCACCAACATGGAAAAGGGCGTCGATATCATCGGAAATTCTACGGAGCTCGGGACGCAGTGGCTGGAGTCGGTGCGCGCGGTCACGGACAGCAGCGGAAAGCAGGTCGGGTTTATTCAGATAGGCTCCGAAAACGGACCGCTGGACGCGCAGATACACAGCTACGCACGAGTTCTCACGCTGTTTATAATGCTGTTCATCATTGTTATCGGCGTGCTTTTCATTGTGATAATGTCGGGGCTTCTCCGTCCGCTTAAAAAGCTCAAAAAGGCAGTGTCCGAGGTCGCGGACGGAAAGATTGGCACGACGGTTTCCATAAGCAGCAACGACGAGCTTCAGGACGTTGCGGCAAGCTTCAGCAATATGTCGCGGCAGCTTGAAAAGTATTTCAACAACATAAACGTAATAAGCAAGGCGTACGAGAAATATCTCCCGAAGGGCTTCTTCAGGCTTATGGGGAAAAGCTCGGTGCTGGACGTTAAGCCCGGCGACCACAGCAACGCGGAGCTTACCTACCTGTTTATCGGGATAGACCGTCCGTCGGGACGCCTCTCCGACGAGGAGAGCTTCTGCGCGCTTAACGCGATATACGGCGTTGTGTCCGAGGTACTCGGCAGCACGGGCGGCACGATACAGTCCTTCTCCGATAAGATGATAACCTGCATTTTCATCGGCGGCGCGGCGGAGGCGGCGGAGTCCGCCCTCACCATACAGGAAAAGCTCGGCAGCCGTGCGGATATCGGCGCGGGGATAAATGTGTCCATACAAAACTCCCGCTCGGTAATAGGAGTTATCGGCAGCGGCGAGGCAATGAAAACCGTCACCGTTTCCCCCGCGATAGAGCTTCAATACTTCCTGCGGAATATAATGAGCAGGTTCGGGCTTAATTTCGTTATTACAGAGGAAGTACTCCGCGAGCTTAAAGCCGCAAGGCTCAATATCACCGCAAGGCGTATCGGCACCGTAAACGAGCTTATGGGCGAGCAGACCCGCTTCGACATCATGCTGTACGAATTGATAGACGGCTGCCCCGACGAGGAGAAAAAGCTCCGTCAGGCGGCTCTCGGAAGCTATGAACGCGCGCTTGCCGCTTTGGACGGGGGCAATACCGCCGAAGCAAGGGCGCAGCTGATAAGCGTGCTGCGGGTCAACAGGGACGACCTTGTAGCAAGGCAGCTGTTAAGCGGGATAAGCGGCGAAAGCGAGGTAAACTACGATGAACGAAGCAAGGACCGACTGGAAATACCCCATTGAATACAGCGGCGGCAAGGTGCAGATGAACTCGCTGGAGCAGGATATACGGCAGTCGCTGTTCCTGCTGCTGAACACGCGGCGCGGCGAACGCGTCATGCGCCCGAATTACGGCTGCAACCTCTCGCAGTTCGCGTTCGAAAGCGTCAATTACTCGCTGCTGACGAGGATACAGAGCGAGGTGCTCGGCGCGATAAAGCTGTACGAGCCGCGTGTGGACAACGTGACCGTGACCGTCGACAACAGCAGCAAAAGCGAGCTTTCCGCCGAAACGCTGATTATCAACATAGGATATACCATACGCGAGAACGCAATGCAGCAGACGCTCAGCTTCAGGCTTGCGGATACGTTCTGATAAATTACGGGAAAAAGGAGGTGCGGGCAGATGGAAAGGCATGACAGAAGCGGCTTTTTCGAGGAGATAAAGCGGCTCTCGCGTTACTGCGCGCCCGAATGGAGCGCTCCCGAAAACGGCGCGGGCAGGGCGCTGGCGCTGCTGTTTTCGGAGCTTATGGCGGACAATTACGCGAAGCTTTCCGACATGACGGAGCGCCACCGCCTTATGTACCTGAATATGTACGGGCTGTCAAAAAAGCCCGCATTCCCGTCGCGGGGATATATAACCGTCACCCCCACCGCCGACAACACGATAACCCTAAAAAGCGGCACCCGCGCGGGCGGCAGCGGCGACGCGGAATTTGTCACCGAGTCCGACCTCTGCGCGGTAAACACGGGAATAAAAGCCGTGTTCTGCACGAAGCAGGGCGTTATCTGCCGCGGCAGCGAGCTGCGCCTGTTCGACCTCGGCGGCGAGAACACGCAGGAGGCAGCGCTGTATTTCACCTCCGACGATATTCTGTACAGCGACGGCGCGGGCAGCTGCCGTATAATGCTGCTGGATATTTCGGCGGCAGATCAGCACGGAGTTGCCCCGAAAGCAGCGCTCGACCCCGCCGCGCTGCACTGGCAGTATATGTGCGCGGACGGCGCGCGGAATATAACCGACGTAAGCTTTGAGGACGGAGTATTCACGCTGAATATCCCCGAGGGCGTTCCCGAAACGACCCGGTTCGGCGTAAGCGGAAAGTGGCTCAAGCTCCTGTTCACCGACGGGAAAATGCTCCCCGCGTTCTCCCGCGACAGCGTTCGGCTTTCCGCTTCTCTGGCGGGAACACTGCCGCGCTCGGTATACCTTAACGAAAATATGCTCCCCTCGGCGGACTTCTTCCCGTTCGGGGAGCAGCCCGTTGAATACGACGCCTTCTATATTTGCAGCAGCGAAATTTTCGGCAAAAAGGGCAGCCGCGTTACCGTAAGCATGGATATCGCGTTTGAAGACATCGGCGTTCACACCGCCGCCGAAAGCAGCGTTCAGTGGAAAACGGTGATCCCCGCGTCGAAATTCGAGCAGAAAGCCCCGCTTGTAAAGCGTATCGAGAGCGTTGTCTGGGAATACTGGAACGGCAGGGGCTGGTGCAGAATCTACCCCGACAACACGCACACGACCGATTTTGCGGACAGCACCGCAGGCTTTGCGGAGATAACCTTTACCTGCCCGCAGGACATCGAGCCTGTGTTCATCGGCGCGGATTCGGGCTTGTTTATCCGCTGCCGCGTGACAAAGATGACCCCCGGCTACGAGCAGGGCATGGTCTGCCGCGTGCCGCGCTGCCTTGGTATAACGCTCGGCTGCTCCTACGACGGGCAGTTCCTGCGCGCCGACCATGTTTTCGTCAGCCGCGATATGGAAACGCATACCGCCGACAATGCCGCAGTAAGGCTGCCGCAGAACGACGACCCGTCGGAAAGCAGGACATATCTCTGCCTGGAGCGCGCCCTGCCCGTCGGCTACTACAACCTCTATATCCGCATAAAAAGCGCCGCTGCTGCGCAGCAGATACGCTGGGAGGCGCTCTGCACGGTGCACGGCGAGCAGCGCTGGCAGCCCGTCTACGTCCGCGATATGACAGCGGGGCTTTCCGAAAGCGGAATGGTAACGCTGCGGATAGAAAATCCCATGTGCAGCGCCGCGCTTTACGGCGAGGACGGCTTCTGGCTCAGGCTGTGCGCCGCTTACCCCGCGAAAACGGTGGAAACGGCGGGAATTTATTTCAACGCCGTACCCGTCGTTCAGCACAGCAGGACTATCTCCATGGATTTTTCGACAACGGCGGAAAACGGCGTTTACAGGCTTTCCTCGGGCGGAATATGCAGCGCGGCGGCGTTCCTTATCGAAAACGGCGCAAAACGGGAAATTCCCCCCGAAAAATACACCCTCGACAGCGAAAACGGCGTTATTGAGTTCAACCGCGGGTTCACGCCGCAGCTTTCGGACGGCTGCGTGCTTTCGGCGGAATTTACCGTAACGCGCGGCGCGGAGGGCAATCTCCCGCCAAACTCGATAAGCAGCTTCCTTGACCCCGTGCCGTTCGTGGATCACATAACCAACCCCGAGCCGACCTACGGCGGCAGGAGCATTGAGGAGTTCTCCGCCTGTGCGCAGCGCGGCGCGGACAAGGTGCGCACACTGGAGCGCTGCGTTTCCGACAGCGACTTTGAGACCGCCGCGCGCAACGCCGACACCTCGATAGCGCGCGCAAAATGCCGCAGCAGCGGCGGCGAGATACGGCTCACCCTGCTGACCGACAGCAGCGATATCCCCGTATTCAGGCTTGCGCGGCAGAATGTAATGAACGCGATACTCCCCGCAATGCCGTTTTACCTGCAAAGCAGGCTGTCGATAAATCAGGCGGCTTATGTTGAAATAGAGGTCACCGCTCATGTAGTTTCGGACGGAAAGGCTTTCCCGCAGACTATACAAAACGACATACGGAGCAGGCTTTCCCGCTTCCTTGACCCCGTACACGGAAATACTGCCGAAAACGGATTCGGTATCGGGGAATACCCAAGCCCCGAAAGCGTGACTGCGGTAATTCTTTCCGCGGAGCACATTCTTTCCGCCGACAGGGTGCAGCTTCTGTGCAGATACCGCGGAAGCGTGTATGACTACGGACAGATCGCCTCGGAAATTTCGGACGGCGTTCCCGTCTGCGGAAAGACAAATATTTACATCACCGAAATAAACGAACTTTAAGGAGTGAAAACCATGCTGGAGCTGCCCGAAATAAAGAGCGGGGATTTTGAAGAGGTCCTCGAACGGCTCAAAAAACAGATACCCTCGCTCTGCCCCGAATGGTGCAATGTCAGCGAAAGCAGCACGGGCATAATGCTGCTCGAGCTGCTGACCTACATCTCGCTGGAGCAGCGCGGCAGCATGAACAAAATAAGCGGCAGCGCGCTGATAAACCTCGGCAGGCTGCTCGGCTTTTCGCCCGAGCACCTCTCCCCCGCCCGCGCGCTGGCGCAGCTTCACGGCGCGGCTATGGCGGGCGAAAAGCTCCGCGTTGACTCGCTTGTTTTCGAAACGGAAAAGGAGCTTGTTCCCTGCGGCGCAAACGTCGCCGTATTCGGGCGCTGCGACGAGCGCGGAGGGGTAGTCACCCTTTGCCGAAACACCGCAAAAACTCCCCCGCAGCGGCTTTTCGCCGACGGAAACAGCTTCGTTATAGGGCTTGACAATTCCGTAGAAGCGGGGCGGGAAATTCGACTTGCGCTCTGCTTCGATACGCAGGGGAGAAAAATCCCCGACGGGCTTTCCGAAGCGCCTTGGGGGAATTTAGTCCGCTGGCAGTACCACAGCGCGGACGGCTGGCGCGACATTGACGTTATCTCCGACGGCACGCTCTCCTGCTTCAGAACGGGCGAGCTTGTTTTCCGCACGAAAACGCCGCTCGCGGAGCTTGGCGGGGTATTCCCGATACGCTGCATTGCGGAGGATATGTCGGGCTTCGACCTGCTCCCGCTGCTCAACGGAGCGTACACCGATTCCTGCCCCGTTCGGCAGACCGACACGAAATGTGAGTCGGTTTCCTTTGATATTGAAGCGTTCCGCAGCAACAGAATGGTGTTCAAGAGCGCGCTTGCGAAAAACAGGATTTTCCGTTTAATGGTTAATTCCCCGATGGGTTGGTGCGACTCGGCGGATATAAACGTCGCCTTCGATGTGGTGAATGAGCGGGAGGGCTTTCGCCTTGCGACTTCCTCGAGAAAGGAGCTTGCGGAGCTTTTTTCCGGGCTTGACTGCTCGGAGGTGCTGACGCTCATAATTTACGAGCAGGAGTTCGTGCGGGATTTCACGCAGTTCAGCTCCGACGGCAGCGCAAATCAGCGGATACCGCTCAATTTCAGCGGAGCGTTCCCGCCCGAAACCGAGCTTATGGCGGCGCGGGAGCAGGACGGCGTGCTGTACTGGCATAAGTGGCGGCGGTCGGATAAGCTTGCCGCAGAGCCGCCCGAGAGCCGCTGCTTCGCGGTCGACCCCGCAGAGGGCTGCCTTGTTTTCGGCGACAGGCTGCACGGCGCAGTCCCGCCGTCATGCGGACGGAAGAATATAATGCTGACAACGCTTCGGCTCACCAACGGCGCCGAGGGGAACATCTCCCCCTGCCGCGCGGGCGGCGCGGAAATAATTGCCCCCGCACAAGGCGGGAAGAACGAGGACGCGCCCGACAGCTTCTTCGCGCGGGCAGTCACCCTTCAAAAGCCCGAAACGCTGCTCACCCTTTCCGACTACGAAAACGCCGCTATGGATACCGAGGGAATACTCCTGAAATCCGCAGAGGCATACTGCACCGCGGACAGGGCGGGGAATATTGTCCCGAACGCCGTAACGCTGCTGATAGAGCCGATGACCGCGCGGGAAGATAAGCCCGAAGCCGCTCCCGAATGGTATATCGGCGCGGTAAAAAGCAGGCTCGACCTGCTGCGGACGATCAACACGCGCATAACCGTTAAATTCCCGAAATATATCCCGATAAGCGTGGAGCTGAGCTTCTGCACAACGGGCTTCACCTCGGGCGCGGAGCGCGAGGCGGAGGAATGTATCCGCCGCTACTTCCGCGAAAACTCGGGCGGAGAGATAAGCTCCGCGCAGCTTGCGAAGCGCCTTTCGGAGCTTCCCTGCGTAGGCTCGGTGCGTTCGCTGGAGCTTTCCGCACCGGTAACGGGCGGCAGATTTACCGTGCCCAAGGGCAGCCGTGTTTATCTTAAAAAATGCGAAATATACTGCACTGACAGAAGATAGGGGCGAGTGCTTTGAACGATAAATATTATGTGTTCACGGGGGATATGGAGCTGTCCGACGCCCGCCTTGTGAACGTTAAAACACAGGACGGCGCGCTGGTGTTCTCCGACGGCGGACTGTTTATTTCCCCCTGCCTTGACAGCGGCGCGGGAGATACCGTCTGGGACATTGCCGAGATACATTTCCCGCCCGCGCAGAACGGCTACTTCTGCTTCACCGCGTTCGCTTCCGACAGGCTTTACGCCGACGTCGGAGGGCAGCGGGCGACCTTTGAGCAGATCCTTGAGGAGATAGCCGCGGGGCGAAAGCTCTCCGATATGACGTCGGATATCACTGCGGTAAGGTTCATCAGCCCCGATACCGCGCCGCTCCACAGGCTTAGAGGAAGATACGCGTGGTTCATAGTCGAGGCGTTCCCCGAAAACAGCGGCGTAATAACGCTCGACAGCATAAGGATAACCTATCCGTTCCGCTCGTATATGAACGCGCTCCCCGAGGTTATCCGCAGGACGGACAACGGAGAGCTGACGTCGCTGCTCGCGATGTACCGCGTTGTTTTCGACAAGCTAGACCGCAGGATCGTCGATATGGGCGGGGAGCTGGATATTGACCTTGCGCGCGGAGAGGCGCTGCACCGCCTTGTTTCATGGCAGGGAATACCGCTCTCGGATTTCTGGGGCGAGGATATCCTGCGCAGCGTAACGCGCGAGTCCGCACGGCTGATACGCCGAAAGGGCACAAAAGCGGCGCTTTCGCGGCTGTTCGAGCTGCTCCTCGGCGAAGCCCCCGTTATCGAGGAAAACAGCGGCGGCGACCCGTTCGGATTTACCGTTCGCGTTAAATACAGCCTTATCCCCGACGGCGCGCACCACCGCGAGCTGCTTTATCTGCTGAGCGAGTTTTCCCCCGCGGGAACGTCCCCTCGGCTGCGGCTGGATAAGGACGGCGGCGCGCCCGTGCTCGGCGGAACGACCACGCTCTGCGACGAGGAATTTGACAGCGGGATAATACTGGATTAAGGCAGCACCGCAAATTTACTAAAATCTTATCCGGAAAGGACAGAGATATGAATAATAAAGGCATTTCCCCTTTTGTAAGAAACAATTATTTCAAGGGCAAGCAGCTGACTGTCCGTGATTTTCAGGACGAGCAGGAATACCACATGAGCAAGCTTGCGGCGCTGCGCAGCACCAACCTCGGCTGCGGAGTGGCTGCGGGGCTTGACGTGGTGGCGGTGGACAGCCATACTATCTCCGTCGAGGCGGGCTGCGCCTATGACAGCTTCGGCAGGGATATCCTGCTGCCCGAGCCTGTGCTGAAGGATATCCGCACGATAGACGGCTTCGCCGACCTCGCCGAGGGTCAGCCCGCTTACCTCTGCATAGAATACAGAGAAGCCCCGCTCGAGGCGGTCCGCACCGTCACCGACAGCGTGAGCCGCACCTATAACCGTATCGGCGAGGGCTACCGCCTTTTCCTCACCAACACGCAGCCGAAAACTCTATCCAACGACCTGCTCTCCGTAATAACGGAAACAAAGGAGCTTGTCTGCGCGCCGAATATCTCCGTTAAGGTCAGCGTTCCCCGCTTCGTTAACCAAAACGACAAGCTTATCATCACCGTGACGACCGAGAAGCTTGACCTCGACAAGAGCCTTTCCGTCGAGTTCGAGGCGGAGCACCCGAGCTTCGCAAACGGCGAATACAACAACTCGGTTTATTCCTACTTCAACGTCACCGAAAGATTTGACAGGAACGTTACCGAAATAGAGGTAACTCCGTCGGAGAAAATGGTGGGTCTGAATAAGATAAGGATAACCCCCGACAGGGTGAAAATTACGGTGGACAACGCGCCCGTTTCGGAGGTAAATCCGCTTGAGTTCAACGTCGAGATAATCACCGAGCCCGTGCGCGAGCGCGTCCGCCGCGAATATTTCCGCCGCGACGCCGACCTGTCCTTCAGCCGCCCGCAGGAGCACCTCTGCCTTGCGGAAATATGCATGATATGCGGCGCGAACGATGTCTTTATCGACAGGATATACCCGCTCCCGTTCAGGCAGTATGTAATGAGCGAGCGCCTCGCCTACCTGCTCGACAATCTCCCCGAGCAGCCCGAAAAGGACGTTTACGAGGCGGCAGCGGCTGCCTCGGAGCTGCCCGCCGTTCGTGAGCAGGATACGCTTGTCGCCTGCGGAGTGGAGAACATTGACATCAGCATGGATTACCGCGGGAAAATATACTATTCCTCCGAAATAATCCATGGTCTTGGCGAGGGGGACATCAGCTACAGCATTGGCTTCGAGCCGATAAACAACGACGACAGCGCGGTGCTGTACGGCTCGCCCGAGCTGTTCGAGGGCAGCGTTTACGACCTCGAATTTCCAAAGGTGCAGTACAGCATAATCTCCTACAACGACAAGGGGACGTTCCGCATAGCGGTAAAGCTGCTCGAGCGGGTCAACGCGGGCAATATCCGCATACACTGGCAGGCGGTGAGAGCCTCCGAGCCGAGCGAAAAGTCGCTTATGGAGATAGACAAGATGACCATTTCCATAACCCCGAACCTCGTCAATATCGCGCCCCGCGAATCCGTATCGCTTCAGTGCATAATAGAGGGCTGCGACAATCAGAACTGCATATGGAACGTCGAGGACAAAAACGGCGGCACCATAACGAAAAACGGCGTATACAAGGCGCCCTCCACCGAGGGCGTATACACGGTCACGGCGACAAGCGTGAAATATCCCACCAAAAAAGCGGTGAATTATATCATCGTAGGAAAGAAGCGGGAGCTGTGACGCAAAGCCGTTGTTATATAATAACGCAGCGCTTATGCTGTGCGTTTATCCTTTTGTAAAACAGTACCTTCACGGGCTTTCGGGGAATGTGCGTTTGCGCTTTCCCGAAAGCCCGATTTTTTTGAAACGCTTTTTATTTTCGGTTGTCAAACAGATAGGGAGGTGATGAGGTGAACATCGAGTTTGACGAGATTTACCGTCTGTATGCGGGAGATGTCTACCGCTTTGCGCTGAGGCTGTGTCACAACGAAGCGCTTGCGCAGGATATCGTTCAGGACACCATGCTTAAAGCTGTGCGCGCTATAGATAAGTTTGACGGAAAATGCTCGCTTAAAACCTATCTGTGCACCATTGCGCGCAATCTTTATTTCAATCACCTTAAACGCGCGGACAACCGCAATCTTCCCCTTGACGAAGCGGAGGAACAACCGGCAAAAGTATCCGTCGAGCAGCAGACCCTTGACCGACTGACCGCACAGCAGATACACAGAGCGCTTCATGCTCTTGACGAGCCGTATAAAGAGGTGTTCACCCTGCGGGTCTTTGCGGAGCTGAAATACGGCGATATAGGCGCGCTGTTCGGTAAGACGGACAGCTGGGCAAGGGTTATTTTCTTCCGCGCAAAGGAGAAGATCATCGCAATTATCGAAAAGGAGGACGGGAATGGATAAGAACACGATTTCCTGCAACATGGCGAAGGACCTTATTCCGCTTTACAGCGAGGGATTATGCAGCGAGGAAAGCAGGCTTGCCGTTGAGGCTCACCTCTCGGAGTGCGAGGGCTGCCGAAAGCTCCTCGAGCTGCCGATTGAGCAGGAGAACGAGCAGCGTATACCCGAGAAAAACAACATATTCAAAAAGCTGAACAGAAAAATGAAGCACAGCAAGCTCTGCATAATCGCTTTAAGCGTTATACTCGTGCTGATCATCGGCGCTGTCGGAACGCTTACTGTGGGGCAGATCGTTAAGGGCGAGGGCATGATAAGCTTTGATACTGTTGCGCAGTCCGCCGAGGCACGGAAGCTTGTGGGATATATTGCCGATAAGGACTTTACCGCCTATGTCAATTCTGTTTACGACAACAGCCTGCGGCACAGAACCGATAATGACGCCGATTATGATAATATTACGGCAAAGAATGCAAAGGAGCTTGCAGACGCTTATGAAGCCGCATTCGGGAACACCGCGGTCGGGAGCATTGATATACATTCCTGCTATACCGTTTCGGACGAGCCAAATTCCTTTATCGTCCGGAGCGACTGCATAATAAAATACGACGACGGCTCTGTGCTTGAAATTGGGCTGATGAAAAATTACGATAATCGCTTTTCTGCTTCCGCGGGGTTAATCAGGAGTAATAACCCCGAGGCGGTAAATACTTTTGTGAACTGTTTTAACCTTATAAGCGCCTCCGCCGATGATTTTGATTTTACAAACAAGTATATCCTTGAAAGCCTGTTCAGCCGGGAACAGCCCTCGGAAACCGACGTGCTGCAAAACTTAGGGCTAATGACTGCCATCAAATTTGCCCCCGAATTTCAGGAGGAAGTAAAACAAGCCGTACCGGAGTTTTTCGCTAATAATTATGTAACGGAATGCTCTTTCACCGAGGACAGATACGACGAGAACCTTGACAGGTATTTCATTATGTACCTTACCGCAAAGGACGAACAGGGTACGGCGCTTTTAACTGCGCGGATCTACCGCCGATACGACGGGCTGGTCAAGCCCGAAGCCGTCACGGTTTACAGAAACGGCTGCTCCGACAAGCTTGCTTTAAGCCTTGAGCACTTTTTCGGATAAATTGCCGACAGGGTTGACCCGTAAAAATTGGGTCAGAGAAAATGCGGCAGTCGGGTGACTGCCGCAACAATCTGTAATGAATAATGAATAGTGAATATTGAATAATTGTGGTGTGCCCTGCGGGCACGGATTTTAAAAAATAATCGGCGAAGCCGATACCGCTATTATTCATTCTTCTTTATTCATTATTCAATATTCATTTTTTCGAAAAGACTTTTTCGACAGACTGATGCGGCAGACGGGTGACTGCCGCATTAAATGTATACCGATATTACGCCGTAATGATCCTGCCGTCCGAAATTTCAATTATTCTTTCACATTGATTTGCTATGCCAATATCGTGAGTTACAATAATGACCGTCTTTCCTTCGGCATTCAGTTTTCGGAATATATCCATGATTTCCGAGGCTGTTTTGCTGTCAAGCGCGCCTGTCGGCTCGTCGGCAAGTAATATCTGCGGGTCGTTGACAATAGCGCGGGCAATGGCTGTGCGCTGCTTCTGACCGCCGGAGAGCTGATTTACCGACTTTGCGGCTAAATCGTCTATCCCGACAAGCTTCAAGGCGTTAAGCGCCGTTTGGCGTTTGTTTTTCTTTTTTGACCTCGAAAAATCCAGCGGAAGCATGACGTTATCAATAACGGAAAAATCATCAACAAGCGCGAAATCCTGCATAACAATGCCAATTTTTTCGTTCCGTATCACGGCGCATTGCTTTTCCGAAAGATCTCTCACGAGCTCGTCGTCAATATAATACTCGCCGCTTTCATAGTTGTCAATGCAGGCTAAGATGTGCAGCAGGGTCGTCTTTCCCGCGCCCGATTTCCCGATCACCGCCGCCATTTCCCCGTCTTTTATTTCAAGGGAAACGCCTTTCAGCGCTTCAAATTCATTGGCCTTTGACGCATTATATATCTTGTGAATATTGTTCAGTCTTAGCATAGGTCACCTCGTAAATATCTGTTTGGGAGTTGTTCTCGAAAGCATTATAATGGGCATTGCCATTGATGTAATTATATAAAAAACACCGATCGCCGCAGCGCTTAATACAGTTCCGCCGTTTATCAGCAGCTTTATTCCTGCCCCGCTGTTGGAAAGCACGATGAGCGCAATTACCGAAATAACAGCGGAACACAGTAAAATAAGAACCGCCTGTATCAGGTTTATTACCGCGCATTTTTTCCATTCAAGACCCGTTATGTAAAAGACGGCGTAGCTTTTTATCCCGCGTCGGGTCGATAATGCCGAGCTGCTTATGCTGCTCACAATGACCATTATCAGCAAAACAATAATTATCGGCAGGAGATTTTTTATATGCTCGAAAATGTAAGTCATGCTGTTTTCGTTTACTTCGGAGAGCATATAGGAGCTGCTGCAATTATATTGAACAAGCTGCTGCCTTGCCTGCTCGATTTTTTCCTGCGGATAATCGTCGGGGAATGTTATCAGCGCAGGACCGAAAATCCCCTGTGAAACAGTAGTATTCTCCGAAAGATAATTCGACGACAGCAAAAGCACCGCGCGCTGCTCGACCGCAAAGCTTGCCGTTCCGTAAAGGGAGGTCATGTTTATGTCGCTGCGCTGCGGCTCACCCCGCCAATACCCGACTATTTTAGTATTTTCGGACAGTTTTCCGACGATATGTACCTCATGATACATATCCTCCATTTCAAGCGCAAAGCAGCCGATACGGATCGTGTCGCCTACATTTATTCCCAAATCATTTTCGGAAATAACGCCCTCGATGCAATCTGCGTCTGAGCTTGTGTTAAGCCACCGCCCGCTCTCGATTTCGGGCTTATAGCGCTCGATAACGTCATTGTCATACATAAGAACGGTACAGTCTGCTCCCGTGGAAACATTGTTCTCGTCCACAAGCCATGTGGGTCCGTAATTGCAGGAAATTATATCTTCAATGTCGGGTATAAAGTTCCTCATTTCTTCGTCGGCTATGCTTTTGTCGGTACTCATATGCGTTTCGGTGTCATAATTTGCGGGCGGCGAGAAAGTGCAGAGTATTCCGTTTGACCGCAGAATATCGCTGAACGGCTCATAATACCGATAACGCAGCATTACGGAGGATACCATTACTGCCGTTATCACAATTACTGCGGCAAGCTGTAAAACGGTCAGCGCATTTACAGCGATCTCTTTTTTCAGGCTTTTTAGAGCATAAATAAACAGCGTCATATTTTCCCCTCCGAAAGGCATTGCTTTACATCGGAACGAGTGCTGCGGTAAATAATTGACCCCAGAACAATAAGCATAACCACCATATAAACCCCGAAAATCGCAGTATACACCGAAAGACCAAACGCCGCGCTCATATATGGGAATTGCTCAGCGAAACAATTTTTCAGCAATATGTCAAACAAAATCGTTCCAAGGAAAAAAGCGGGAACAGTTATGATTATACATTCGCCGAGATATATCAGCGCCGTCTGCCATTTGCGGGCGCCGCACAGCCTCATTACCGCCAATGCGTTTTTACGCTTGCGAATTATAAACAAATAAAGCATTGCGAAATTCATCACCGACACGACCGCAACAAGCACGGAGGTCAGTATAATATTCCTGTACAACGCTAAGGAATCATCGTCGGGCAGGAGCAGATCGGGAAAAATCAATTTGCCGGGTATGGTTTCCTTCGCCGTATTTTTGAGATTTTCATATGTTGAACGGGTCAATGTATTGGTGAAGCTGAAGGAGCATTCCGCAATGGGTATATCTTCGGGAACGGTTAAAAACGGCACAATGGGAGTATAGCTCGCGCCTTTATAAGTGCCTACGACCGTGTATGAATTGCCGAGAAACTCTATTGTATCTCCCGCTTTTTTGTCACAGTCCTCCTGCGACACTATTGCGGAATATGCTCCGGAGGCTTCGTCCTCATTGCTGATATATTCCCCGCTTGTTATCATTTTTGAGCTTGTCCATTTTGTTCTGATAACATCGGGGACGCTGTATGTATTGCCGCTTATATCAAAACGCATCGGGAAAAAGGAATAATGCTCACCATAGCCGATCTCGGTCAGATCGGACGAGGCAAAGATCAGTTCGATTTTCTCCTGCGTTTCTTCGTCAAGCGCTTCAACATAGCGCTGAAATTCGCCCTTGGTAAGAACCGAATTTTCATTCACCGTCGGCACGATCGACTTTAGTTCCTTGCTTGATTCATTTATAGCAGTATTATAGTTGATAAAAAGACCGTAAGAAAAATTCATGACAAAAGCAGAGGTTAAAACGCAAATTATCAATATTACGAAAATCATCGTTTCTCGCCTTGCAAAAATCAATATATTTCTGAAAATATACTTCATATGATACCTCGAATTTGCTTCTGCGGGCAAGGCTTGAAAATTTGCCCGCAGGAGCTGTGAAATTGTTAAGGCAACACCGCATAATTATTGTCGTTCGATTTCAATCTGCGATTTACTATGCCTGTTTTTTCGTTTTTAAGAAATCCGTGCAGAATAAGCCAAATTTATTAGTTCATTTTTGAACACCCCCGATAATATTAAGCTGTGATCTCCGTTATCCAAAATCACCATTGAGCAAGCAACACCTCCAAAAATAATATCGATAAACAAAACATAACATATTTGCACCAAAATTACAAGCCTACACTACCACGACCTCGCACCCGTCATACAAATTCCCCGTATATTCCCCAACGATCCGCTCAAAGGACGATAAACCCGAAACCACCTCAACATATCCGTTGTATTCCCGTCCCGTTTCAATATCTGCGCGGCGGATAAAATCACGCATTTCGCCGTTTTTTTCGGCGGCGTACAGGACATAAATGCCGTTCTCATACTGCTCCGCTGTGACAGCCGACCTCGATTCCGTGCCGGAAAAACAGTTTCCGTTCTCGTCCGTGTATTCAAAGAGAAACTGCACCGTCCGAACACGGCTCGCCGTAACATGAGGCAGTGTGCTGTTGTGAATATCGCGGGCAAACAGCGACAGAAACAGCATTCCCGCAAAGAAAACCGCAGTAATGATAACAAGTATTTTCTTCATGACAATTCACCCAATGTCAAGCCTTTTTCGAGATTTTCGATAAAGAACAGGTACAAAAGCAGCACAGGCACAAGGAACATTACCGCCGCCGGAAACAGCACATTTCCCTCATAATTCTCTGCGTTTGCGATAAACACCGACAGCGTTTTCAGGCTGTCGTTTTTCAGGAAAAGCACAGGCTGCTCCACCATATTCCAGCAGTCCGCGAACACAAATAATACCACCGCGAAAATGCACACCCGTATCTGTGGGACAACGCTCGTTATAATTATGCGGATAATTGAGTTGGTTTCAAGCCGCGCGGCTTCAATAACGCTGCCGTCAATGCTTTTCATATACTGAGTCATCACGACAACCCCGAACGGGCTGAATATCGCGGGAAGTATTATAGCAAGCGGCGTGTCGATAAGCCCCATATCCCGAAGCCCTATGTAATTCGGAAGTATCGTTACTTGAAGCGGCATCATCATCAGCACGATATAGAACACGAGCAGCGCGCCCCTGCCCTTGAATTTCGCCTGCGAAAACCCGAACGAGCAGGGAATTATCACCGCAAGCTGAACTACCGTTATTACAACCGCGTAAATCACACTGTTCCAAAACTGCGGATAGAATACAAAGCAGTCGAAAAGCAAATCCGCGTAGGGCTGAAACGACAGCGTTCCCTCCGCCGAAAAAGACAGCACAACAGTCGCAATTATCGGCGCCGCGAAAACTATCGCAAGTACAAATATAACAACAGAATTGACCTTTCTCATTGGCGATACCTCCGCTGTGCGAAAACGCCTGACATAACGATCATGAAAACAAGAATTGATGTCAGCACCGCGCTTGCCGCAAGGCTCTGATAGTCAAGCTTGAGGAAATTGTTATTCATGTAATATTGCAGAGTATAGCTGTGGTCGGGCGGGTAATTCGTGCCGTAAAAGAGGTAACTTTCCTTGAAAATTCTGAAGCTGTTTACGATCGACAAAAGCACCGTAAATACCACCGTAGGCATTACCATAGGAATTGTAATCTTCGTGTGGAGCGCGAATGTTCCTGCCCCGTCAAGGCGCGCCGCTTCATAAATGCTCTGTTCGATCGCCGTAAACGCGGCAGTCAGCAGTACGATGCAGATACCGATATTCTTCCAGATAAACAGCAGGTAAATCGGCAGAACGGTGGTGTTTTCGGCGAAAATACTGCGCCATATCACAACGATACTTGCGGTCGGAATAACCATCGGCAGAACAAATGCAAAGCGCGTTTTTCTTACCCATTTTATCCCGTAAGACAGCGCGAGCGAGATGACCAAAGCAAGCAAAATAAGCACGGGAACAGCAATAACGATCAGCAAAAGCGAGTTTTTGAGGGCAAGCAGGAAATATTCATTCCGCAGCGTTTCTATGTAGTTGTCAAACCACACGAAATTCCGCTTAAACTGATTATCGATAACCGAATAATACAGCACGCGAATGTACGGAATTATAAAGAATATCGCTGTTCCGATAAGGCTCGGGAGCAGGCAGAGCCTGCATTTTGTGTTCCATTTAAGGCGTTTTTTTGTTTTCATCATTCGTTTAAGTACACCTTCAGTTTTCGGTCGGCTTCGGCGATAAATTCGTCAAGGGATATTTCTCCCGAAAGATATTTACTGAAATCGTCAAGGTAAAGCTCTGACGGATAGGTGAAATACAGCTCCGTATCGGAGCAAAGCTCCAGCAATGGCTTTATGACAGGGCTTTCGCTGTATTTCCCCGCTTCCTCTCTGAAAATAAATGTGTCCTCATTTTCGGACTGATATTTTATTACCTCGGTCAAATAATTTATTGCGTCCTGTAAATGCTCGGAATTT
>JBJFHP010000062.1:0-17579 GCA_051893715.1 Oscillospiraceae bacterium
ACGGAAACATATCGAACGGCTGTATATCCTCCACGGAGTAATCCGCCGCGAGTGTTTTCAGATCGCGCGCGAGGGTAGCGGGATTGCAGGAAATGTACACGATCCTTTCGGGGCGCACCGCGCACAGCGCGCGGAGGAATTTCCTGTCCGCACCCGCGCGGGCGGGGTCCATGAAAACCGCGTCGAAATGCACCTTGTGAGCGGCGCGGTCGCGGAGATATTCTCCCGCGTCGCCGCGGTTGAAAGCCACCTTTTTTGTTATGCCGTTAATGCGGCAGTTCTGCACTGCGTCGCGCACTGCCACGGCGTTGTATTCAATGCCCTGAACGCTGTTAACCAAGTCCGAGGCGATTATCCCTATCGTTCCCGTGCCGCTGTACGCGTCAAGAATATTGTCCCTCGGTGTGAGCCGCGCGGCGTTTATTGCGTACTCGTAAAGCCGTTCCGCCTGTTCGGGGTTGACCTGATAGAACGACTGTGGCGAAATGCGGAATTTCTTCCCGCAAATCTCGTCGATTATATAACCGTCGCCGTACAGCACCTCTGTGTGCTGCCCGAGCAGCAGCATATCGGGGTCGGTGTTGACCGAAAAGGTAACGGAGGTTATGTCGGGAAATTTTTTCACAAGCGCGGCGGTGAAGTCGTGCTTTTTCGGGAACATAGTGCTGCTTCCGACAAGCGTTACAAGTATCTCGCCCGTCCTTTTTCCGATACGGATAAGAGCGTGCTTCAGAAAGCCGCGCCCCGTACCGACGTTCCACGGCTGAATTTTAAACGAGCGCAGAAGCTCCCTTATCCCGACGATTATCTCATCGGCGCGCGGGTCGTTCACCATGCAGCGGTCGATACCGACAATGCCGTTTCTCGACGACTGAAATACCCCCGAAATAATGCGCCCGTTCCTGTCGCTGCGGAATACCGACTGCACCTTGCAGCGGTAGCCGCAGGGGTCGCTCATGGGAATAACAGGGTTTACCGCGTGATAGCCGCCGAGCAGCTTTTCAACGTCCTTCTGCTTCCATTCAAGCTGCCGCTCATATGTCATATTTGACAGCTGACACCCGCTGCACCTTTTTGCGGCGGGGCATTGTCTTTCATTAGCCATTTTGTTCACCGTCCTCGCTTTTCTGTTGTATACATTATAACACCGCCGCGCGGTTTTGTAAATACCTTAATGGTTTCTTTCGGGGTCATTTTCATAAGCCGAGAGCATCGGCTTTATTTTTTTGCAGCGGAATATCCTTTCGGAGTAATTCCGCGTGATATCCAGCACCTTTCCCGAAAGGCAGAGCACCGCGAACAGATTGGGCACTGCCATAAGCCCGTTCAGCGCGTCCGAAATGCCCCATGCGAGCCCCATGTCCGCGCACGCGCCGACTGCCGCGACCAGCACGAAAATCACCCTGAACGGCACTGCCGCCCTTGCTCCGAAAAGGTATACCGCCGCCTCCGACCCGAACCAGCTCCACCCGATGACCGTCGAAAACGCGAACATAACCACCGCCGCCGCGAGGAGCTTCCCCGCAACGCCGCCGAACGTCTGCGAAAACGCGTAGGTTGCAAGCCCTGAGCCGTCCAGCGGCGCAATTTCCGCGCCGGTTATCACGCCGTTTTCGTCGGCAGTACCGCGCACCGTCATTATGTTTGAAAACGTGTATATCCCGCCGGTTTGGGCTGTTATATTGCCGCCGTAAATCGTGCGGCACTCCGTTACCTCGGGCAGAGCGGCGCCGCCTGTTATCAGCGTATCGCTGTCGGTGAGGCGGTAGTACTGCGTTTGCGTTGTTACCACATTGAGCGCTTCCTCTGCGGCGACTGCGCGGCAGGGGCTTGCAAGCAGCACGAACGCCGTGAGCGAGCACATGACAACAGTGTCGAAAAACACCTCGAAAATGCTCCACATTCCCTGAACGACAGGTTCCTTCACCGACGAGGCGGAGTGAGCCGCGACCGATGTTCCTAGCCCCGCCTCGTTAGAGAAAACGCCCCTCCTGAACCCGACGGACACCGCCCGCCTGACCGCCGCGCCGAGTATCCCCCCGCTGACCGCGCCTATTCCGAACGCGCCCTCAAATATCGCGGAAAATACCGAGGGAATACGCTGTGCGTTCGCGATAAGTATGTAAACCGAGCCGATGATATAAAAGCCCGACATAAGCGGCACCAGCTTTTCGGTGAAAGCCGCAATGCGCTTCACACCGCCGAAAATGATCAGCGCTGCGGCGGCGGCAAGGGCTGCGCCCGTCACCGCCTGCGGAACGCCGAAGTTTATATTCAGCGCCTCGGCAGCCGAGTTCATCTGCGCCATATTTCCCATACCGAACGCCGCCAGCATACACAGCGCCGCAAAAACCGCCGCCAGCGGAGCGGCAATGCGCCCGAGAAACGGCTTTTCCGAAAGCCCGCCGCGGATATAGCACATTGCGCCGCCGCGCCATACGCCGTTTTTCTTTCTGCGGTAAAATATCCCGAGGACATTTTCGGCGTAGCCCGTCATCATGCCGAATACCGCCGATACCCACATCCAGAACACCGCGCCCGCGCCCCCGACGGCGAGCGCCGCGGAAACTCCCGCTATGTTGCCCGTGCCGAGCGTTGCGGCGAGCGCGGAGCACATCGCCTGAAACTGACTTACCGAGCCGTCGGCGCTTTTGTTTCTTCCCGAGCGGGAAAAAAGGGTGTTTTTCATGCAGTGACCGAAGCGGCGGAGCTGAAAAAAACCTGTCCTTATGCTGAAATATCCGCCCGTAAAGAGCATTGCCGCAAGCATGGGCACGCCCCATATCACTTTTTCGTTGAGCATTGAGATGATATCCATTCCTGCACCCTCCTCATAAAATTTTATTCGGACAGGCGGTGGTTTATGAGGAAAACGCCGTTATTTTCGGAATGACCGTAATTTTGTGAATGTGAACTGATGAGATTTTTGCCGGCGGAGAAATAATTGTCACTTTAACGAAAAATTTATACCATTCCGACGAAAAATGTGTTATAATATGATAAGGCAGAGCTGCAAAAAGGTAGCGTGCTTTCCGGAAGGGGATGCTGTAATGAAAAGGGCTTCCTTGAAACAGGCGGTTAAGGACCTTGGTCTGACGCTGGCGATAATGGCTGCGGCAGCGGCTGTCTGTTTTGTGCTGAACTATGTCACACGGGAGGATACGTTTGCGGCGTCCGTATTCCTTCTCGGCGTTGTTTTCACCGCAAGATTTACCAACGGGTATCTTTACGGCATATTAGCCTCGCTTATCGGCACGTTCCTTTCCAATTGGGCGTTCACCGAGCCGTACTATTTGCTGAATGATTCCATCTTCAAATACCCCGTTTCGTTCGTGATATCAAGCTGCGCGTCGCTTATGATGAGTATGCTTATGACGCGGATGCGGCGCGAGTCCGAGCTGAAAAGCATTGCCGAGCGCGAAAAGCTCCGCGCGGATCTTCTGTGCTCCGTGTCGCACGACGTAAGGACGCCCGTCACCACCATAGCGGGCTCCGCCGCCGCATATCTTGACAACAGGGACGTACTCCCCGAGGAAACAAAAACAAAGCTCATCGAGGATATCCGCGACGAGGCGCAGTGGCTTGCGCGTGTTTTTGAGAATATCCTCACCGTGACCCGCCTTTACAGCGGCACGGGAGAACTCAACAAGCGCCCCGAGGCTGCCGAGGAGGTAATAGGCGAGGTCGTGATGGATTTCCACCGCAGCCACCCTGATATCCGCGTCAACACCGACGTCCCGGGAGAGCTTTTGATGGTGCCTATGGACGTGCCGCTTATCAGGCAGGTAATTAAGAATATCCTTGAAAATGCAGCAATTCACGGGCAGAATGTCACGGAAATAAATATAAAGCTTTCCGGCGACGGGGATAATGTCCGCTTTTCCTTTGAGGACAACGGCTGCGGATTCAGCAGCGACGACCTGGGGCATATTTTCGACGGAATGATTTTCAGCCCCGAAATTAAGGTCACCGACGGAAGGCGGTGCATGGGGATAGGCTTATCGCTGTGCAGAAGCGTTGTAAATCTGCATGGCGGAAAAATGAGCGCGGGGAACGGCGAAAGAGGGGCGCGCCTTGAATTTGTTCTCCCGATGAAATGATATAAATGGTAAAAATGATGAAAATGATAAAAGGAGGTCAAAACAATGGCAGTAAAGCACAAGGTGCTTATCATTGAGGACGAGAGCAGTATACAGTATTTTATGCAGACTATTCTCGAATCCAACGGATATGACACGCTTACCGCCTCGACGGGAAAAGAGGGGATAGCGCTTATAAATTCACATTGTCCCGATGTTATCCTGCTTGATCTCGGGCTTCCCGATATGGACGGCATGGAGGTAGTGGCGGAGCTCAGAAAATGGTCGCTTATACCGGTAATAGTCGTATCCGCACGCGGCGAGGAGATAGACAAGGTGACTGCTCTTGACAACGGCGCGGACGACTACATCATGAAGCCGTTCGGAACACCCGAGCTACTCGCGCGGATCAAGGTCGCTCTGCGGCATTCCGCAAGCGGAGGGACAAATTCAAATATAACGCCCGACAGCCGCTACTGCGTAGGGGATCTGGTGATAGACTACGCGAAGTGCCGCGTAATGATAGAGGGGCGCGACGCGGAGCTCACGCAGAACGAATACAAGATAGTTTCCCTGCTGGGCAAATATGCGGGACGCGTGCTCACATACGATTACATAATACGCCAGCTGTGGGGACCCAATGCGAAAAACGACAATCAGATCCTGCGCGTCAATATGGCGAATATCCGCAGAAAAATCGAAAAGCGCCCTGCCGAGCCGCGGTATATCCTGACCGAGGTGGGAATCGGATACCGCATGGCGGACGAATGACCGCACGATTTTTCGGACAAGTATGCGGACAGGGGACAGCTCACAAAAAAACATCGACTGCGGCGGCTCATTTTGTCCGATATATACAAAATTGCGGAAAAGTATAGCATTTCGCCGAGATCTGTGCTATAATACTCATGTATTGTATCCCGAAATCGTAATTCCGCGAAAATAGGGAATAATAACAGGAGGAAAATTGAATATGAAAAACATCAAGACCAAAGATATGGTGTTAATGGGAATCATCACGGCTCTGCTGGTTGTACTCTCTATGACGCCTATCGGAACAATTCCTATCGGCCCGCTCTCCGTATCGCTTAACGTGATACCCGTAGCCATTGCGGCGGTTGCGCTGGGTCCCGTCGGAGGCGCTGTCGCAGGCGGTATATTCGGTATACTTAGCTTCCTTCAGTGCTTCGGTATCGGCGTACCGAGCGGCATGGGCGCAGTTCTCGTGTCCATAAATCCGATCCTTGCATTCATTCAGAGGTTTATCCCAAGACTGCTTGACGGACTGCTTGTAGGACTTGTTTTCAGGGCGGTGAGCAAGCGCTCCAACCCTTACATCGCAAGCACTGTTACGGGCTTCTGCTCCGCGTTCTTCAACACGGCGTTCTTCATGTCCGCGCTTATGCTGCTTTTCGGAAATACCGAGTATGTCCGGGGGTTAATGGCAAACCTCGGGACAACCAACGTATTTGTTTTCATATGCCTGTTCGTCGGCGTTAACGCTGTCGTTGAGATGGCGGTATCTACCGTGATAACGGGCGCTGTCGGCTCGGCGCTTTTCCGCGCGAAGCTTATACAGCCGATGACCAAGAAACCTATACAGCCATAACAATAAACCCGCATAATTCCCGAAACCGCTGCGCAATATCAGCGGTTTCTTTTCTGAAAAGGAGAAAAACAATGCTCACAGGAAAAACAGTCGTTCTTGCCGTTACGGGAAGCATAGCCGCATACAAGATCGCAAGCCTTGCGCGAATGCTGAAAAAGCTCAATTGCTGCGTACACGTCCTGATGACCGAAAACGCGGCGAATTTCATCAACCCGATAACTCTCGAAACGCTCACGCAGAACAAGTGCCTTATCGACACCTTTGACCGCAATTTTCAGTACAGCGTTGAACACGTCGCGCTTGCGAAGCAGGCGGATCTCGTAATGGTTGCGCCCGCCTCGGCGAACGTTATCGGAAAGATCGCGAACGGCATTGCGGACGATATGCTGACCACCACCGTCATGGCTTGCCCCTGCAAAAAAATGATATCCCCCGCGATGAATCACAATATGTACCACAACCCTATCGTTTTGGACAATATCGAAAAGCTGCGCAGATTCGGCTATGAGATCATCGAGCCCGCGGCGGGAATGCTGGCGAACGGCGACAGCGGCGACGGAAGAATGCCCGAGCCCGAGGAGCTTCTCGAATATATCCTAAGGGAGATCGCGTTTGAAAAGGATCTTGCGGGGAAAAAGGTGCTTGTAACGGCGGGCGCGACCCGTGAGGCTATTGACCCCGTGCGGTTTATCACAAATCATTCCTCGGGGAAAATGGGCTTTGCGGCTGCGAAGGCGGCAATGCTCAGGGGCGCGGAGGTGACGCTTGTCGCCGCCCACGCGGAGGTTGCTCCGCCGCCGTTTGTGAAGGTAGTTCCCGTTGTGAGCGCGGCGGATATGTTCGAGGCGGTGACCGCCGTATCGGCAGAGCAGGATATCATCATAAAGGCGGCAGCCGTGGCGGATTATACCCCCGTTGAGGTATCGGACAGCAAATTGAAGAAATCCGGCGATGATATGCGTATTGAGCTGAAGCGCACGCGCGATATTCTGAAATACCTCGGCGAAAACAAGCGCGAGGGGCAGTTCCTGTGCGGCTTCTCTATGGAAACGGACAATGTTGTTGAAAACAGCCGCAAAAAGCTGCTGTCCAAAAACTGCGACATGATATGCGCCAACAGCCTTCGCACCAAAGGCGCAGGCTTCGGCGGCGACACGAACGTTATCACCGTGATAACGCCGCATTCGCAGCGGGAGCTTGAGCTCATGAGCAAGGAAAAGGCGGCGCACGCCATACTTGATATGATATTGGAAACAACAGATAAGGAGCAGTAAGATGATAATTGCAGTTGATATCGGAAACACTAATATTGTCCTCGGCTGTGCCGAAAACGACAGGATACTCTTCCGCGAGCGTATCTCTACGACGCAGACTGCGACCGACCTCGAATATGCCGTCAGCATACGCGCGGCGCTCGACATGAACGGGATTGACCCTGCGGATATCAGCGGCGCTATCATTTCCTCGGTCGTACCCTCGGTAACGGGCACGGTCAAGGCGGCGATAACAAAGCTCACAGGCTGCGACGTCATGGTTGTCGGACCGGGGATAAAGACGGGGCTAAGCATTATGATAGATAACCCCGCGCAGCTCGGAAGCGACCTTGTCGTTGACGCGGTTGCGGGCATACGGGAATACCCCGTGCCGCTCATCATAATAGACATGGGAACGGCGACCACTATTTCCGTTGTTGACAGCAAGCGCAATTATATCGGCGGCGTTATCATGACGGGCATGGCGGTGTCGACCGACGCGCTTATTTCCCGCACCGCCCAGCTCCCGAGGATCGCCTTTGAAAAGCCGAAAAGGATCATCGGCGCGAACACCGTCGAGTGCCTGAAAAGCGGTATCATGTATTCAAACGCCTGCGCTATTGACGGCATGGTGGAAAGAATGGAGGAGGAGCTCGGCGAGAAGTGCACCGTTGTCGCAACGGGCGGGCTTTCGGGGGTAGTAATTCCGCTTTGCAGGCGCGATATCATCATTGACGACGACCTTATGCTCAAGGGGCTTGTGCTGATATACAATAAAAATAAGCGTTGAGCACAAATAATAACGAGGGGAGCAGAAAACCTGCTCCCGCATTTTTTATCGAGGGAAAATTTGTTGACATCGGGAGCTGTGCGTGGTATAATTACCCTGTAAACTTTATTTTACGGAGGTAAACCAATGAAATGCAAAAAGCTCCTTTCGGCAATGCTTGCGGCTGTCGTCATTTCGGGCGCGGCGATAGCTGCCGAAACCACGGGTATATTCCCGTCGATATCCATTACGGCAGAAGCGGCAAGCTATACCGACGGAGATTACAGTTACACCCTCAGCGGCGGCTATGCAACGGTGACAGGCTACACGGGCACGGGCGGAAATGTGACCGTTCCCGACACCCTCGGCGGCTACACCGTCAGATCGATAGGCACCCTTAAAAACAGCAAGATAACCTCGGTCACTCTCCCCGAAACCGTTACGACAATAGGCAGCAGCGCATTTTCGGGTCAGTCCAACATTACCGCCGTTTCACTTCCCGCGGGGTTAAAGGAAATAGGCTCCATGGCGTTCAGCGGAACTTCCATTGCTTCCGTGTCGCTGCCGTCGGGGCTTGAGAGTATAGGAAACAGCGCGTTCGCGTCCTGTGCCAATCTGACAAGCGTTACGATACCGAACAGCGTTACCTCGGTGGGTTACAGCGCATTCAGCGGCTGCACTTCTGTTGCTGCCGTAAATATCGGCACAGGAATAACAAATATCAGTGATTCAATGTTTTCCGGCTGCACCAAGCTTTCGAGGATAACCGTTCCCGCTAACATAACGGCTATCGGTGAATACGCTTTCAAAAGCTGCAGCGCTCTCGCCACCGTTACCCTTAACGAGGGGCTCGGCGTTATCAACTACGGCGCTTTTCAAAGCTGCACATCGCTGTCAAGCATTAAATTCCCGAGCACGCTTACGACGCTCGGCAAATATGCGTTTTCGGGCTGTTCGTCGCTTGTTTCGGTGACATTCAACGACGACCTTTCCGCCATAGGCGACTATGCTTTTCAGTCCTGTCACAAGCTGAAAACGCTCAATTTCGGCTCGGGACTTGTCACTATCGGCAATTATTCTTTCAATAACTGTTACTCGCTGACTGTCGTTACGATTCCGTCCTCCGTGCTTTCTTTAGGGGATTACGCGTTTCAGGGCTGCTCAGGCATTACAACGCTGAATTTCGGCGCGGGTACGGAGTTGTCCACAATATCACGCTTTGCGTTTGCCGACTGCACGAGCCTTCAGAAGGTCGTTATCCCGAACTCGGTCATCACGCTGAATGCAAATGCGTTTTCGGGCTGCACGGCGCTTACCGATGTAACATTCGGAACAGAACTTACGGTAATTAACGAGAGGGCGTTCGCCGACTGTTCCGCTCTGAAAAATATCACATTCAATGAATACCTGTCTACCCTCGGAAAAGAGGTATTCAAAAATTGCACGGCGCTTACCTCTGTGACATTGCCCGATTCCGTGACGACAATGGACGACGCTGTGTTCTACGGCTGTGATCATCTCATAAATGCCGTTCTGCCCGATACGCTCTCCTCTGTCCCCGAAAAAACGTTCTACAACTGTAAAGCGCTTTCGTCCGTTACTCTCCCGACAGAAGCGGTTTCCGTAGGCAATTATGCTTTCTTTAACTGCGTTGTGCTGTCGGACGTTGTTCTTCCGTCGGGGCTTACATCAATAGGCGACAGTGCGTTTGAATGCTGCGCGGCATTAACAAGGATAGTAATTCCCACCGATTGCACGGATTTCGGTACTTCCGCGTTTTCCTGCACCGGTCTGACAACGATTGCCCTTCCCGAGGGCACCTTAAAGATATCAAGGGCAATGTTCCAATCCTGCAGAAGCCTTGAAAATATCGCGCTTCCCGGCTCTGTAATAACCGTCGACAATTATGCGTTCGATGACTGCCAAAAGCTCACAAATATTCTGTTCGGAAACAAGGTTACCTCCCTGGGCGAAAATGCTTTTTCAAATTGCAGAGCGCTGACCCATATTGATATCCCCGAGGGCGTTACGGAGATCCCGTATTACTGCTTTAACAGCTGCTACACGCTTTCGGACGTCAAAATGCCCTCTACTCTTCTCAAGGTAGTCGGCAGCGGCGCGTTCGGTGATACCGCTCTCGGCACGGTTATTTTCCCCGAGGGGCTTTTGCAGATATATCCCAAGGCATTCTACTCCTACGGCAGCTCGACCAACGATATGCTCCTCGTTTACCCCGAGGGCGCGGCGACAAGCTATGAAACCTCTGTTTCCCAGATAACCTACACCACCGATGACAATTATGCTTACATAGCGTCGTTCATCTCCTGCGATACCGACGTTGTTGTCCCCGACAATATCTACGGAAAGCCCGTTGCGGGTCTGAAAATAACGGGCGGAAACACTCCCGAGCACTTTGTTCACACCCACTTCTTCACCACCGCGGACGATTTCTGCACGCTCTGCGGCAAGAGCACGGACGACCTCACGACAAGCTTTACCGCTGTCGGCGGCGCGGGGATAATTACCGCCGAATGGGAGCCCGTCGCAGACGCCGAGAAGTACGGTATATTTGCCGTAAACGGCAGCAGCTGCAAGCTCCTCGGCACTATCGGCGCGGGTGCAACGGAGCTTACCGTTGATAATATTGCCGCAGGAAACTACAACATTGTGGTAGGCGCTTATGTTTACGGCTGCGAGCCGTATCTTGACGTTAGCTCCGCCGTTAAGGTAACGGTCACCGCCCCCAACATTATCCCTCAGAACGTCAAGGCTGTCGCGGGCGATGGCAAGGTAACTCTCACATGGGTAAAGGTGAACGGCGCGACCTGCTATGTTGTCAAGAACGAAGGCACGACTATCCTTGTGAGAAATATCACATCCAACACCGCAACGATAACCGGACTGACCAACGGAGTTGAATATTCGTTCAGAGTATTCGCGTATGTAAACGGCAAGTGGGGCGGCGCCTCCGCGACCGTCAAGGTAACTCCCTACACCACAGTACCGCAGAACGTAAAGGCTGTCGCGGGCAATGAGAAGGTAACGCTCACATGGGACGAGGTGCCCGGCGCAAGCTGCTACACCATTAAGGACGCAGGCACGACTATCCTTGCGAAGAACATCACCGAAACCACCGTAACGATAAGCGGGCTTACAAACGGCACGGAATACTCGTTCAGGGTGTTCGCGTATGTAAACGGTAAGTGGGGAGGGGCTTCCGCTGTTGTCAAGGCAACTCCCGCTGCACCTCCGACGACCGCGCCGCAGAATGTTCGCTGCGTATATTCGGCAGATACCATGGCGGCTCTCGTATGGGACGAGGTAGACGGAGCGACTGCCTACACCGTCAAGGGCGCAGACTCCTCAATTTATGCAAAGAGCATAACGACAAACAGCGTTGTCGTTGAAAATCTTACCCCCGGAACGTCCTACAGCTTCCGCGTTTTCGCGTATGTCAACGGCAAATGGAGCGGCGCTTCCGCTGTTGTAAAGGTAACTACCAAGACGATTTCCTCCATTGTTCCCCGAAACGTGCGCGTTATCTACTCGGGCAACGGCATGGCTGCCCTTGTATGGGATAAGGTATCGGGAGCAAGCAACTACACCGTTAAGGGCGCGGGTTCCACCATTTACGCAAAGAGTCTGGGCGTGAACAGCGTTGTCCTCACGGGACTTGAAGCGGGAAAGACCTACACCTTCCGCGTATACGCTTATGTCGGCGGCAAGTGGAGCGACGCTTCCGTTCCCGTTTTCGCATTGGTTTAATTGGTATAATTGGTATAAGCGGCAATTCGTAAATAATTGAGCGGGCGTACAGAACTGTGCGCCCGTCGTTTTTTATGTCTGCTCCCGCCGCTTTTTTGCGCGGGAATACTCCTCGAATGAAATGCCGAATTTCCCGAAGATATACTGCGCGTTGCGGGCGCGGTCGGGCGTTCCCGGGGCGATACGGTAGGTCGGCGCGCCGTTCTCGTCGCACAGCGCGACAAGCGACGTCAGCCTGCTCCTGACCTCGCTTGTGTTGAGCCTTTCGGGGAGCAGCGCAAGCTCGGGGATATGCGTCGTGAAAACCAATCGGCAGCCTATGTCCGCGAATATCCGCAGCACCTCCTCGCCCAGCAGCCCGCTGTCCTGCGGGTTGGTGCTTGAAAGGCTTTCGTTCATCAGAACAAGGCTGTGCTCCGTCGCGCATTCCGTCGTGCGGCGAATGTCCCTGCATTCCTCGGTGAAGCGGCTGGTGTTTACTCCCGCCTTTTCTTCCTTCGGCGACAGGAAGAAAACATTGTCGCACAGCGATATCTCGGCGCTCTCGGCGTACACGAAAAGCCCTGCCTGCGCGAGTATCTGATTTATTCCCACCGCGCGCAGATAGGTGGTCTTTCCGCCGTTGTTTGTCCCCGAAAGCAGCAGCAGCCGCGCGCTGTCGTCCATTGTGCAGTCGTTGACGCAGACCGAAACGGCGTCGTTTTCGCAGACGCGGCGGGTCAGAAATCGGTTGGTGAGAACGGGGTCGTGCATTGCTTTGAGGGTGAATTTCCGATGCTCTTTCGGGACAATTTCGGGACGGCAGAACGGCAGCCCGAGCTGCCGCGCACGCTCCGTGAGCTCCTTTGCGCCGATAAAGAAATCTATCTGCCGCGAAAGCTTCACAAGCATATCGGTGCTTTCCTCGTAGCAGCGCCTTACTGCGGCGTTGACGCGCTTCATATAGCCGCCGCAGAGCGCGTCCAGCTCGGCGAACAGCGCGCCGTCTGTTTCGGAAATTTGTCCCTCCTTCGCTTTTCGGGAGTAAATTTTCGATATGGGCTCGGCGGTATCCGCGCGGGATAACAGCCGCTCGAACCGCGACCGCCTGCGCACCTGCTCCCTGTCCGCGGAAAGCAGCATTATCTCCGTCGGGCGCATTACCTCGTCGAAATTTATCGCAAGGGTAACGCTGCGTATACCGTCGGCAAGGCTTTTTTTGAGCTCCTCGGTTTCCTTTAACAGCTCCCTGTAACTCTCGGAGGTATACCGCTCCTCTATCTCCGAAAGCATACGCTTTATCCCCTCGGAGCGCAGCCTGCCGCCGTATTTCAGGACAAATTCATGACACTCTGTCATACAGTCGGCAAAGGCTTCTATCGCCGCAATATTCTCGCCCACCTCGTAGAACGACTGCGTAACGCCGCACCTCGCATACACCGAGCACGCGCTGTCGGAGATGGTCTTTATGCTGCGGCGGAGCTTATGCTCAAGCTGCGGCACATTGATGAAGTCCTCAAGGATATCCTGCCGCCAGCGCACCACCGCTTCATCGGTGATGACCTCTGTAAGTATTCCCAGCGCATATTCCGTGCTGTACGGGCAGATTAGCATTGCAATATACGGCAGTTCAAGGCTTTCCGAAACCTCTCTGCCGAGCGTTATCCCGCTGTGGGTGTAATTGTCGGGATACAACAGGCTAAGCATACATATCGCTTCCTTTCGCTGTGATGATATCACAAAACAGCGCCGCAATCAAGCCTGTTTTACCCAACGGCGCCGCAGCGCTGCCGAACGGCTCGTCGGGGTGATTGACCTTTTTAAGGCTTTATGCTATACTTTTAATGGGGTGGTGTGAAATGCGTATTGCAATATGCGACGACAACGATTTTTATATCCGCGGGAAGCTCAGACCGCTCACCGAGCGTGCCGCGGCGGAGGCGAACTGTTCTGCGGATATAACGGTGTTCACCGACGGCGAGAGCCTTGTCGGGGCGTTTGAGCGGGGACAGGGCTTTGACGTTGTGCTGCTTGACATAGATATGCCGGGGATAAACGGAAAAGCGGCGGCGGAGAAGCTGCGCGTGCTTGACCCGAACTTTTTTCTTGTGTTTGTGACCTCATACCGCGCGGAGGTGTTCAACACGATACCGTACCGAATAAATGCGTTTATACCCAAGGACAGCGGCGACAGCGCGGTCACGGCGGAGCTCAAGCGCGTGCTTGCCGACCGCATGGCGCGCCGCCCCGAGTATATCCTTTTTGAAACCGTGAACGGCGGGGAGCGTTCGATGCTGCGGCTTACCGCAGACGAGATATTCTGCTTGTGCTGTATACGAAGAAAGGTGTATCTTAAAACGGGCAGCCGCGAGTACGAGCTGTGCTCGGTGCGGATTTCGGAGCTTGCGCGGCGCTTTGCGGACAAGGGCTTTTTTGAGGTCTGCCGCGGCTATGTGGTGAATATTTCAAAAATACGCTCGGTCAACAGTATCGACCTTGAGCTTGACAACGGCGAGCTGATCCCGCTTTCGCGCCGCCGCGCAAGGGCGCTTCTCGGACGTATTTCCGACTATGTGACAGAGAGGGCGAACGAATGCTGATAGTCGACGCTGTATTGATGCTGTTAAAAAGCGCGATGTCCGCAGCGTTCGTCCGCAGGCTGAGCGGAGGCGGGCGCTCCGCTGCCGTTTATGTGCTGATAACGATACTTTGCGGGGGTATTGACATTGCGGCGTCGGCGCTTCCGCTGTGGGCAGGGTGCATTATTTCGGCGGCTGTTCTGTTTTTCATGTGCATTGTATTTCTCGGAATGAAGCCGTACAGCGCGCTTTCCGCTTCGCTGACCTGCATATATATCCGCACCGCCGCAGAGCTCACGGTGAATTGTCTGCTGTTCGCGATAATGCGCGGCGACTACCCCGCAGCGGTGAACGGCAGCCTGTTCAATCACGCGTTATACGGGCTTATCGGCGCGGCGGCGGGCGGCGGGCTGCTGTATCTTGTGTGGTACATTTTGTCGCAGCAGCCGCAGGAGAGCTTTGACGGTGCATGGCGGCACTATTTCTTTGTGACGGCTGTTTTTCTTGTAATAACGGCGGTGTTCGGGTCGCTTTTCGGCTTTGACGGGGGGAATGCGGATATTGCGCCGATAATTGCCGCTGCGGCGGTGCTGACGCTTTCGATGAGTATTGTTGTCGTCAATTTTTTCGCCGAGATATGCGCCGCCTACGCGCGTGAGAAGCAGCTTCACCGCCTGCGCTCCGACTACTGCTCTGTCAGGGAGCAGCTCGAGGTTCAGTTTCGGACGTCGCAGCGCCTGCGAAAGGTCCGGCATGACATCAAAAATCATCTCATCGGCGTAAAAGCGCTTATTGACAGCGGCGAGTACGCGCAGGCGCGCGAGCTTCTCCGCGAGATAAGCGACGCCGCCGACAGCCTCCGACCCGCGCTCACGCAGTCAACGGGGAACAGCCTTATCGACGCGGTGATAACCTACAAGGCGGCAGTCAGCGAAATGCGGGGGATACCGTTTGAGTATTCCCTCGAGCAGCTCCCCGAAATACGCATCGAGCTTTCGGACATCTCCTCGGTGATATCAAATCTCCTTGACAACGCGCTCGAAGCCGCCGAAAAGGCGGATGAGCCTTACGCTTCGATAAGGGTATTTATGTACAAGGATTACCTTACGATAATCGTAAAGAACAGGTATCTTTACGTCCCCGATGCGCCCGTCGGGAAAATTCCCACCGCGAAAAACGACAGCGAGAACCACGGGCTGGGAATGGCTATCGTGAGCGAGATATGCGAAAGGAACGGCGGGGTGTTCCGTTACAGCGCGAAGGGCGCGTGGTTTTCGGCGAGCGCGATGATGAAGAACAGGCAGGGGTGAACAGAATAAGCAAGCGCCGTTTGTTGAACAGACAGCGCAAATGCCACCGACAAGAGCTGTTACTTCGCCGGCGACTATGTGCCAATATATTTTTCCTGACAATAACGTTATATATGATCGGCTCTTGCGTCTGCCCGACGGCGGAACAAGAGCCGATTTTTTAATACGGAAGCTATGATGTGCGGTGTTGTTTTTAAAAACCCCTTGACAAATCCATTTAACAGTTGTATAATAAATTCAGATTTAACAAATGTTAAACAAAATACGAAAGGAACCGACAAAATGGAAAAGGAATACAAGCGCCTGCCCGAGGCGGAAATGGACATAATGAACTTTATCTGGGAAAGCGACAGGGCGGTAAGCTCGGTGGATATTCAGGAGGGCTTAAAGGACAGGCACGACTGGAGCCTTGCGGTTATACTTAACCTGCTTGCAAGGCTTACGGAGCGCGGCTTTGTGACTGCCGAAAAACAGGGGAAATACAAATATTATTCCGCCCTCGTTAATCAGGAGGATTATCTGCGGCAGGAGAGCAAAAGCATAATCGACCGCATTTTCGGCGGCTCGGTGTCAAAGCTGGTGAGCTGCCTTTATAACGGCAAAAACCTCTCCGACGAGGACATAAGATCCCTGAAAGCCTTTATCGACGAGAAAACCGACAGCAATAAGGAGTAACTATGAGCGTACTGTTTTCCGTAACGGTAAGCGTATCTCTTGCGACGGCGCTTTTCCTGCTGTTTAAGGGCAGAATAGCAAAGCGCTACGGCTTCGGAATTATCTACATTTTGTCCCTGATACTTGCGATACGCCTTATAATACCATACAGCATACAGCTTCCCGAAGCGCCTGTATTTAAGCTTGTGATACCCTCTTTTGTGCCTGCTTTGTGGGCAGTCGGCGCGGTTTTCTGCCTTTTGTTTCAGGCGGGAAAATACCTGTATTTCAGAAAAAATCTGCTCTCGGACAGCACACCTGCCGCCGCCGAAGAACATATCGCGCGCGAAATCGGGAAAGAGCTTTTTATTGACAAAGAAATCCCCGTTCTGCGCTCGGAAAAGACAGGCTCGCCCATGCTTCTCGGCTTCGGGAAGCCTGTTATATTCCTGCCCGCGCAGGAATACTCCGAGGCGGAGCTTACGATGATCTTCCGCCACGAGTTAATGCACTTTAAGCGTAAGGACGCGTACAAAAAGCTATTTTTCGGAGCGGTTGCGGCGGTGCAGTGGTTCAACCCGTTTGCGTGGCTGATCATGCGTGAATGCTCGGGAAGTCTTGAAGCCCTATGCGACCGCGAGGTCACGAAAAACAAGGATAATGCCTATAAGCGTGATTACTGCTATCTACTTCTTAAAACAGGCAAAAACGCGGGCAGAGCTGCTGCGGCGGCTTCTTATTTCAGCACAAAGGAGATGTTGAAATTACGCATTGACAACGTATTTGAAAGCGGCGGCAAAAAGCGCGGCGGCGCGCTTGTGCTTGCGAGTATAGTGGGTCTGTCGCTTGTTTCGGGGCTGCTGTGCTCCTGCACCGTTGAAACTCCGCAGGACGTAATTGACGAAATGAACCGCATTGAAAGCGGCGTCAGCAACGAAAAGGAACAGGGCGTTATCGACGGGGACAGCACCGGAATAACCCTGCGCCCCGTTTCCGAGGTCACGGCGACCGCACGAGAGGAAATAGAAAAAGTTGCGGCGGCGGACGGTATTTTTAAGCTTGACAACTGCGAGATAATAATACCGCAGGCGGACAGCATTCCCGTTTATTCGCAGAATTTCATTTACGGTATCGAAACGCCGCAGAAGATATACGATCAGCTTCGTTTCCTTGAAAAAGAATGGCTTGGCGGGAATTACTACCCGGACGAAGCGTTTACCGCCGTACCTTACGGATATGGCAGCGTGCGTGAGGATTTAACAATTGAGCAGTTTCTGAATGACAACAGAATTGCGGCGGTTTACTCAAATCGGGATAACTACGAGGGCGAGGATCACGGGAAAATCGAAACCCTGATTTACAGCCTCAGATTATGGGAAACACCTTTGCTTGAAAGCAGCCTTTCGGACGGGTCGGAAAAAATATGGCTTAATAACGACAATGCGGCGCAAAAGGTATACTGCTATAATGCCGATGAAGAAATATTGTCACAGAAATTAAGCCTTGAAAACGGGGAAATAACCCTCGGCGAAGCAATAACTGCCGCCGAAAAATATATGGAAAGCTTCCCTTATCGTCTTGA